>CAJUQN010000126.1 GCA_910588625.1 uncultured Oscillospiraceae bacterium
TGGGCGCGGTATCCCAATTACGCCGTGTTCCGCCAGAGCGCCAGCCGGAAGTGGTTTGCCGTCATCCTGGACGTGGCCCGGAAAAGCCTTGACCTCCCAGGGGATGGTACTGCCGATATCATGGATCTGAAATGCGGCCCCGTGCTGGTAGGCTCCCTGCTGGCCCAGGACGGGTTCCTCCCGGCGTACCACATGAGCAAAAGCTCCTGGATCTCCGTGCTGCTGGATGAAACCGTGCCGGACGAGCAGATTTATCCGCTGCTGGAACTGAGTTACGACAGCGTGGCCCCGAAGCGCAAAAAGGGTTAATTCCCGTCAAGGGGTTCCTGCGGGCAGTTCTGCTGCCGGGCCGCCTCCAGCATGGCCAGCAGTTGGGCGGCCTCGGCGCAGTAGGTGGGGGGATAATACCTGGGCACACAGGTGCGCTCAATGAGGAACGCGGCGCGGTCCAGGGAGGGGTATGTGGGCTCTATGGAAATCATCTCCTTGCCAAAGTAAACCGCCTCTGCTATAATGGGAAACGGTGATTAAAATGATTTATGCTTGTGATAACTGCGGGTTCCTTTTCAGTCGATCCTCTGAGCCGGAGCAATGTCCGGACTGTGGAAAGGATACGGTTCGGCCCGCGAACGAGGTGGAACAGGAAGAATTTGCGGCCCGCTTGTCCGGGGCGCAAGGGAACGAATCTTCTGCTCCATTTCCAGACGTCGTGGAAACCGACATTGAGGGGATCGACTGCTTCAAGTTCAAGCTGCCCGCCACCGCGTTGCAAATCGACAGCCGGATGATTCTGGAGATTGTGGTGGAGCACGGTATCAACCCGAACGATCAGGACACAGTTGTGGCAAATATCTGGGCAAGGTCGGTGGGCGGTGTGCTTAGCGGTTTTTTGATGCCGCTTCAAATGCCGGCTATTCCCAATGAACCTGTGATGGATCGGGCTGGCCGCATTACGGCAGAACTGAATGAAAGTGGATTGTTTATGGAACAACTCCATAAATTTATCTCTATGATGATGAACTCAAGAAACTGAGCCATAATCAGCGGGGGCGGTTCAAAACTGAACCGCCCCCCTGTACTGTTTAGTACCCCGTCTGGGGCAGGGTGGGCACAGGCCCCAGCCTGCGCACGATGGTGAGCCAGGTGGCCTGGGCGGTCTGCCAGGTGCCCTGGTACTTGCCGCCCACGTCGGCCCGGTTGACGATCTGATAGTTGTTGGCCAGCGTGCCCAGCACCTGCACCGTCAGCGTCGGGCTGGTGGTGGACTGGAAGCCCACGGGCACCTTGCCAAAGTCAAAGTAGACGTCGGTGACGTATTCCCCGGCCTGCATGGGGATGGCGTTCAGGCTGAACGAATAGTTGCTGCTGGTGAGCAGATTGGACGCCAGCACCTGGTAGCCGGAGCGGTAGTTGGTCTTGTACAGCACCCGGTAGTTAAGCCGGGCGCTGTAGGTGCCGGTGGTCAGCACCGTGCCCCGCACCGCGTCGGTGGGAATCCGATCATGCCAGTAAAATTCCGAAAGCGTCACGTTGGACGTGTTGGCCACCGTGATGTCGTACCGCATCTGGCTGCCCGCCAGCACCTGGGCGTTGCCCCGCTTGGTGATGGTCACCCCCAGGTTGGAGGGCTTGTCGTAGTCACTCAGCTTGATGATCTGGCCGGAATACTCCAGCGTCTCATCGAAGGTGGCACCGCTGAGCTGCCAGTAGGCCGGGGCGGTCACCTCTTTGATGAGGTAGCGGCCCAAAGGAAGGGGCTTGGACGCCGCCACACCCCGGGCGTCGGTAGTGATATAATCAACCACTTTCCCCGACCGGGCCTCGCTGATCTCATACACCGCGCCCTTCAGGGGAGCGCCCGCCGGGGTGCCGGTGACCTCGTTGTACTCGGCGGCGTATTTGCGGATCTGGAACTGGCCCGTGATGGGCGTGTTCTCCCACTCAACCTCAATGGTCTTCCCCGGCTGGACGTAAACGGTCTTGTACTCCTTGTCCAGCTCATAGCCCTGGGCGGCCTCCAGCTCGCGGATATACAGCCGGCCTTTGCCCTGTACCGTCAGGTCGTCGATGTAGATATAGCCGTTGTCATCAGTGGTGTACTCGCCAATGGGGTTCTTGTTCTGATCGTAGACCAGGAATTTGACCCCATAGATCCCTTCCTTTGTGACGGAATTGATCTTGTGGAGGATGATACCCGAGAACGCCTCGTTGGTGATGGTTACGCTGGCGGTCTTGCCGTCCTGCACCGTGAAATAGTGGGGGGTGGGGTCCAGCTTGTACCCCGACTTGGCCTCGGTTTCCAGGGCGTAGTAGTCCCCGGCGTCCAGCTTGACGTGCACCCGGCCATCGCTGCCGGTGGTCACGGTCTGCACCAGGCCGCCGTCCATCTTTCGAATCTCGAAGGTGACGCCGCCCAGTCGTTTGGTCTTATCGGCAGCATCCACCTTGATGATCTCAGCGCCGCCGATGGGCGTGTTATACACCGTGATATACTGGGTGTCGGAGGCATTCACCTGTACCGTCTGATTTTGCGTGGACGGGTCCACCACGTACCCGTCCAAGGGCTTGGTTTCCGAAATAATGATGGTGCCCACGATGCCCGTCAGCCGGATCTCGCCGTTGGCGTCGGTGGTATAGAGCCCCTTGGAGGACAGGTGGCCGTTGTCCGCGTCCACATAGGAGCCGTCCGCGTAGGTCAGCTGGAACTGCACCCCGCTCAGCGGTTTTTTCGTGACGGAATCCAGCTTTTTGATGACGATGCCGCCCTGCTTTTGGTTGTAAAAACGGAGCGTCTGCACCTCGCCGGCCTTGATCTTGATGGATTTGGGGGTGGAATCCAGCACGAAGCCTTCCACCGTTTTGATCTCCTTGGCGGTGACAGTGGCGCCGGGCTCCAGGCCCTTCAGGACGATGCGGCCATTCTCATCGGTGATGAACTCGCCGTTGGAATTTCCCACCACGGCCCCGCTGGAGTCGGTCACCAGGAAGGTAACCCCCTTGATGGGGGTGGTGGTGCCCTCGATGTATTTTTCCAGCACAAGGGTTGTCGAGGGCGTGTTGTAGAACCGCAGCGTCTGTGTGTCGTTGGGGTTGACCACCACGGTCTGCGTCTTGGTGTTGGGGTCGATGGAGTAGCCGGGGACGCTGCGGGTTTCCGTCACCACCAGCGTGCCCACCACCCCATTGATGGTGATTTTTCCGTCCTTGTTGGTGTAGTACAGGCCGTTGGAGCTGATCTGGCCATTGGCGTCCGGGACGAACTCGCCGGTGGAAGTCGTGACCTTGAACTCCACCCCTTCCAGGGGCTTGCCGTCCAGGGAGCTCTGCTTCAAGATAACCAACGAACCGGCCTTGGAGTTTTTGATGACCACCGTTTGGGTGTCCCCGCCCTGGCCGATGACCACATTGGTGGAGGGCGTGTCGATGACGTACCCGCCGTCCGGTGCCTTGATTTCAGTCAACACATAGGCGCCGGGCGCAAGGTTGGTGATCCTGATTTCGCCCTGGGCGTCGGTGGTGAAAATGCCGTTCTGCGTGAGCGTAGACGTGCCGATGACGCCGTCCAGTCCCACCTCACAGCCTGCGGCGGTGGTGATCCGGAACTCCGCCCCGCTCAAAGGCTTGTTGGTGGCGCTGTCCCTTTTCTGGATAATCAATTTCCCCATGGGCTGGTTTTTGAAGGTGAGGGTGACGGTTTTGCCCGCCTTGATCTGGATGGTCTGCGCCTGGGTATCCTTGATGAATCCCGGGGGTGCGGCCACCTCGGTCACGACCACAGATTTATCGGGCTTCAGGCCGCTGATACGCACCTCTCCGTTCTCATCGCTGCGGTAAATGCCGTTGCTGTCCCCGATTAAAGTGCCGTCCGAGTACATCACCTTAAACTCAGCGTTTTGCAGGGTGATGCTGGGGTTGGTGGCGCAAACCTTCCTAATTAACAAACTTCCGTCCGGCGCGTTTTCGAAGCGTACTGTCACTACAGACTGCTCGCCGCTGTCCGCCAGGAACACCGTCTCGGAGGACTGGAGGATGGTGTAATTGTCCCCGGGATCGACCTCCTCCACGACGTAAACTCCGGGGTTGAGCCCTGTCCACATACACATCCCGTTGGGGCCTGTTTTTTTCTGCCCGATGACGGTGCCGCCCGTGCCCGATGTGCCGCCCAGCCAGCGCAGCTGGAAGGTGACCCCGCTCAGCGCCTCGTGGCTGACGGAATCGTACTTCTCGACTACTATCGCGTTTTTGGGCACATTCTCGAACTGAACCTCATGGGTTTCGCCCGCTTTCAGGTAAATATCCTGCGTATCGGGCGCTTTGATGGTGAACCCGGGGGCGCTTTCCAGCTCCTTGATGCGGTACCAGCCGGTGTCGATATGCTCCAGGATGATCTCGCCGGCCTCGTTGGTGTAGAACACGCCCAGGTCGTTGAGCTCGCCGGTGATGGTGTCGTCGCTGCCCCGCCAAATCTGGAACTTCACGTTGGCGATGGGGCTTTTCGTGATGCTGTCCACCTTCAAAATTTTGAGGGTGGGCTTGATGATGTTGGTCAGCTCCAGGGTGGTGGTGTGGTTCTCCTCCAGCTGGACGATATGCACCGTGTCGTCATGGACGTAATTGGGGGCCGGCTCCACCTCATAGACCTTGTAGGCCCCGGGCCGGAGGTTCTCCCAGAAGATGACGCCATCGGGCCCCGTCTGGCGCTGGTCGGTGAAGCCGCCGTCCACCTCCTCAATGCGGAAGGTGACGCCCTTGACGAACTCGCCCGTCTGCGCGTCCCGTTTCACCAGGCGCAATCCGGGCAGGGTGGAGTTGACGAAATCCACCACGATGTCCTTGTCCTTCTCGCTGTCGATCCACACCGTCTTGCGGTTGTTGGTGTCCAGCAGATAGGGCTTCGGCACGTCTGTTTCGGTGATCTCATAGCACCCGCTGGGCATGGATTCCAGCACAGCTTTGCCGTCGGCCCCGGTGACCACATCGTTCTCATAACCCAGGTTTACGCCCCGGATATGGAAGCTGGTGCCGGGGATGGGGTCGCCGCTCTCCGCGTCCCGCTTCTGAATGGTCAAGGATCGCTTGTGATGGTTCATTTTGGTGACCACGATGGTCTGCTCGCCCTGGAGATCCTCGGCGTTCACATGGACGCCCACGGGGGTTTTGTCGCAGTCCATGCCCGCCGGGGCCGCCACCTCCACAAACTCATAGTGGCCCTCCACCACGTTGGACACGGTGATGGTGCCGTCCGCCTGGGTTTCCTCGGTGCCGATGATCTGGCCGTCCCGGAGGATCAAAAAAACAGCGCCCGGGAGGGGGCTGCTGCTCTCATCCACTTTCTTCAGTTGGATCTTGACCTTGCTGGAATTTTCAAAAACGAGGGACACATCGTGCTCCCCGTCCCACACGAAAGGCTGCTTGACCTTGCTCACATCGGAGCTGAGGATGAAACCCTCCGGCGGGGTGATCTCCTCCGCGAGATACGCCCCGGTGGGGAGCTGGGAGAAGTCCAGGTCCTCCTTCAGAATGTACCCGCCATCCTTGGTGGTATATTCGCTCACAAAGCTGCCGCCATCATCCAGCTTGACGGAGGTGATGCGAATGACCGCGCCGGGGATGCCCACGGTGGGGTTGTCGGCGTCAACTTTTCTAATTGAGCCGTCGCCCTCTTTTTTATTGGGCACATTGTAGAACACAAAGGTGTTGGAGGTGGAGCTGTTGGGCATGACCGTCACCACCTGGGAGGCGGTCTGGGCCACATAGCCCTCGGGTACGGCCTCCTCGGTGATGAGGTACTGGTCTGCTTTGAGGTTATCTGCCTCCTTAGTGAGCGTTAGGGTGCCATCTGCCCCGGTTTGCCGAGTGACAGAAAAATCCCCGGAGCCGTCTGCACTCTCAATTTTGAATGTAACACCGGGTAACGGCTTATTAGTGCCTGCCTCCAGCTTCTTGACTGTTAATTGAACCGTATCTTTGTCTTGTGTGTGTTCATTCGGCACAGCAATCAGCAGACGTTGCATGGGCACCCCAGACTGGCCGGGCAGTTTCCACGGCTGGCTCTTATCCCACTCATATTCCCAAAGGTGGTATTTGTGGTAATACTCGGGATGATCCAACACCAAATCCACGCCGGTTTTGATGTAATCATAGGCGGAATAGCCAGTCTTTCCACCATCGGAGCTGTCAATGATGGAATGGGTATCAATTGCGTCCCAATCTTTGATCCAGGAGGACTGCCCGTAGGTACGGTGGTACAGCTTCATCGCCGCCACGAACTCCTCGGCGGCCTGTTCAATGAAGCCCTCCCGATTGGAGTCTAATGGTATGAAGTCAAGAGGAAAATAAGAGGAAATTTCGGGGAAAT
>CAJUQN010000127.1 GCA_910588625.1 uncultured Oscillospiraceae bacterium
AAGTAGTGTCGAATACAGGTGAACGAAAGGCAGTAAGACAACGTCTTTCGAGCAAGACCTTGATAACAGAAGCCACGGGGGCTGTCTGACCCTAAATCAGACAGCCCCTGTTTTTGTGTTATCAAACACCTGCAAATCATTCAGTTTTGAACCCGTCACTTCGTTTCGTGCGGTACCGGGACTTCCAGAGTTGATAAAAATTGCGGGGCCTTTCCTGAATGGGGAGGCCCCTTCCCATAAAAAGCGAACCGAAGCGTTTCCGCTTCGGTTCCATGAGGATGGAGGATAGAATGAAGAATGAAAAAGAAAAGGCATCTCTTGCGAGTTTTATAGTATCTGGATTTCATTACAAAACTTCGAGCGAGGATGTTACAAAAGCGTTAAACTTCCTTACGCTCCGCCGCCAGCTCGTCCAGCGACAGCTGGACGGCGCACTTCTTCGCGCTGGCCGAGCCGAAATACCGCACCGGGATGCCGTGCTTCCGGGCGGCGTCAATGATCCTGTAATAGTATTTGTGGGACATGGCGTTGACCTGGAGCCACACCACATCCGCGCCCCGGACAGTGTTCAGGTCCGTCAGCTCCTCCCGGTCATAGAACCGGGCCCCGGGCAGCAGAGGCTTGACCACCTTGCGCCAGCTGTCGTGGCCGCCATACACCACCACCCGCCGCTTCACCTGCCAGGGCAGCTCCACCATCGGCGCGCTGTCCCCGTCCTCCGCGTCCTCCTCGGCCCGCAGACGGTAGAGCGTCTCCCGGAGCTGGGCCAGCTCCGAGCGGTCCGCCTCCCATTTTCGCTCCGATTCCCGAAGCTGCTCCCGCAGACGGCTGGACGTGCGCTCCGACTCATGGAGCGCCCCCCGCAGCTCTTTCACCTGACGGGCCAGCGCCTCGTTTTGTTCCGCCAAGGCGCCACTGTCAGGCAGGGCCACAGCCGCCCCGCTGGACTCCGTTGGCCCATCCTGGACTGATCCCTCTGAAATCGGCTCTTCGTCCTCCTCATCATCCCCAAAGAGGTCTATGTCCTCCCAGCCGCTCTCCCCGCTCTCGGTGAAATAGGCTATGAACGCCGCCCAGGCCAGCTCATGGGCCCTCCGCTCTTCCACTCCCTGCCGCATGAACCAGCGGATCAGCTTGTCCGACGGCATCCGGTCACGGGGCAGGATGATCCCGGTTGCCAGGAAGAACAGCTGCGCCTCGGAGAGCCGCCACTCAAAATCCAGCGGGTCCTCCCCACTCGCCGTGGGTCCCTCGCTGTATTCATACCGCAGACAGTAGTCTGGCTTGCCCTTTTCAAACAGCCCCGCCCTCGCTCCGAAATCATCCTGGGCCCAGGGCAGATGACGGAGGGCGCAGATCATAACGATGCCGGTCAAGACATTCAAATTGACCAGCGCGTCCCCCTCCCGCTCCAGCAGGAAATAGGCCGCGCACAGCTCGTAGGGATCGCTGACCCCATATCCCGCCAGCAGTTCCGCTGCCTTTTGGGATCGGAGCTCCTCCCGTATTTTGGACTGCGGATGGCAGATCAAGTCAGGGGCCAGCAATAGGAAATAAATCTCCGGCAGCTCGTCCCGTTTGCTCAGCATCCCCAGCCGTTGTCTGCCCAGCTCCTCCATCGTGGATGGAAACCCCTGCGTGACCGGCTTGAGCCGGTCGTGTATTTCTGCCGCCCGACTGATGTAATCCAAAAGAGCGCCTTTGAACGACTGGCGCAGCCGCGCCGCGGTTTCATCGTCGATCAGGTCCAGCAGACGGCGGAACTGCCGCCGACAGGCATTTCCCCGCTCATCCAGCAGGGTGGCTATGCGCAGGATGGTCGTCCGGTCATGGAGCAGGTCATCCGCGCAGTGCATATCGTACTCCAAGTCTTCGCTTGGGCCCACGGGCAGCAGATCCAGATACTCATCCGGATCGTCACAGGCATCCTCCAGATAGTCCAGCAGCCACAGCGCGGCGCCCATCAAAAACTCCGACTGTCTGGCAATGTGCCCCGGCAGATCGTCCGGCACCGCCGCCGTCGTGGACACCACTTTGATGACGGTAGACCGCTCAAACCGCCCATCGTAATATTGGAAAAGGTACGGCAGGATGGCTTGGGCGGCGCTCTGATGGGTCCGGGCCATGGCCGGAGTCACCCTGGGCATCCTTCTGGCCTTGCTGCTCCGAGCATCCCGAAAGGCGGAAAACTCCGCTTCGATCAGCCTATTCTCTTCATCTGACATAGCAGAGCCGTGGATGGGCTCTCCGGCCGGTTTCCGCAGCCCATATTTGTCGGATATCGTGATAGCTTCCTGCCCGAAAAGCTGGTATCGTTGGGGCAAGCTCTGAAAAAGACGGGAATGACTCCAAGAATGGCCTGACACCGAAGCAATAGGGACCATACCACAATAGCAATCATTAAGGGGGCGATTGGATGCCGCATCAAATGACCTATCTTCATATCAGTTGCAATGGCTATGACCGCAATTGGCTCAGTAATAAGGAGCGGAACGCATTCAAGGCGGAGAGCCGCCGAATATTCCAAACGTTAGGCTGGACGATCCATAGGGGAACAAACGGAGTCTGCGACACGGTCACCAAGGACCAGCAGGACCTCTATCTGCATCCCACCAGCTTCAGCGGCGTCGTGGAGGTAGCTGAGGTCCCATCCCTGGTGGAGCACTTTTCCACAGCAAAGACCTTTCGGTGCTATCATGTGGACTATTACGAGGAGTACACGGATATAAGTGACGAAGAATACCGGGCCGCGCTGGAAGCAAAGCGGGATGAGATCACCGATTTCATTCTGGAAAACTGCCGGACAAAGCGCACAGACCGCTATATCGTGGACCCTGTCGCGGCCCGCGTCGCCCAGCAGTTTGAGATATGCCGCCTGTGTGACAAGGACCGATGTAACAGCGTTGGCATCCGGTTCATGTCAGAGCTGATTGACCAGCTGCTCCAGCAAGGCCGCATGGTCACAGCGGAAACAGACTGTGGGCCAGGCATCCGGACCGCCACAGCAAAAGAACTGAAAAATAGCTATCGGCATCCTGTGGAGCAGTTAGACGGTCAAATCTCCATGATGTTCTGAGACACACTTGATATGCTTGCGTGTACCCCCTGCCCTTACGATCCTGGGGCCAGTATAGCCAAAAAGCTTTCGCAATTGTTCGGAGGATGGGAAACACGGCGCGTCCCAGAAAATTTTTGTGGAAATACTCGCGGAAACATGATATACTGAACATAAAGAACAGATTCGATTGGAGGTGCTGTCTGATGGGATTACTGCCGATGGGGGCGGATATCCTGCCGCCGTCCGATGACCGGGTGTTCAAGCTGATCCTGACCAAGCAGGAGGCCAAGCCTGTATTGATCGACCTGGTTTCCTCTATCATCAAACGCCCTGTGGTCGATGTTGAGGTCCGCAACAGCGAGATACCTCCCGATGATACGCACGAAAAGGCCGAGCGGCTTGATGTGAACTGCCGTATCGACGACGGGACCCAGATCGACTTGGAGATGCAGGCCAGCCGTATCCAGGAGGACTCGGACGGGAAGCATCAGAACCTGAAGGGCAAAAGCATATACTATCTGTGCGATCTCCACTCCTCTCAGCCATCCAAAGGTGTGCGGAGATACGACAGGCTGGCCCGGACGTATCAGGTGACATTCTGCTCCTATACGGTGTTCCCGGAGCGGACGGATTACGTCAATTCCTTCTCCCTGCGGCATGATGAGGACAATGAGCTGCTGTCAGACGCCATCCAGGTTGTGTATGTGGAATTGAGCAAGCTCCAGGAGATCATGGAGAAGTCCGTGGATGATATGACGGATCTGGAGAAGTGGGCGGTATTTTTTCAGTACGCCAGCGAACCCACCTACCGGGAAACAGTAAACGAGGTCATAGCGTCGAAGGAGGTGCTGCAAATGGCCGGAAACCTGTTAATGAGCATCAGCCAGGATGAACGGGAACGGGCGGTGTTCCGCAGCCGCAGGATGTACCAGACCGATATGCAATCGAACTTGGCTACTGCTGAGGACAGGGGTGAGCGCAGAGGAGAACGCAAAAGTAGAATTGAAATTGCCCGAAACGCCCTGCAAATGAAAATGTCGGTGGCTGACATAGCGAAACTCACCGGACTTAGCCATGATGAAATAGAGAGCCTACGCAAAGAAAATTAATTTCTGACAAAGAGAGTTGGGTGCGTTGACAACGTACCCGACTCTCTTTCTATTGGGGAGGTTTGAATATGGAAAGAGCAGTGAACAGCAGAAAAAAATCCAGTATGACCATGATCGTGGAGGGCCGGGAGGTGGCCCTCCATTTTTCGGACGAACCCAACACCCAGATCGTGGTCAAGATCAAGCAGGCGCTCCTGGGGACCTATCTGGCGGCGAAGGAATAATTCTTTCGTTTTCCTGGTTATTTCAGTAGCTATTCAGGCCGTAATGTGAGATAATGGCCATAGCGAAGCCACCGCACCTCGACAACTGAATAGGGATCAATCGTCTGACCTCTCACATTGCGAATCAATGAACAGAGAGGAAAGATGAAAATGGCTGAAAGAGTCCAATGTTTATACCGGGTGTCCACCACCAAGCAGGTGGACCACGACGATCAGAACCAGGCCGACATCCCCGTCCAGCGGAAAGCCTGCCGGGAGTTCGCCAAGAAGATGGGTTGGATCATTGTGGGCGAGGAGCAGGAAACCGGGGTGTCTGGCTTCAAGGTCAGCGCCGACGACCGAGACAAGCTGCAGCTCGTCAAGGAAAAGGCGGAGCTGAAGAAGTTCGACATTCTGCTGGTGTTCATGTTCGACCGCCTGGGCCGCAGGTCTGATGAAACCCCCTTCGTGGTGGAGTGGTTCGTGAAAAAGGGTATCCGTGTGTGGAGCGTCAACGAGGGAGAACAGCGCTTCGAATCCCACACCGACCGGCTCACCAACTACATCCGCTTCTGGCAGGCCGATGGGGAGAGCCAGAAAACCTCCATCCGTACCAAAACAGCCCTGAGCCAGATGGTGCTGGAGGGACGGTTCCGGGGTGGGAAAACGCCCTACGGGTACAAGCTGGAAAAGAGCGGTATCTTCAACAAACGGAAGCACGAGGTCAACCGTCTGGCCATCGATGATGAGGAGGCCGAGGTGGTGCGCATGATGTTCGACCTGTGCGTGTCCTCCGGCTACGGCAAATTCCGGCTGGCCCACTTCCTCAATGACCACGGCATCCGCAACCGCCAGGGCGAAAACTGGCATGACGCCACCATCGGAGCTATCCTGCACAATCCGCTCTACAAGGGTGTCCTGCGCAGCGGCGAAACCTACTCCGAACCCTTTGATGAGCTCCAGATCATTAAGCCCGAGCTGTTCGACATGGCCCAGAGCCTGATGACTGAGCGCACCAACGAGAACAAGGAATACCGGACGATGCCGCTGAACACCACCGGCCAGTCCCTGCTGTCGGGCAACGTGTTCTGTGGGCACTGCGGCGGCAGGCTGGTCCTGACCACCAACGGGAAGGTCTACCGCCAGCCGGATGGGACGCCGCTGAAGAAGAAGCGTTTCCGCTACGTCTGCTACAACAAAACCCGCCACCGCATCGACTGCGACGGCCAGACGGGGTACACCATGCACATCCTGGATGACATCGTAGTAAATATCCTTCATCAAGTTTTTGACAAGATGAAAAGCGCCACCAGCGACATGATCGTGGGGAACGCCTGCCAGAAGCAGATGGCGCTGCTCCAGGCCGACCTGAAGCGGGCCCGGACGGAAAACACCAAGGCGAATACGGACTATGAGTCCCTCAAGGCCGAGGTGCTCAAGGCGGTGCAGGGTAAAAGCGCACTGCCCATGGAAGTGCTCAACGAGCTTCTGGAGGAAACCCGTCAGCGGGTGCTGGATACCAGCCGCAGGGTCACTGAGCTGACGATGGAGCTGGACAATGAGAACAGCAAGCTGGAGGAGTTCCGTTCGGAGTTCGAGCGGATTGCCACCTGGTCTGAGATTTTTGACAGCAGTGACACCGCCACGAAGAAAATGATCTGCGGGTACATCATCAAGCGTGTCACCGTCCGCCGGGACTACAAGCTAGCGGTGGATTTCACCATCAATGTGGAGCAGTTCCTAAACGGCATCGACAGTGTGACCCAGGCAGAGGTCTACGACCTGCCGATGGCGCAGTAAAGCAAACAGGATTCTTTCAGCTGGGATATGCCACCCAGGCAAAATTCTAAGGATAATGGCCGCTCTCTAAAAATGAAGCGCTCTCTCGCACATCTGGGGTAGTACACCGGATG
>CAJUQN010000128.1 GCA_910588625.1 uncultured Oscillospiraceae bacterium
TGGCTTGTCATTATGAAATCGCTATTTTCGGGGAACCGTTGCGGTGCAACGGTTCCCCGATGCCAGATACCCACCACTGCGTGCAGCTCCAAACCATGATCATCTGAGGCGCGACGGCGTGATATGGTGCACCGTCCGCACGGGGACTGTTATGCCAGACTGAGCCGGAATTCCCTGCCCCCTATCGTATAAGTGACGCAGAGACCCCGGTTTGTGTCTACGTGGATATTCTCCGCCCGGCTGAGCTCCCGCAGGGCGCGATACTGTTCCCGGGCGGTGGGGCTGTAGCCCGCCGGATCGTCAGAAGTGAGCAGTACCCCGCCCAGTAGTGCATTTACCTGGGCCAGCTTCCTCTTCTGCTCCGCAGTGAGTCTCAGGTTTTCTTCCCGGAGGAAAAAGACGTCCGGGTCGCTGAGCCAGGCCCTGCCGTTAAGCTGGCGGCGGAAGATCGTGTTGCCGATGGCCTGTTTGGTGGACACCCGTTCCCGGTGGAACAGGCGCATATACCACACATCGTCCCAGTCCAGCCCCACGTCGCAGCTCACCCGGCAGTAATCCACCAGGCCGAAGGCCGGCATCACCGGCACGCCGCAGCCCAATATCAGCTTGTCCCCGCACCACTCCCGCAGCAGTTCCATGGCCCGGATCATCCGCCCGGCGCGGCTCTCGGTTTTCTTGCCGAAGGGGGCCGCGCCATAGAGGAAATCCAGCTTCACCAGGTCGAACCCCCACTGATCCAGCACCCGGTCAAAGACGCCGCGTAGATAGTCCCGCACTGCTGGCAGGTCGATATCCAGAGCGTAAAAGCCGCTCCAGTTTCCGCCGCATTTCCAGGGCTGGCCGTTTACCTTCAGCAGCCAGTCCGGGTGTTCCCGATACAGGTTGGAATCCGTCTCACACACAAAGGGGGCCAGCCACAACCCCGCCAGAAAGCCTGCGTCATGGATTTCCTCCGCCACTGACTTCATGCCGCGGGGGAATTTCTCACCGTTCGGCTCCAGCCAGTCGCCAACCTGGGGCTCCCAGCCGTCATCTACCTGGAACAGGTCACCGGGGGATAAAAGGGTCTTGCACCCTGCCAGGTCAGAGGAAATGGCCTCCTGGGTGATGTCCTGATATCGGTTATACCAGCTGGAATAGCCTGCCAGTTTTTTGCCCGTCCGGGGTTTGACCCCCATAGCGGCAAACCAGCCGTCAAACACCTCCGTCTCTGTCCCCTCAGCAACGTACAGGTCAAAGGCGTGGAGCGTCCCACCGGGATGCTCCACCCCGGCGCAGTCCCGCTCAATGGCGAGCAGGCCCCGGTTTGCGTCGTATCGGAAGATGGTGTATCCGGGCCGCTCATCCAGGGAGGCGATAAGACAGAACCGCTCCCCCCTGCGGAAATAGCACCAGGAAAAGCCGTGAAATAGGCCCCGCTTGTTGGGGTAGTCTACGAAGTGATAATCTCCATAACGGTCAAAGGCGTATTTGTCCAACAGAGGCTTGGGCACATGGGCCAGCCCCCGGATCTTGTCCCACTTGCCGCATTCCGGGCAATAGGTCCAGGTCTGATAGCCGTTCAAGAAGGCCCGCTCGTCCTTGCCCATCTCCCAAGGGAGGATGGCGGTGATTGCCTGGATGGTTCCGGCAGGGGCGTCGCAGCGGATGCGGACGGCGCCGTCCGGCCCGTCCACCACCCCGGTGAGGGCACGTCCGCCCACCAGGGCGCGCCAGCGCAGCAGCTTATCCATTGCCGCCACCCCCGGCCCGGAGCTGGTGGCCGATCTCCTCCACCCGTTGGTCGGTGAGAGTGAACTTTTTTCGGAACAGCACAAACGCCGCGGCCAGCACGATCATGGGCAGTACCGTCATCATCAGACGCAGACCCAGCAGGGTCTCGGCGCTCTGGACGGCCACCGGTCCGATTTCGTCGGTGTTGCCCGCCAGGCCGATGAGGTCCAGCCCGATCCCGGTGAGGAATACCGCCACGCCGGAGGCGGCTTTGACCACAAAGGTCTGCATGGAGAAGATGACGCTCTCCTCCCGCCGGCCGGTTTTCAGTTGGCCGTAGTCCACGCTGTTGGACAGGAACAGGGTGGTGAGCACGGACAGCATCCCGTTGCAGATGAAGACCACCACCCCAGGGATCATCAGGAGGGGAAGATATCTCGACAACCCTGCCAAGAGGAAAGCGAGCATGACCACATAGGCGCAAAACGCGGAGATCAGGCTGACGGCAAAGATCCGGGTATTGGACAGTTTTCTGCGCAGCAGTGGGTAGACCACCATCATACCAAGGATCTGGGCCGCCCCGCCCACGGTGGAGAACAGGGTGTAGCTGCCTTTCCAGCCCGCCCCGCCGAAGTCGTATTTGAAGAAGTAAATAATGAAGTTGGAGGTGAGGTACAGTGCGGAATTGATGAGCACAATGCTGGCCACCACCACCATGGCCTGATCGTTGCGCAGCAGGGCGGCGAACATCTCCTTTACCCCGGCTGTTTCCATCTCGGTCTGGGAGTTCTCCTTAAAAAAGGCACAGCACAAAATCTCCGCCGCCACGAACAGCACCGACACGATGAGGGCAACCCGGCCAAAGCCTGCCCGCTCGCTGTCGCCTCCCAGCACCCCCACCAGCGCGACAGTGAACATGGCGATAAGGGCGCTGCCCACCCCTGCGCAGGTGCGGCCCACCACGGACAGGTTTTCCCGGTCCGCCGGGGTCTTGGTGACAGCGGGGATCATGGACCAGTAGGGAATGTCCATCATGGTATAGGTGACGCCCCAGAGGATATATGCCACGGCGAAATAGGCCATCAGTCCCGCGCCTTCGGCGTGGGGGGCGTTGAACAGCGCGTAGAGCACCACCGCGTTAAGTATGGTGCCGCTGAGCAGCCAGGGGCGGAACCGGCCCCGGCGGCTTTTCGTTTTTGCTACCAGTACCCCCATAAAGGGGTCATTGAGGGCGTCGAACACCCGTGCCGCCATCAGAATCAGCCCCACGAAGGTAGCGCTGAGGCCCAGCACGTCCTGATAGAAGTACATCACATAGGATGCGGACAGGGCATACACCATGTCCTTGCCCACGGCGCCGATGCCGAAGGCGGCCTTTTGCTTCAAGGTCAGCTCCATTTTTCCTCCTCCTTGGTCTTAATGGTGAAGTTGATCGTCACGTCTTCGGTCTGTTCCGTGTGGACGGCGAGGACGGCGGTCCCCGCAGTGCCCAGGCTGTGCATATAGGCGCCGCACATACCGCCCTCGGCCGTGACGGTGGCGGGGCCTGCCAGCTCTGCGTTCCCGGACAGGGCGAAGGACACGGGAAGCTGGGCATAGGGGGCCGGGTTCCCGTTCCCATCCAGAATACGGACCCGGATCGCGGCCATGTCGTAGCTGGCCCCCTCGGTGAGGGAGGTATGGCTGACCTTTACCTCCAAATGGAGCTTCGCCGAGGGGCGGCAGGTGACGCTGGCCACGGTTTTGCCATCCTTGATCCCGTCGAAGCGCCAGACGGTGGCTTCGCCGCCCCAATTGGCTACATACTTGCCGTACAGATCCACGCCGTCCTGGAATTTCATGCCGTACCGGGCCATGCACCAGGCCATTTTCGCTTTATAGGACACTGGCAGACCGGCCAGCCCATACTTCCCAGCCGCCAGCAGGCACTCCCGCAGGAGCTTGGCCTTCTCCGGCGGAAAACCCTCCTGAGTCTCCAGCAGCTCACCGATGGTGTCATCCACCACGAAGGGCGGGTGGGGCAGAGAAGATGTTCGGTTTTGGCACAGACGGGTGACAAAGACCCCGTTTTTATACAGCGCCACCTCGTCCGCGTTGGAAAACACATACACACGCCCCATCCGCCCCGCCGGGTAATCGCCAATGTCCATGGAGGAGCCTACCGTCAGCACAGGGGCCCCCTCTCCCTGGCTGGCATAGGCCGCCGCGGCCAGCTTTGGGTTCCGAAAGGCGTCCATCACCCCGTGATAGCAGATCCGATCGCCGGAGCCAAAGTCCTTGTGGGTAGGATAGTCGAACATACACCAGCCAAAGCACCCTGCGTGTTCCTTCCACGCCGCATCCTGCACCCGGAGGTGGCGCAGGGCCTGCTCCTGCCGCCGTGCCCAGGTGTCGAAGGGCTTGGTGGGGAACATATGGCCGTTGCACTCCGAGATGAGGAGGGCCTTGCCCATATCCGATGTAACCTCTTTTTTTGGCTTGGCCCCGGGGGTCCTGCCGTTATGCGAGAAATCGTTGTAGGCGTATACATCTTCCAGCAGACTGCTTTTTTCCAGGTAGCGCACGCCTGAGGTTTGACGGCTGGAATCCAGCTCATGGGTGATGGCGTTGGTGCGGGCGTAGAATTCGTCATCGTCCAGGCTCTCGTTGATACGCACACCCCACAGTATGATGGATGGGTGGTTCCTGTATTGTAAAACCATTTCCCGGACGTTCTGGCAGGCCTGATCTTTCCATGCCCCGTTTCCGATGTGCTGCCAGCCGGGGATCTCGGTGAACACCAGAAGCCCCAGCCGGTCACATTCGTCGATAAAATACTGGCTCTGGGGATAGTGGCTGGTGCGCACGGCATTGCAGCCAAGCTCCTCCTTCAAAATGCGGGCATCCTCCCGCTGAAGGGCTTCCGGGGCGGCATAGCCGATGTAGGGGTAGCTCTGATGGCGGTTCAGGCCGCGGAGGAAGGTTTTTTTGCCGTTGAGGTAGAAGCCGTCCGCTTTGAACTGCGCGGTGCGGAAGCCGAAAGCGGCCTCCTGCCGATCCAGCTCCATTCCGTCCGGGGCCAGGAGGCGGGCCTCACAGCGGTAAAGATCGGGCCGCGCCGTGTCCCAGGGCTTGGCGTCCGGAACATTGGCCTTTCCTGCCGCGCCAGCCCACACGGTTTTCCCCGCGCTGTCCAAAATGGAAACCTCCAGCTTTGCCCCATCGGGTGCGCCGTCGGTGGCCACCTTGACGTTTGCCGTGGTCAACGTGGGTGTGGTAACATAAATGTCAGTGATGTATCCGTTTTCCCGCACATCCAGCCATGCCTCCCGGTACAGCCCGCCATAGGTGAGGTAGTCTACCACAAAACCAAAAGGCGGGATGGATGGGTTTTCGCTGGTATCCAGCTTCACAGCCAGCAGGTTGGACCGGCCCGGCTCCACCAGCTTTGTCACTTCTACCCGGAAGGCGGTGTAGCCACAGCGGTGAGTGGCCGCTTCCACGCCGTTGACGTACACCGTAGCAATGTGGGCCGCGCCGTCCAGTTGAAGGAACAGCCGCTTGCCCGCCAGTCCGGCGGGGACGTCCAGCGTCCGGCGGTAACCGCACAACATCTGATAGTTCTCCGGATCGATGCAGTGCAGGGGCAGCTCCTTACAGGTGTGGGGCAGGCGGACAGCTCGGGCTTCGCCGCCCCCGGTCGGAAATTCGTCGCTCCACTGGGGCGTAAACTCCCAGCCGTCGCACAAACTATACCTCATCGTTTCTCCTCCTGATCCCGTTCATAATGATGTCCATCATAGCGGCCAGGGTGTCCGCGTAGCTGGCTCCGTTTTCGCCGTTTACAAGAAAGCCTTCGATGGACGCGGTGACCATCTGCCGCAGTACCGGGATAGACACTTGGCGGATGCAGCCCTTCCCCACCCCTTCCTCCAGCAGGGCGATGGTTGGCTCCCAGTTGGTTTCCAGGTGCTCCCGCACCCGGCGGGCCACGGCGGGGTATTTTTCGTCCAGCTCCCCCAAAAGCCGAAGGTCCAAGGCTTGGTACTGCTCCGGCAGAGCGATCATCACCGACCTGATCCGCTTCTCAATGGGGCCGGAGGTCGCGATCAGCGACCGCTTTTCCTGATGGATGCGGTCGAACAGATCGTCTACCATGTCCAGCAGAAGCGCCTCTTTGGATGGGTAAAGCGTGTAAATGGTTTTTTTGCTGATGTGCAAAGCATCGGCCACCTCCTGCAAGGTAAACCACAGGCCCTTCGCCTGAAACAGTGCGGCGGCCGCGCCGATCATGCGCTCGCGCAGTTCCATAGCGAATCCCTCCTCCCTTCGGAAACCAGACTGTTTATATCGGTTTCCATTGTAGCACAGGAAACTAATATGATTCAAGCGGTTTCGTAATGTTCTACATTTTGACCATTTGAAGCGCACTTTTTTGTGAATTTCGCACATTCTCCTTGTGTCAACGCCAATCTAAAATTGTAAGAAAACGCCGAACAAATTTTGTCGTTTTT
>CAJUQN010000129.1 GCA_910588625.1 uncultured Oscillospiraceae bacterium
GGAGTTTGGCGTGGGCTATCTCATGAATCATGGTTTTGAGCGTCTGCGCCTGGCTCATACCGGGCCGGACCACAATGCGTCCTTCCGCATGGCTGAAATAGCCGTGACCCAGCTTGGGGAAATTCTCAAATGCGATGGGAACGGGGGACAGCTTTGCCAGCGCTCCGATAATGTGTTCATACTGCGCCACATCACCAGTCAGCACAGGCGCGATTTCCGGCAGCTCCTTTCCCTCGGTTTGGGACACATCGAACACGGTCACGACTTTGAACCGCTTGGCCTCAACACGGCGGCGCTCCACCATGGGCTTTCCGCTGCTGTCCGTCATGGAGCGATGGCTTACGGGGTCCAGCTTTTCCCGTTCTTCCACCGCCTCAAAAATACAGGGAGCCAGAATTTTGATGCCCTTGTATCTCGTCCAGGGTGTAATAGATATAGACGCGCCCCAGCTCGTCATACCAGCCGTTCTTTGCGGACAGCCCCATGCGGTCGAGCAGGAGGCCATACAGCAGCTTGGCGTCCGTGGACAGACGCTTGAACGTGTCCCCAGTGATAAGCTGGCGGGGGATGCGGTAGAAAGAAAACTGGTTGCTCTCATCGCCGTAGTAATAGTCGAACGCCGGTTCTGCGCACATCATGAACACTTCCTTCCCAGGCATGAAAAAACGCCGTCCCAGGCGGACGGCGCTTTTTCATGCCTGCTATTTTCTTGTCGAAAGTTCCCGTTCTCATTGGGTGACTGTTCAAAAAATGTGTGTTTTCAACGGGTTTGGCGTGGTTCCTTATGAATGTGTTGACCACGCCATCCTGCTAAAACGATTGTACCATATGGGCGTAAAGGATAGGCGGGTTTTACAAATCATCAAGGCTATGTTGAAAGCGGGGGTCATGGACGCGTGCAAGGACAATGAAGAAGGTACACCCCAAGGCGGACTCATCAGTCCGCTATTGGCCAATGTCTATTTGGATATGATGGACGAATGGATAACAAAATAGTGGGAAAATAAGAAAACCCAGTTCCCTTACGGAAATCAAGGCACAAAACGCACCGCACTCCGTAAGAGGACAACCTTCCCCGTGTCCACCAGCAGCATAAGCAAAAAATCCCTTCTATCAAGTACCGCGATATCTACATCGGGTTTACCGCTCTCACCTTTTGTAAATGGGAAAAGACCTCGCAGAAAAATCAGTCTGAAACCCCCTATTCCGAAAAAGGGAGGCAGCTATACTTTGAGCGCACGAAAAAGAAGAAAATCCAAGCGCGGCTTGATGACCTGTGCTCAGAAAAAACGGTTCAGACTATCCTGCATGGAAAGTGGAACAAGCCCGCCCTGCTCTACAAGCTGGCACCGGAGGAGCTGCCGGGGTATGGGGAGCTGAAATCCTGCCGGGTGGCGGACTACACGCCGGAGTGGAGGCTGCGGGAGGAGCAGAAAAAGGCGCAGGCAGCGAAAAAGGAACCGCCGCCCATATCCGGACAGGAACCGCCCAGCCCACAGAAGCAACCCGACCCAGAGATTGAACCCAATCCATCCCAGGGGTTGGAGTATCAGATCAATGACCAGGGCCAGGGGCTGGGCATGGTGGAGCTGGGCGCTGCCGGTGTGGTGGGCGGGAGTGATGAGGATGAAGATGAAGAACTCCCGCCGGGGAAGTGAATCCCAGCGGGAGTTGGCGTCATGCTATTCGGTTGTTAATCCATAGCGCAGGATGGAACGCCAGTCGCTTTTTCCGTAAAGAAAACGAATGATGTGGACAGTGCGTGTTTCATCGGCGATGACGTAGAACGCCAGATATTTTTTGATCTGGATGAAACGAATTCCCCATGCGGACAAGAGCCTGTCATCTACTACGGCATACCGTGCCGGCATCTGATCCAAGCCGGCTAAAACGGTCTCCGCCTCATCCAGTAGGCTGTCCGCGGTCTGGGGGTTTTTTAAGGAGAACTCGATATAGTCCAGCGCCTGGTTCAGATCCTTCACTGCTCTTTGGGTGATGTGGATTTGATATTTCATCTGGCGTGCCGCTTTCTGAGCGCCCCAATAGCCTCGGACAGCGGGCGGGTCCTGCCCTCAGTCACATCATCCAGGCCCTCTTGGAGCAGGCCGTAGAGCTCAAAACGCCCCATCAGTTCCTCATATGCTTCAATGCTCATGACAGCCAAATCGCCCTTGCCGTTTTTGGTGATAAACACTGGCTCGGCGTAATCGTGGCAGAAGGTGGATATCTCGTTGTACTGGTTTCTTAAATCCGCGCTGGAGCGAATGTTCGGCATAATACTCAGCCTCCTTTATAAAGAAATTATACCGAAATTTCTTTATAGCGTCAAGGTGCAAAACGCTCCATACAGTTCTTTGGATACCATTCTATACACAATGAAAGCAAATATATTTCACGAGGAGGCGCCTCTATGAGGGCCACAACCATGAAAGAGCGTCCGTTCTTCCTGCTGATGCGGCAGACGGACGTACAAAGCATTTACCATATGCAGATGCCCCGCTGGCTGTTTCCCGATCCCCGCTACGCCGGCATGAGCCTGGACGCCGCGCCGCTGGAGGAAGCGCCCCAGGACATGGGGGCGCCCGGCGATGGACCGCCCTTGGAGGCAGAGGGGCCGGGGGAAGCCCAGTTCATGCCCAGCGACGACCACGACCCGCTGAGAGAGGACGGAACAGAGGTTGCGGCGGTGGATCTGTCCGTGTCCCCGCCGGACGCAGCCCCGGAGAGCTGGCCGCCCATGGCGCTGTCCAGTTTCGCGCCGGTGGGAGAGCCGTCCATGGACGGGCAGGGACAGCACACTGTTTGCGTGGTGAAGGGCTACGACGCCGCCAGCCGGTAGCTCCAAATCTCGGTGAAGGAGACGGAGGCCAACCCCTTCGAGGGGGAGGAGCTTCGCCACCCCGTGGGCAGCAGGCGCTATGCGGTGATCGCCGGGAGGTACGGCGGCGGGGTGTTCTGCAACCTGCCGGACGGCACGGTGTGTATGTGCAACTACTCCTACCAGCACGAGGATTTCGATTTCCAGGTCGATGAAAATATCGTCATTGCCCAAAATCCCACCAGGCAGCTTATCCGCCAACGAAGGGAAATGGGGCTTGTCCCAGACGCTGTCCAGGCCCCTCACCCCGGCGAGGATCGCTTGGAGCTCCTCCCCTGTGAGCAGCGACCGGTCCAGTTTGAAGCCCTCCGCGATGGACACGCCGCCCCCGTAGCCCTGAGTGGTGATCAGGGGGATGCCCGCGCGGCAGATGTCCTCAATGTCCCGGTTGATGGTGCGCCGGGACACCTCGAAGCGCCGTGCCAGCTCGGGCGCGGTGATTTTGTCCTGTTGGAGCAGAATCGTGACGATCCCCATCAAACGGTCGATTTTCATAGCAACCCCACCACTTCCTTTTTCAACAGTATAGCATACGGGCGGGGAAAAAGAAACGACGGTCCCGCGCTTTGATAAGTGCAGGGCCGCTTTATTCATCGTCTTCTGTGCTGTCATCAAAAGAAAATTCGTTCAAAGTGGGGAACCTGGACTACATGACGGATGCCCTGGAGCAGTTCAAAAAGGAGACGTCCGTGACCATGAAGGTCAGCTACGGTTCCATTGGGCCCATCATCATCGGGACCATGGGGCGGAACGACCACGCCCTGATGTTGCCTGTGGATCTGACAAAAGCCGCCAAGGCGGCGTAACGTAAAAAAGGAGGAAAACATGGATTTCAAGGAATTCAACCGGCGCTACCGCAAAGACACGGTTTCGTTTTTGTTGGCGATGAACCTGTATCTGGACTACGGGGCCACCGTGCTCCGGGCGGGCTCCAAGGAGGATCTTTCCGGGGCCGCGGCCCTGGAGATCTCCAAGCTGTTCGCGGGAGAAAAGCTTGACCACATCATCGAAACGGCCCGGATGCTGGCCGGCCTGGACCCCAACGACCTGATCCCCTACATCTCCCGGTGCGGCATCCGTGCCGGGGCCACCGGCGAGGAAAACCACCACCTGGTGTTCGACGCCCACTACAACCTGCGCGAGAAGAACGGGTATCCCATCCCCCGGAACTATCAAAAATAGGAGGAAACAGAGCATGAAAACGGTTTATATCCCCAACGGCTTCAAGGCGCTGACGTAGAGGAGGATTTTTATGAGGATATTTGCCGTAAACTCTCGGTTTAATCCGTGCAGGCTGATGATCACCTGCAACGCGAAGGACGCGCTGCCCAGCAGGTCAGCGAACGCCGCCATCCAGCGGCATCTGCGCGGGGGCTGGGGCGATGTCTGCGCATCGGACGGGCGTGTCAACGATGACGCGCTGAAGAGCGGCGGCCGACTGCTGTCCGTCTACCACACCCAGGATGATGAGCTCTTCTGGACCATCACGGAATCGGACCGCTCCGCCACCACCGTGCTACTCCCCAGCGATTATTAAGGGGGTGGGCAGCGTGAGCACGAAGCTGAACCTGAAGCTGCTGTCCACCCGGTTTTCCCAAATGGAGGACCAGCCCTGTGTGCCGGACGACGGCGTCAACCGCTACCTGGTGGAACAGGTTCTGCGGCCCAATCTGGAGGGGAACCTCCTCCACCTGGGCGATATCGGCTTTGACGCCTTTGACGCAGACGACGTGTCCGCGCTGGAGGAGTATTACGACAGGCTGTACAAAGCGTCGGAAAAGCTCGCCCAGTTCGCGCAGACCGTGGCCCGGGTCCCGCCCGCGCCCAAGGATGCGCGCGCGTTCTGCAGAGGCGCCGCCATGGAGGATCTGAGCTGTTACCAGCGCCGATATTTTATCCCGGGAGTTAGTGAAGGAGACGATGAATCAGAGGACCAGCAACTACGAGAAGCTGGCCAACATCAGCTACGACAAGACGGACGGCGTGTTCCGAGCGGAGAATCTAGTGCCGGACAGTGGCATCGACGTGACCGGCTGCTGCCGCAAAGCGGAGGAGCTGTTTGAGCTCTACCAGCGGTGCGCCAACCGCAAGCAGGTCGAGACGATCTGCGCCAACTACCTGCGGGGGCTGGAGACCGCCAAGCTGAGTATCACAGGGCACCTGTACTTTGTGCCCCGGGCGCATATGGAGAAGGTGGATGTGTTTGAGGACTTCATCAGTTTGTTGGGTGAGCACAACCACAGGGAGACGCCGTTGATGGTGAACAGCTTTTACATCATCGACGATGAGAAGCAGCGCTCCAAGATGACCGAGGAGTTCTACGCGGCGGTAAAAAAAGAAATCGCCAAGTACCAGGAGCGGGCGGACTATTTCATTAAGTCTGGCAGCCAGAGTCCGGCGGTGATGGAGCGCTGGGTGCTGGAAATTAAGGCTCTGGAGGAGAAAAAGAAGCACTATGAGGGTGTATTCCGCAGGGAACTGGATGGGCTGGATGATGAGTTTTCCACGCTGAAGTTCTTGTCTCGGGAGCTACAGGTGAGGGAACAGCATCGTTAGCGTTGTTTAGGATTCGAGACAAATATATGATAGATTGCGCAGACTTTGTGTTGGCGGTATATGACAATAACCGTGTTATAAAAAATCAAGTTGGGGCAGCAGTACAATATGCAGAGTCGAAAGGCATACCGATAGTGTTTGTTCATCCAGATAATGGAGTAATAAAATTTACAGATGCTATTTTTTAGTGTTTGCCTTGATTCAGTGCTATTAAACCCAATAGGCTAGATAACATTTATTTATAACATCAGTTGACATATCCGTTTAATTTCCCAGATGCAGTTGCGCAAATGAGCCTGTTTTCCCAAACAGGCTCATTTGCTTTACATGATCCGGTGATTGTCTCCCCATTCGCACATGCCATCCAGAATAGGGATTAGCGATTTGCCCCGCTCTGTCAAGCGATACTCCACTTTAGGTGGAATCTGCGGATACTCCTTCCGATCGACCAATTGATCGGCCTCCAGTTCCTTCAACGTGGCGCTGAGCGTTTTATAGGAGATGCTTCCGATATACTTTTTTATCTCATTGAACCGGACCACTCCAAATTCCATCAGAGTGTACAAAATGGTCATTTTATACTTTCCGTTAATCAGCGAAAGGGTATAGCTGAAGCCTGTATTGCTTAGAGCCTGTTTAAAATCTTTTGACAAAAATGGCGGAGTGGGAGATAATAGGA
>CAJUQN010000130.1 GCA_910588625.1 uncultured Oscillospiraceae bacterium
CCTTATTTTATCACATCTTCTATCATTTCGGGGGATTAAATCAGCGTTTCCTTAAGATAAAAATTTTCACATTTTTTGTACACCACGCTCTCTCAAATCGCAGCAATTACATCTTTCCGGTCGGATGGGGCGTCAGTGCCCGGTAGATTGGCGCCCAGGCCGATGAGAACGCGCTCTCCGTTGCGTACCACGCGCAGACCAGATGCAGCCGCTGTCCATCCGTGCCCTGCCATGCCCTCGGCCCGCCCCGTGCAGCACAGGGAATCAGGGATTCTGTTCGTTGTCGGATACTTTATGGAACAGATAGGCCAGGTAGAGGGACATCCGCCCCTTCATATCGAAATAGTTATAGCTCGTGAGGTTTTGGATTTTCTGCAGGCGGTAGCGCAGGGTGCTGATGTGGATGAACAGGCTGGCCGCCACGCTTTCCAACGTGCCATGCAGGAAGCAGCATTCCAGCGTAGCCCAAAGCTCGCTTTTATACTGCCGGTCATAGGCCTGGATCGGATTGATGATCCGGCGGTAGAATATCTCCCCGTCGCTACTCCCGATCCCGCAGGAGATCAGGCCCAGCTCAAAATAGTTATCATACATAAAGACGCTTTCACCGGGGTTCAGCATCCGCCCATACTGGATTGCCTTTTTCGCCTGCTGATAACACTCCGGTATGGCGGTGAATTGCTGCACCGGCAGGCTGCAGCCCAAATCAATGCTGCACCGGATGGCGGCAGAGAGCATCTCCCCGCAGTAGCGTATCTGGTCCGCTAGGACGGCGGCGGTCCGTTTCCCATTGTAGGAGATGAGCGAGATATATTCGGCGCCCCGCTTGAACACCAGAATGGAATCAAAACGGTAGGCGAGGATGTCCCGGGCCGTGTCCATTTCCCACAGGTCGTTTTTGTTCCGGAACTCCTGGCTGCGCTGGGAGAGGATGAGCAGCAAATGGTGCTGGAAAGGGTTGAAATTCAGCAGTTTCAGCCGGTCCACAATGGTGCTCTCCCGGGTATGGCGCGTAAAAAGGATGTCGTCAAGAATGGACGCCATCATTTCCCGTTCCGCCTGGGCCTTCAGGTTCTCTTCCAGGAACTTGACGCTCAGTGCGTTCACCACGGTTTCGGCCAAGGGGAGGGCCAGCTCCATCTGGCTTTCCTCCATCGCGATGCAGAATACGCCAAGCAGCTGGTTCTGTGCCCGGCAGGGGAAAATGATGATGTTCCGGTTCTGGAGGTAGAACTGGGTGTTCCCCTCCTCCTGTTGCAGAAAAAACTGCTCCATATTTTTTTCCAGGACACAGGGGGCCAGCCCATCTGCAAGGGAAGACGCCTCCGCCACCTTGTGCTGGTCGGCGTCCAGGCAACAGCAATAACAGGGCAGCTTGGTACACAGAAGGTCGATCAGCTCCTGGATGGATTGGTTTTGTAGGATGGCGTTGAAAAGCTCCCGGTTCATCTCAACACTCTGGTCGATAATCAGGCGCTGATGGTCGGAAATCAAGGACAACGATTCGCTCAGCACCTCTCGGAAGAGAACATTGGCATCTATGGCAATCAGCGGCACGGAATATTTCCGTGCCAGCTCTGCGGTGGAGCTGGCAATGGAATCAATAAACCGTCCGATTTTAACACCGATGGCAGACACATTTGCCTGGCACAGGCCTTCGATCACTCGGTTGATTTCTTGAATGCTCCCGTGGTGGGCGGACAAGGTAGTCAGGATAAGCACATGGTTGTCCAGACTGTCAAAGTGGAAGTCCGGGGCCTCCATGACCGTGACATATTTCACCTCGTTGGAAAGTCCTTATGGTACGACCAATGTGCTGCCCGTTTTGAAGGATGGGATTTCTAGCAAATCAGATACCGTAATGCCCAAAGACGGCTCTCCTTTCTTCTGTGGCAGGGTTGGTGGCGGGCGGCGGGCTGTCTGCGTATGTTCTTTAGTATAACCCGGTTCAGGGTAAAAGTAAAATCCTTTTGGCCCTTAATGGGGCGGACGGGGCTACAGCACACCGGCCCGCTCCAGCTGCTCCACGTCCTGCTCCCGGTAGCCCAGCTCCGC
Source organism: uncultured Oscillospiraceae bacterium (assembly GCA_910588625.1). Classification (GTDB taxonomy): domain Bacteria; phylum Bacillota; class Clostridia; order Oscillospirales; family Oscillospiraceae; genus Enterenecus. The sequence goes on from CAJUQN010000130.1 coordinate 2,056, forward strand.
CAGGATGTCCCGGTTGTGTTGGCCAAGCAGGGGGGCGCAGCTTCGGATGTACGGGCTGGTTTCGGACATTTTGATGCACTCGTTGGTGATGCGCACGGTCCCCAGGACAGGATGCTCGACGTCGGCAAACATCTGCCGCGCGTCACGGAAATGGGGGTCGGACGCCACGTCGTCTATGTGGAGGACTGGGGCGGCGGGCAGCCGGGCCTCCAGGAGCGCGTCCAGCAGCTCCTGGACGGTACGTCTGCTGGTTTCGGCGCTGATCGCGGCGTCCAGATCCCGCCGGTGTGCCACGCGGCTGTCCACGGTAAGGAAGCGGGGGTCCTCCGCCCACTCGGCGTGCCCCAGCACATGGCAGAGCCTGTGCCATTCGCTGTCCTGACCGGCGGAAATGACCAGAATACCGTCAGACGCTGGGTAGCTGTTGCCCGGCGCGCTGGCCTCAAAGGTGTTGCCCTTGGCCTGTGGGACGCGACCGGTGGTAAGGTAGATTTGGTTCATGCTGGACAAAGCGGTGATGCAGGCATCCATCAAAGCGATGTCGATCCACTGCCCCCGGCCGGTCCGCACACGGTGGTGGAGCGCCGCCAGGATGGCGGTGGCCGCGTTCTGTCCGGCCATAATGTCCGCGATGGATGCCCCGCAGCGAACGTTCTCCCCCCCGGTGGACCCGGTTACGCTCATCAGGCCGCTCATAGCCTGGGCAATCGGGTCAAAGTAGCGCGCCCCGCATAAGGGCCCTGCTGCCCGAAGCCGGAGATTGACGCATAAATCAGCCGAGGGTTGATTTTTGCGGCCTCTTCATAGGAGAAGCCCAGCCGTTCCATCACACCGGGACGGAAATTTTCAATCAGCACGTCGGATCGCTGGATCAACCTGCGGAGGATATGTTTCCCCTGCTCCGACTTGAGGTCCAGGGTCAGCCCCCGCTTGCTGCGGTTGAAGGTGATGAAATACGTGCTGATCCCATCCTGCTTCGGCAGGCTGTCCCGGGACATATCGCCCTTGTCCGGCGACTCGATCTTGATGACGTCCGCCCCCATATCCGCCAGCAGCGACGCGCAAAAGGGGCCGGCTACCATCCGCCCCAGATCCAACACCTTCAGCCCCTCTAACGCAGAACCTTGCTTCATAAATATCGTCCCTTTCTTGAGTAAGCGCCGTATCCCCGCAGGCTGTCCGGGAGGGTTGGGAAGTCCCGTAGACGGGCCCGGTGCGGTGCTTTGTTAAGGACAGCATAGCATAGCGGCGGTCAGCGGGTCATTCTAGAAAAATAGGAAAGCGGCATAAACTTTTCCTATAAACGCAGGATTTTTGCAGACTGAATGCCTGCAACTGATGGAAACTGTGCGGATGCAGGAAAAACCGAAAAATTTTTCATCGGAAAAGAGGATGACACGAGCAGCGGGGATGATTTATAGTGAATCATAATTGCTTCCGAAGGATGGGTGGTGGGACACCTGCCTGAAAAGCAGAAAGAGGGGGGGGCGATTGACGGAAAGCCGGCCAGTGGGACGGGGGAAGCTCTTGGCAGAGGGGGTGCTGGTCTACCTCTGCCTGGGACTGATGTATTCCTGGTCCAAATTCTCTGTGGCAATCAGGCTGGAGTTGAGATTTGACCAGGCGCAGATCACTTTTGCCTATACAATCTGCATGGGTATGTTTACGGTGGGCATTTTCCTGGACGGTGCGTTGAGCGAACGCATGAGCCCCCGGGAATGCGCACTGCTGGAGACGCTGCTGTGCTCCGGAGGGTATCTGGCCACCGCGCGGCTCCCGGCGGCGCTGGGGCCGATGATCTACCTCACCTACGGCGTGCCGATAGGCCTTGGGGTGGGATTCCTCTATAACGTGTGGCTGAGCAACATTGTGGCGTGGTTCCGGGATAAACGGGGCTTTGCCACCGGGATTCTCCTCTTGGGTATGGGGCTGTCCGGCGTGACAACCACCCCGCTGATGGCAGAAGTGGCGCAGGCGTTTGGCTGGCGCAGGTCCTTTGCGGCTATCAGGCTATTGCTGCTGGGCGTGGGGCTGGCCACCCGCCGCTGCCTGCGCCCGGTGCCGAAGGAGGTAGCACGCCGTCAGCGGGTGGAGGCCCAGGACGTGGGGACAAACCTGGACTGCCGGCGGATGCTGCGCCAGCCCTGCTTCTGGTCCTTCTGTGTGTGGAAGCTGCTGCTGGTGGGAATCGGGCAGGCCCTGCTGGGGCAGGTCGCCGTGGTGGCGGTGGACTTGGGCGGCAGCGAACGCATTCAGCTGGCAGCAGTATCGATTTTTGTGCTATGCAACGGGCTCTCCCGCATCCTCTGGGGCGGGTTCTGCGACCGTCTGGGGATTCTGCCTACAATGGTAGTCATTGCCGGGGTAGGGGTGGCGTCCCAAATGCTGCTGACGGCGTTTTTGGGGACTGGCCTGCTGGGCGGGGCGCTGCCGGCAATGTTTTTGACGGCGTTCTCTTATGGCGGCGCCACGACTATTGGAGCCAATTACATCCATAGCGTGTTTGGCGGCACCTACTATCGCCAGAACAACGGGGTGAGCGCGTTGACCTGCTTGCCGGCCAATCTGAGCGCCACGGCGCTGCTGGGGTGCCTGGCGTTCTCCATCACCGGGATCATTGACTATGGAACGGCTTTTTCCGGCTTCAGCAACGACATTGTGTTTATGATTGCGGGCACCATGGTGGTGGGTGAGGCCATGTTCCAGACCGGGGCGGCCCAGTTCCTCGGAGAGCGGATCGTCAGGGCGGTTGGGTACAGCGAGCGGAGAATGATCTTTGTGCTGATCCTCGCCGGGGGCCTGCTTTCCGCGTTTACCAGCAATTCGTCTGTGATGGCGATGTTTTTGCCGCTGATCCGCTCGGTGGCGGCGTCCTCCAACGGAAAGATCCGGGCCAGGCACATTGTGATGCCGGTGGGTATTTCCACCATGGTGGGCGGCTGCTGCACCATTGTGGGCTCCACACCGCAGCTGATCACCCAGGGCCAACTGGGCGACCAGGGTCTGCGCACCCTGGGCTTTTTTGAACTGGGGCTAGTGGGTTTTCCACTGCTGATCCTGCTGGCGGTGTTCTATTCCACCATCGGCCATACGCTGGTGTGCAGGGCCACGGCCTATATGCCGGACATCCCGGACTACATGGCCGATATGCAGAAGAAAGGGATTCAGGAGACTGCCGCCGCCAACCCCAAAATGTATATCTGCTTTGCGATTCTTATCGCCATGGTGGCGGCATTTTTGTCGGGTATTTGGACCGTGGGCACTGTGGCGGCGCTGGCCGGCCTGCTGTGCATGGTGACAGGCTGTATCAGCACAAAGGTGGCGTATCAAAAAATGGGCTGGAATGCGCTCATCATTGTGGGCGCGACCCTGGGCGTGGCCAAGGGGCTGAACGCCAGCGGCGCGGCAGCGTTTATGGCCCAGAAAATTGTGGCCGTGTTGGGCACGGAGGCTAACGTCATTGCGGTGATGGCGGTGATGGCGGTGATCGGGCTGATGTGCGTCATTATGTCCAACTTGCTGTCCCATACGGCAACGATTTCCCTGCTGGTGCCGATTTTTATCCCGGTGGCTGAGCAGATGGGACTGGATCCCACCATTTTCTCCTTTGCCATTACCTGCTTTGTGTCTTGCGGATACGCGACGCCTCTGGGCGTGGCATCCTATGCCATGACGCTCGCGGAGGGATACAGCTTCCGGGATTACCAGAAAATCGGCGGTCCTTTCAATATCCTCGCCTATTTAGTGATTGTGGCCATCTGTTCCGCCAGGTTTATGGTTGGATTTTAGGGGCGGGGGGAACGACGCGGCCGACTCTAGGTGGCCCTATGCCTGCCCTTGTTTGCAGAAAAGTAGGAAAAAAAGGGGGAATTTTTCGGCGAGAAGTGGATGCTGTGCCCAGGAGAACATGGTAAATTAGATTAAAAAGAACGAGGAATCCGGCTGATGTTTGTGCGTTGCGCCGAAAAGGAAAGGGGAAATGTAAAGATGAAACTAGATGGTGTCGTCAATAAAGGTGTGATATAATAGTCCCCAAAAGAAGCGGG
>CAJUQN010000131.1 GCA_910588625.1 uncultured Oscillospiraceae bacterium
TGTGAAGGAACAAATTTTTAAAGCTGTGGGCCTCGTCCACAAACAGGCGATCCACGCTATGCCTTGCTCCGGGGCGGTCATGCGCTGTTCGTAGCGGTCAATATCCTCCGCCGTCAACCATTCCGGCTTATCGGGAACAGCGTCATACAATTCGCGCATCTTGGCAATCTGTTTTTCAACGCTGCCGCCCTCTGACAAATGCTTCTCATTTCGACCGCCAGCGCCCAAAAAATATTCGCAGTCCGACTTCAAGGCGTTCAGGCGGCGGTACATGAACTCCGGGCCATAAGACTGGTCGCCGCTCTCTGCGGCCTGTTCCGGCTGGGGCTGGGACAGCACGGTGTAGGTTTCGCTGATGATCTCCTGATGGATACGGTCATGGAAAGCGGAATTGTCATAATACTGCTTCAGCAGCAGCGTATCATTGATCGCCAGCACCGCCCGCTTGATCGCCTCGTTACCCTCCAAGCGGGCGAGGTCCCGGTCAGAGTTGGCGCAGGCGTTTTGATATGCCGTATCCGCCAGCACCAGATTTTTGACCATGGGCGTATAGTGCTCATAGATCTGCCTGACGGTAGGATTATCGCCTAAAGCACTATTTTCTGCTGGTGCCGCAGCAGGTTCCACCGCCTTGCCGTCCTGGTCAAAGGTCAGGCGTACATCTCGCCGTTCTCGTCCGTTCTGAAAATACCGTTGGAATCGCCGATCACGGTGCCGTCCGCGTAGGTGATTTTGAACTCGGCGTTCTGGAGGGTGATGCTGGGATTGGTGGCGCACACCTTCCGCACAAGAAGGAGGCCGTCCGGCATATTGTCGAAGCGGACCGTCACCACAGACTGCTCCCCGTTGTCCGCCAGGAACACCGTTTCGGAGGAATTGATGATGGAGTACCCGTCCGCCGGGTCCACTTCCTCCACGATGTACGATCCCGCGTCCAGGCCGGTCCACATGGCAACGCCATTTTTGCCCGTCACCTTCTGGCCGATGACGGTGCCGCCCGTGCCGCTGCTGCCTGCCAGATAGCGGAGCTGGAAAGTGCATCCGGCCAGGGCCTCGCCCGTCACGCTGTCGTACTTCTCGACGATGATACAATTTTTCGGGGTGTTCTCAAAGGTGACAGTGTGATCCTTGCCCGCTGCCAGATAGATTTCCTGGGTGTCGGGCTGCTTGATGGTGTAGCCGGGGGCCGGTTCCAGCTCTTGGATTTTGTACCAGCCCGTGTCCACCCGCTCCAGGTGGATCTGGCCCTCGGCGTCGGTGTAATAGGTGCCCAGGTCGTTGTATTCGCCGGTCTGGGTATCGTCAGAACCGCGCCAGACCTGGAACTTTACGCCCTCAATGGGACTGCCGGTGACGGAATCCACCTTTTTAATAAACAGATCCGGCTTGCGCAGGTTGTTCAATTCAATGGTGGTGGTCTTGTTCTCATCCAGGTAAACAGTATGGATGGTATCGTCCGCCACCCAGCCATTCTTGGGCTTGGTTTCCTGCACGGTATAAGCGCCCGGATTCAGTCCCTCCAGCCAGTTCCGCTTGCGTACCGATTGATTTCATCAATGGCGTCCCCAAATTTTTGCAGCCCCTTTTCCGTGAACCAGAAACTGCTTGGTTGGTCGAGATTCATCGGCACCGGCAGGCTGTCCTTGAAGGGTTTCATCAGCCTGCGGTATGCAGCCGGTTCGCACATATCATCCAGCCCTTGCAGAAATCCAACGCCTTGATATGTGCCATCAAAGAACAGCTCGAACCGAAACAGGGGTTGTACCTCGTCCGGGACATTTTTGAGGGATCTGGAGATGGAATAGCTGCGCCCCGCTCCATCGAGGAGCGGCCTGAGCCACTCCAGGTCTTTCCGGCGTAAATCGCAGGTGAGCCGGTACTCGGGCGGTTCTTCGTTGGTCTCTGCCGCAGTACATTCGCTTTGGGTGCGGTGGATATGTAAATCCTTTTGTGCTTTCATGATGCTGCCTCCTTCATTTGATTGGAACCAGCATAGACGAACTTTCTTGAGAAAGCCATTATCAGAACCAACAAATAACAGGGGTTCAAACCGGGCATGACCACTAAATCAGCAGCTGGCCAATTTGCCGGAATTGGGAATCCGCTGGCAGCAGTTCAGAGAACACAAAAAAACGCCGCTCCTTTCGGCCCTGCCTGGGCCATTGGAGCGGCGTTAAAAGCGTATAAAATTTCTTTGTCCTTCGCGGGGTAGGTTTGCGGGATGAGAATGCAGAAAGGCAGGTGTGTGAGTTCAAGACCCGCCTGTTTGGGAAAACGGCTTGTGGATAGCAAAATTTCAAGGCCCTCGGAATTCACTTTCCGAGGGCCTTGAATGGGTTGAAAACACTGGCTTGACGGGCAAGATAGCATTTTCACCACATGAACTTGGTGACCCAGCGGGGACTCGAACCCCGGACCTTCGCCTTAAAAGGGCGTTGCTCTACCAACTGAGCTACTGGGTCATATATGGCTGGGATGGCTGGACTCGAACCAGCGAATGCGGGAGTCAAAGTCCCGTGCCTTACCACTTGGCTACACCCCAATGTTGAAGTGAGGCAAAGGCCGGAGCGGACGCTCCGGCCCTCAGCCACGGTATGGGGTGGGTAATGGGGCTCGAACCCACGACACCCGGAACCACAATCCGGTGCTCTGCCAGCTGAGCTATACCCACCATATGTAATTTTTGGACGATTTGCGGCTTGGCACGCCTGAAGGGACTCGAACCCCTGACCCACTGCTTAGAAGGCAGTTGCTCTATCCACCTGAGCTACAGGCGCATATGGAGCGGGTGATGGGAATCGAACCCACGCGACCAGCTTGGAAGGCTGGGATTCTACCATTGAACTACACCCGCATGGATGGGTACATCCGCAAATGTCAGCTTGGATAGAATAGCACAAAACCCACGGCTTGTCAATCCCCTTTCCACACAAAAATGCGAAAAAAACGGGGCGTATCCCTACAGTGGCGCATCACAGAAGGCACAGCAGTCCACCCCGCCCGACTTCTTCACCAGCGCAGGCAGATAGTGCTCTGTCTGGGTGATGCACCGGGGATTATGGCACACCGGCCCGTGGCCGATCTCCACCGGGGCCGGGGCCTCTCGGGGCTGGTTGGCCAGGTCGGACAGCAGGGCCATCCGGGCAAACATCCCGTAGCGGGCCTGTTGGAAATACACCGCCCGGGGGTCGTCGTCCACGTCCACGGAGATCTCATCCACACGGGGCAGGGGGTGCATAACCAGCAGATTTTTCTTCGCCCGACTCAGCTTGGAGCGGGTGAGAATGTAGATACCTTTATTCCGTTCATACTCCAGCGGGTCAATGAATCGCTCCCGCTGGATGCGGGTCATGTACAGTACGTCCAACTGAGGAATGACCGGCTCCAGGCCGGTGACCTCGATGAAGGGCATATTGCGCTCCCGCATGAACTGGCGCAGATACTCCGGAATGGCCAAATCCCGGGGCGCGATGAGGAAAAACCGAATGTTTTTGAACTTCTCCATGGCCTTGATGAGGGAATGAACCGTCCGCCCATTCTTCAAATCCCCGCACAGGCCCACGTTCAACCCGTCTACCGCCCCCCGCAGGCGGGTGATGGTGGTCAGGTCGGCGGTGGTCTGAGTGGGGTGCATATGCCCGCCGTCCCCGGCGTTTACCACCGGCACGTCGGAGTACAGCGACGCCGCCTTGGCCGCCCCCTCCCAGGGGGCGCGCATGACGATGACGTCGGCATAGCCGGACACCATTTTGACGGTGTCCTTCAGCGTCTCGCCCTTGACCACCGAGGAGGAACTGGGGTCCGCGAAGCCGAACACCTGCCCCCCCAGACGAAGCATAGCCGTCTGAAAGGAGAAGTTGGTCCGGGTAGACGGCTCGTAAAACAGCGAGGCCATCACCTTGCCCCGGCACACATCCAGATGGTCCTCCGGCGCGTCCATAATACGCTCGGCGCGCTGGTACATCTGGTCCCACTCTTGCCGGGACAGGTCTCCGAAGTCGATGAGATGGCGCACAGCGGTCCCCTCCTTCAAAATTCGCTCTATTTTATCACACTTTGAAAGAGGGGACAACGGAGAATGTCGAAAGAATCTGACTGTCTGCGTATCATTTCGCTGGTAAAAACCACGAAAGCCAGCGCTGACAAAAATTATCGCGTATGGAATCTCACTGTTTTTCCATCCTAATCAGCATGGAATGAAAAACGGAGGGATGCTATGCGCTGGCTCTGGTACTTCATCATTTATAGCTTCTGCGGCTTTCTGTTGGAGGTGGCCTTTGCCCGTGCCATCCACCACCCGAAGCGGGACCGCAAGTGCCTGTTACTGCTCCCCCTGTGCCCAGTGTACGGACTGGGGGCGTGCCTTATTTTGTGGCTGGTGCCCATGGTCCGCTCCCCGCTGTGGGTGGCGCTGGCGGGCGGGCTGGCCGCCACCGGAGCGGAGCTCCTCATGGGGGCCTTCTACCGCTTTGTGTTGGGGGTGGAGTTCTGGGACTACGCCGGGATGCCGGGGAGCCTGGGCGGTTTGGTATGCCCGGTGTTCTCCGCCTGCTGGACCGTGCTGGGACTGGTGCTGGTGTATGCCGTCCACCCGCTGGTGCAGACCTTCACCGCCCTGCTCCCCGCCTGGCTGGGACCGCCCACCCTCATCCTGCTGGCGGCGGACGCCCTCGTCTCCAGCGTCGCCCTGCGCCGGACGGGTACTACAGAGGTTCTGCGCTGGTACGCGCCGGACCGAAAACAGCGGCACATGGAATATAACGATGGTTGACAAACAGCATTTTGAATAGTGTATCAGTTTTGAAGGTGTATTGTAGCTTGTTCATGAGAATCACCCCTTGTGCAGTGGTCTGCTTTTGAATTTAGTATATCACGTTTCCGTCGGCAATTCTATAGCAATCACGAAAATTACAGAGATGTTTTTTGCGAAGACTGACTCCGCTCATTTAGGCTGAGATATTTGCTTTCAATGGACGATAAACCGCTCGTCAGTTACCCGGTTGATGTAGTAATGGCTCGCGAACCACCGTCGAAACTGACAACGCTGCTTGACCATCTCCAGGAAGTCCGTCCGCCGGGTCACTTGATAGCACAAAAACAGGGACCGTCCGATTTGCGCGGGGCGGACGGTCCCCGTGGCTTCTGTTATCAAGGTTTTGCTCGAAAGACGTTGTTTTCCTGCCTTTCGTTCACCTGTATTCGACACTACTTCCCCAGGCGTGGGCGGCAGACTGAAACCGCGCAGTGCGCGTCACGGGAATCTCACCCCTCCGAGGATCTCTCCGAGCTGCCCCCATGAGAATGGCGGACAGGAGTATCATGATTGCCTGACGGGGTCGTTGCGAAACAGCTTGTCCAGCTGTTTTGTGGACGGATGGGTACCGCTCGCCGCCTTACATTGGCCGTCTTTTATGCGGCAAACCGCACAGGCGGGTCTTGGCGCATCCTCCAGCGTCGCTGTGCGCTTGCTGGCGCTCCGTCAGGGAACGTATTTCAGTCGCTGGATGCGACCGGGCCCGGCCCGGTGTTTTTCAAGGTGCGGAGAGCGGGTATAAAACAACCCCCTCACTACTTATCCAGATTCGTGAGGGGGTTGAGAACCACAAATTTTTAAGCCTTCATCAAACGATATAGCTTAGTAAGCACTTTGTACCGACGTTTGTTTACTGCTTTCTGGGAAATCCCGAGGATTTCCGTATATTCTCGTTCAGTTTTCTGCTCATAAAAAAGTGCGCAAATCAATGAACGCTCCTCGGTTGTGAGCTGGGACAGACAACAGCGGAGTTTTTTACGAAGCAGCCTGTTCACCACAATGTCTTCCACGTTTGAAGCATCAGAGTCTGGGATCATCTCCTCGCCCAGCGTATCGTCGGTATCCATGGCATCATATGACACGAGCCCATTGCGCTCGTCCTTCTCGTACAAAGTTTTGACCTTGCGTCTGGCTTGGTGCCATTCCTTAGAGCCTGTTTAAAATCTTCTAATGAGGATGGCAATGAGGGCAAACGTGAG
>CAJUQN010000132.1 GCA_910588625.1 uncultured Oscillospiraceae bacterium
CCAGGTAGTCCCTGTTTTCCGGGCTGTCATTGACCTTCAGGATCTCCGCGTACATCGCGTCGGGGTCGTAGTACGACACAAGGCATTTCACCCGCTTCTCCACGCGGGGGCTGCCGGGGCACAGGCGGATGTCCTCGGGGACTTTCGCGTCAGGGAAGCGTACCAGCGCATCCCGCTTGGAGACGATGCTCCAGCCGGTGATCCCCTGTTCCTCCAGGAAATGCCGGAGGGAACGCTCCACGAGGCCGGGGAAAAAGGTAACGGCCAGCTTGTCGCCGCAGGGGACGGATCGGAAATCGAATGTCATAGCGGTATTCCTCCTTATTCTTTGTGGCGGCGGCCGCGCCTGCCCGGTTTTGGGCATAAAAAACCAACATACCAAGGTCAAATGGGCAGACTGGCAGCCTTAGCCACATTCAAAAATCCTTGATATGTTGATCGTAATTTTTATGAGATTGTTCTGGGCGTACCGGGGACAGGGCTTCATGGTAGCACATCCCAACCCGCCTGTCAACCCCCGTTTCTTCCCCCACTGTGAGCCGCGCCAGCGGCTTACAAAAGGGACATGCCGGAGTGGAACTGCCCCGCCTGCCGCCGCTCGTCGGCGTCCGGGGGCTCGTACTCGTACTTGTACGCCGGGCGGTCCGGGAAGCGCCGGACCATGTCCTCGACGAGAATCCGCACATGGGCGCGCATATAGTCCTCGCCGTCCGGCTGGTGCATCGTGATGCGCGCCAGCATGACGAGGGCGCTGCGGTCCACGTCAATTGGCCTGCCCAGCTCCTGCGACAGGCGCTCGGTTTCATCCAGCCCGACGCCGACCAACGCCATGAGCTTTTCTTTGTCCATCCTGTTGCCTCCTATGACTTACGAAATGGGATCGGCGTAATAGATGATGTTCATTACGCCGCCTCCGATATACAGATACTCAAGGTTGACCCGCGCACTGTCGTACCCCGTGCCGGCGGGTGTGCCGGAGCACCCCACTGGGAAGAGGGTGTACCGGTCGGAGCTGCTGAACCAGATGGTGATGGACCCGTCGGAGTTCTGAACGACGGAGGTGGGCGTCTGTCCATCGGTCTCTCCTCCGATTACCACCCCGTCGGCGTTCAGCGTAATGGAGCGGCCGCCGCTGTAATCGTCATAGGTGGGATAGGGCGTGTAGTTGCCCGCGTAGGCGGCCAGAAGGGACGCCGGTTCCTCCGGCTGCTGGGATTCGGCGGGGCCGGGGTCCACCGGGTCGGACTGGGCGGGCTGGGATTCCTCCGGGCCCGGCTCCGGGGGCTCGGGCCGCTCCGGCACGTCTTCCGGCTTGATAACGATGCTTGTCCCGTCCGGGCTGTAAGCGAGTACGGCCCCCGCGGTATATCTGGCCTGCGCGGCCTGGTATTCCTCGCGGGTGGCCGCGTCATAGCCCGAGCTGCCATTGGTGAGCCCGCGCTCGTCGTGGGGCAGCATGGAGTAGACGGCATGGCCCTCGGACCAATTGCGGTGCAGAGCGTCTACGGCGTCCCAGTCGTACTCGCCCGGGTTGGGGGCGTCGTCGCAGAACCGGCCAACGCCGTCCTTCTGGGCGACGGAACCGTAGTATGCCCTGTTATCCATGTACCCGACCACCCCCTGGGATTCCTCACGGATGCACCCGTACCTCTCCAGATACAGCCGCCCGCCGGACTCCACCAGTGAAAGTCCGCCCCCGGCGCCCAGGGTGATGTAATAGTTCATCAGGTGGCACATCCCATGGGATTCGTACCGGTATATGGACATAAGGAATGAACCGGGCGTCTCTTTCGCAAAGTCGTCTATGGAAAGTATCAGCAGCTCCGGGTTTCCGTCCGCCTCAAAATCAAGGACCTCCGAATACAGCAACCCCTGGGAAGTGCCGTCCGATACCGGCATCCGGTCAACCTTATTTTCGTAAAACTTCATGGAAGCATGGGTGTCCGACCCGGAAGCATCCGAAGCGGTCGCTGTCGAAGCGTCGCTCCCCTGGCCTCCGTCCTGCGCGGGGGCCTTGCCGCAAGCGGCAAGGGAGAACAGGAGCGACAGGGCCAGCAGCAGGGCGGTACGGCGCACGAACGATCTGTCTGTATTTTTCATGATGTCTCTCTCCATCTGTTTCTTTGTCCGATATTGTAACGTAACCCGGGCGGAATTTCAAGACGTGAACTGGCAAAAAGCCCTCATTTATGGGTGCATTTTAGGAAAAACCCGCATTGTATCCGTGAGCCACCGCCCCCCAAAAAGACGGGACGGGCCGGAGGAACGTTCCTCCAGCCCGTTTCGCCATGCCGGCAAAGGCAATATTTAATTCCAAACGGCACGAAATTACACCTGGCAAGGGCGGAGCTCCCGCGCCAGCAGCGCCAGAGCCCAATACAGATAGTCGGCGCACTGGCCGCGCGGGTACAGATACCCGGCGGCGCACAGCGTATCCCAGTGCAGGCCGCAGATTCCGTGGGAGGTGAGTATGTCCTTGTACTCCGGCGACAGCCTGCCGTGGCACGCCTGCCGCATGACATGGAAAGCGTCGTCCCCGCCGACCCCATGCCGCACGCACAGGTCGTACACGTCCTCCCGCGTCCCAATCAGGCGCTGGAAGCGGTCGGGCTGGCCCATGAGGCGCTCCGCCTGGAACCGGACCTCCGGGGCAATGCACAGCCCCATGATCTTCACCAGGTCGGAGAAACTCTCCGGCTCCAGCTGGCGGGCAAGGTCCTGGAAGCCCTCCAGGTCGCCCAGCACGGGGATACCGGCCACATCGTCCCGATAGGCCCTGGCAACCAGGTTCCCGTCGGAGAGCAGGTCCCCGACAGTTAGGGCGCTCCCGGCCCGCCGCGTCTCCCATATACGGTCCATCAGGGCGTGCGGGCACAGCCTGATGGCGGGGTGCTCGTCGCTGGGGTCATACCCCGGGAGAAGCTCGCCCAGATACGCCGCCATGTCCTCCAGCAGCCCGCCCGCGACGTTCAGGATAAATTGCGGTGTACGCGTCCCGTCCAGGCCCAGGCAACCCTCCCAGCGGAGCCCCAGCTCCATGGGATCGACGGCGGCGAGGCCCAGAAGGTGCGACAGGTACAGGTTGCCGGTGAGCCCCCGGAACCCAACGGGGCAGCCCCGGCTTTCGGAGAACTCCGCCAGCTTGGCGGCGACGGCCAGGAGCGTGCCATGGCCGCTGCCGAAGATATGTTGCTTCTCCGTAGCGATGCGCTCTTGGACATCTGCGGGGACCGCCCCGCCGTGCCGCTCGTTCGCGGCCGCGTCGATTTTGCTGTGCAGCTCCTGTTCCATCTGGCTGTTGTGGTACAGATGAGTTTTCATTGGTTTTTGTCCTCCTATTTCAAATCATGGTGCGGCACCGCCGGTCACTGCCCGGCCTTGAGCTGCCGCTTGTATCTGTAGTAGGTATTCCGGGAAATCCCGCAGAGCTTGATCACCTCCGGGTCGTCCAGTGTCCCGTTGAAGTCCTTGGAGTGCTTCACGATGACGGCCTTGGCGGCGATGCTCTTCCGGGTGGTCAGCTTCGTACCAGGGGCGAGGCCATAGGTCTTTTCAATCCCGTGCTGGGCGGCCTCCAGCTTCGCGGCCCGCATCCCGTCCCGAACCCTCGTCTGGATATCGTGCCGCTCCTTTTCGGCCTGCTCGAAGGCGATGGCGATTTGTCTCCGGGCCAAGAGCATCAGGACCTGGTTGGTCGCTTCGATGTAAATATCCGCAATCTCGTTGCCCGTGGCTGGGATGCTGGCGGCGGCGGCGGCCTGGCGGTAGCACTCCGTGTTGCAATGGGGCTCGTTCAGGAAAACCAGGTCGATCCCCTTCTGGTACAGCTCTTCGTACAGGGCGGCGCCGTCCTCCGCGTCACGGCTCAGGCGGGACACGGAATCGAACACGACGGTGTCCCCCGGCTGGAACCGCTTGTACAGCCGGTTCCACTCGGGCCGGTCCAGGGTGCTGCCGGTGAACCTGTCGCTGAAGAACGTGGCGCCGGCATAGGCCCCGCCGTCCGCCGACATGATGTTCTCGATCTGCCGCTTCAAACTTTGCTGCCGGGTGCTCACCCGGACGTATGCGTACAGCTTCATGGTCGGGCACCCCCTCGTAGTCAAACAAGGTACACTCAGATTGGTTACTTATTATGATAGCACGGAACCAGGTATTTGTCAATAATTTAGGTACTATTCTGATATAGATTGTTTTGGTACTAAAAAGGGCGGCGTGTGCTATGGGTCCATGCCGTCGTGTCTGACGGGACGGGGCGGTTCATGATGGGAGTTCTCCTTCGTCAATCGTTTTGGCATGCCGTTGAAGCCGTAAAGCGGCTAAAAACAGCAAAAGGACCGCCCCAGGCAGTGACGCCTGGAGCGGTCCTTGTCAAATATTATTTTATGATGCCGAACCAGAGAAACGCCTCGCGGATGGCAGCCTCCTTCTCCGGCCTCACCTTCTGGATATAACGTCTCGCGGTATCCCCAGTGTCCGTGATAAGTCCGTACTTCCACTTGGCCTGCGATATGCTGGAGCTGTTGACGTTGAAGCCGTACCTTTTTTGTGATACATAGATTCCTGTACATCACAAGCAAACAAATTAGAAAACTTTGCATTTAGGAGATGTTCATCTTGTCAAAATATGCTATAATAAAGCAAGTAAGAAGAATATTCGTCAACATAATAAAACTCTAAAGAGGTGTAAGATGAATAAAAATCAAGTGGGCTATTGCCATATATGTGGAACTTACGGAAAACTTTCCTTTGAGCATATTCCTCCCGAAAGTGCATTAAATAGGAAACGGGCTAAGGTCTATACCGGTAATGATGTCATTAAAAGGTATGCAGGAGAAAAATCCAGATACATAAATCTCCAGCAAGGAATGGGAAAATATACTCTTTGTGAAAGCTGTAATAACAATACTGGGGCCTGGTATGCAGATGTGTATAGCGAGGTTGCGAAAGAAGTCGCATATGATTTGCAAAAAAGACCACCTCTAAAGCATGGTGAAATTTTAACATTTTCCATGCAAAAACTTCCGGCTTTGGTGTTTGTAAAGCAAGTAGTAACCATGTTTTGTAGCTTGTTGCCATTGGAAGAAGTCCGAAGATTAGGATTTGACAAGTTTTTGCTTGATAAAGAAAGTAATACTATTGACAAAACTCAGTTTGATTTGCGAATATATTTGACACCAGCAAATGTCGGTCAATTAATGGTTGGTCCTTGCGTTGTATCGTATACGGCGGGAGCGAGTATTGAAGCTATTTGTGCTTCAGACTTAGCAGTTTATCCGTTTGGATTTATATTGAATTTAACACCTCAATATCCAATCGAATATGGCGCAAGTTTGTTGGAGCTATTTGATACAAAATATGAGGAAACGTACAAAATGAACTGGTCATTAATGTATTTAGAAAGAACAGATGAAATACTTCCCCTGCCATTGCAATTCAAACCCCTGTAAAAGCAAGTTCAGATGTAGTGTCTGCACTGTATATTGAGATTCCCAACATCATACCAGTCCAAATGGAGAGAACCTGCAATTCTTGCAACACAATGGCTATAGGCGAAGGCCACCCCTACCCGATTCGAGCAATTGACAATAACTTGCTCAGCTTGGGTAGAGCCGTTCACAAAAGGACCGCCCCAGGCAGTAACGCCTGGAGCGGTCCGTG
>CAJUQN010000133.1 GCA_910588625.1 uncultured Oscillospiraceae bacterium
TTTCAGATCGTGCTGAACATCGCCATTGGGATCGCCGCCGGCGCACAGCCCATTGATCTGCAGTTTTGGCTATTAATATAAGCGGCAAAGGCTCGGAGAATTACATCCAATTTCTTCTTGGTTTCTTCTGTATAAATCATAGCTATATACGACCTTTCTTGTTTCGCAGATTCGTCCCTGGTAGCGTACCCGCTTAAATCAAATTTTAATAAGCGTGCGCTCTTTTAATTATAGGATTGCTCAATATATTAGTCAATAGCCCGATAACAAGAGCGGATAACAAAGCACGAAAATTTTATAATAAAGGCATCCTGATCACAGGGGGATGCCGTGGATGAGCAAGAAGGAAGTGGAATTCAGCAATCGGGACAGGTTCATCGAACTTGGCCTGATGATCGCCAGCCTGCGAAAAATGCAGGGGATGTCCCAGGAGAAGCTGGCGGAGAAGGCGAAGATCAGCCGCTCCCATCTGAGTTCCATCGAGGCCCCCAACATCGTGCGGCCCTTTTCTCTCGAAGTGCTATACAACATCGCGGACGCTCTTGGCGTCCGGGCGGGGGATCTGCTGAACGCCACCCTGCCCCCAACGAAATGAGAACAGCGCCTTGCCGAGCAGGAGCTGATTTTTATAACGTGCGAGTCTCGTTCCGACCGAGAACCGTTTTTTTCCTTCACCTGACGCTGGGTCACAGGGGCCTCCTGTCGTCGGCGCAAACTCCGCTCTGCTCCTTCGGCGGCTGCGCCGCCGAAATCCGCCCGCTCCGTTGCGCCTCCTCTCCCCACAAAGCCTTCCGGCTTTGCGGGGACCCCATCTTGCTCCGCCGACCGCTGGGACACCTCCCGCTGGGACTGGGGCGGCCTCACAGGGGCCTCCTGGGGCTGTAAAACGGGCTTCTTCCGCTCCGGGGGCTGACGCTCCCGCGGTTTGTCCCTGGGCTGTTCCTGCCGCCTGACCGGCGCCTGCTCCGGGGCCTGCCGCTCTTGGGCTTGGCGTTCCGGCTGGAACACCTCATGCCCCCTCTGGAGCGGCTTGGCGGGCCTGCGCTCCGGCTCCGGGGGCAGGGTGTAGAGGATGCGCTCAAAAATGGCGTTGGCCCGATCCAGCTCCGTCACCGGCAGGATCACATCCAGCACCTTGCCCTTGTCATCCTTGTCCTTGATCACGGAGAACAACAGCTTGTGCTTTTTCGCCAGCTTTTGAAACTGTTTGTACTGCTCCGGCGTCATGGGGAAGCGCCGCAGGTCCCGCGTCTCCCGCAGCATCTTGCCCATGTTGACCTTGCCGGAGAGGGTCTTGCGGTTACTGGCCAGGGCCATGGTCAGGGCCAGCAGGTTCTTCAGGGCCGAACCGGACAGCCGCACCGCCACCTCCGTGCCGGAGAGCATCATGCGCACCATCTGGTCAGCGGCCTCACCGCCTCCTACGTTCATCTCGTTCCACCTCCTTGGTGTGTTCTTCGATTTTATTGATGTCATGTTCCATCTGGGGCAGCCTGTCTAAAATGTCACGGCAGAGGGCCAGCTTCTTCCGTTCCGCCCGGATCTGCCGGTTGACCTCCGCCACCTGTTCGTAAATTTCCGCCTTTTCCGCAGAGAGCCGTTCTCTGGGGATGCCGCACTGTTCCAGCACAGCCACCGCATCCATGTACCGGGCGTACTCCGCCTCCATCCCGGACAGGCCGTCCTCGTAGAGCTGTTTGGCCTGGGCCAGAGCGGACACATCCGTCAAAGCGTTGTACAGCCTTTTCCGTTTCTTTTTCCGCACATTGAGGATCGTGCGCTGCTTGGTCAGGGTGGCCAGCGCGTCCTCTGTGCGGGACTGGAATGCCGCCATGTCCCCCTGGGTGGCAATGCCATTCTCCCGGAGGAAGTCAAATTGCTCCCGGTATCGCTCCGCCTGCATCACCTCCTGGCGGAGCTGGGGCGTCATCCGGGGCGGGTACCGCCGCTGTCCGATCTTGCCCAGGACGTAGAGGTAGTGGACATACAGCGCCATGAAGCCGGTGTACTTGGGATGTCTTTTGTAGGGCCGATAGGGCGGACGGTAGATCACGGCGGGCCTGCGTCCGGCCTCGATGTCCTCCAGACCGCTCTGGATGGCGGCCCGGATGCCCTCCTCGGTGAACAGCGGATTTTTCCGGCCTGGGTACATGAACCGATCCTGGCCACGCAGGCGGAAGCCCAGGCGGTTGCCGTGGCTGATTTCCCAGCCCTTGTGTTCCATGAGCATGAAGAAGTGGCCCAGGTCGTTGGCGTCCTCAATGGCCGTCCGCAGATCCGCCTCCAGCATGGAGCGGAAGGTGGACTGGCCCTTGGATTGGCGGAGCCATTCGATGTAGCTGACCGCCTTGCCAGAACTGCCCTCCATGATGACGGACAGCCCATGCTCCCGGCACAGCCGGTCCGAGGTGGCCCGAATCTGTTGGTAGTAGCTCTGGGCATTGCTGTGGTATTTCTCCCCGGTGTCGGCGTTCACGGAGTTGAAAACCAGGTGGGCGTGGATATGCGCCCTGTCCACATGGACTCCGATCACTGTTTCGTACCCCGGCAGATGCTCTTTCGCAAACTCTGTGGCGATCTCCAGGGCCTGCTCCGGGGTGACCTCCCCTGGCTTGAAGGACTGGATGATGTGGTAGTACATCACCCCGTCCTCCTTGCCATAGGCCCGCTTGGTATCCAGCATCTGGCGGCACTCCCGGCCAGGGTCGCAGTTCAGGTGGGCGGTGAGGACGCGCTCCTGGGTCTTGTCCCCGTTGAGGACGTAGTTGATGCCCACGTCCAGTCGGCCCTTCCGGGCCAGGATTTTTGTGATAGCCATACTCCTCCTTGCCGAACAACCGTTTTGACGGAAAGCAGAAGGGGCAGGACACACCGCTCACGGTGATGTCCTGCCCTCTTGCTTCAATTATGGTATTCTTGGATAGCTTGCACAGAAAGATGGCCTTTAACCCCCTTCGATCACAGCGTCATCTTTTGTGTATCCTTCCAGTGAACCCTTTTTGACCTGGATGCAGATGAAACTGATGGCGGAGTCCTCGGCCGCGGAGAATTGGCGCTTTGCCGCCGGATCGACCCGAATCCAATCCCCGGCAGCCAGTTCCACCGTCTCACCGTCAATGGCGGCCTTGCCCTTCCCAGAAAGGACCGCGTAGATCTCCTCGTTGTTCTTATGGGAATGGACAAACGGCACACCGGCCCCTGCCGGAAGACTATTGATGCTGATCTCCGCTCCGGTCAGGGAAAGGGCGTCATGCAGTTCCGTCCGCGCATCCGGCGCGATGTTTACTTTTTTGTAGTTTGCCATGATGATACCTCCAAATCTTGTTGTAACCGCGGTTGGTACATTGCTATTTATACCACCGTTTAATTGTAATGTCAAGTGTTACAACAAAATAATTTAGAGCTTTTCTGCCTGAAGCGGAAAATCGTCATGCCAGCCGTTTCGTGTCGTTCAAAACATCTTGTATCGTCACCGATCCCATTTCTTTTTCCATTGCTTTCTGAATCTCATCAAGCCTGACATCCAAAACAGCGTGAATGTTTCTCCCAACGGGGCAGAGCTGGTTCGGATTTTCGTGGAAGTGAAAAAGTCCACCCTCGTCTACACACTCTACAGCGTTATAGACATCAAGCAGTGTGATCTCATCAATGGGTCTTGCAGTATCCGTTCCGCCGCTCCCGCGCATGACCTGCACAATGCCGGCTTTTTTTAGTTGCTGTAACAGCCGCCTAATGACAACGGGATTGACGTTTACGCTGGAGGCGATGAAGTCGCTGGTTACCTTCCGGTCATTTTTGAACATCTCAATACAAATAAGGGCATGGACAGCAATCGTAAATCTGCTTGAAATCTGCATCATATACCTCCAGATATGGGGGAGAATTATTTTTCCGGCGCTGCCAGTCATTTTTATTGAACTAAAAAGACAATGCCACATCTTGATAAATCTATTATAGAGCATTCTTCCTCTAAAATCAAATGCATTCCAAGCAACACCAGCAAGATATAATAAGTTTCTATTTCTTTGCGATCTGATACATCAGCTCGTAGACCTGATCCAGCAGGAACAGCCCCCGTTTAGCGTCCTCCGCCCTGGCGATACCGGCGTTGACGCTGCGGGCGATCTGGTTAATATTGTTGCCGATGTGGTGGATCTCCGTCCGCAGCTCCTTGATCTCCTGGGAGGGGCGGGCCTTGACCTCCGTTCCCAACAGCAGGCGGCGCAGATAGGCCGTCTTGGATAGACCGCAGAGACGGGCGCTGTGTTCCAACAGTTCTTTTTCTTCCTTGGACAGCCGCAGGCATATCTCGTATTTCTTTTGCATCAACGCTCCTTTCCACGGCCTGTGGGCCGCAAAATTTCCGCCCGCAGGCGGCATTGGGGTCAGGGGCTTACCCCTGCAAGCGCGCAAAAGATATCTTTGCGCTATGCTTGCGCCGACACCGCCCAGGGGGCGGTGTCGGCCTCGGCCCCGCCAGCGGCGGGGCTTCGCTCCAAGCGGTAGGTTGATTGGAACGGGCGGGCGGCACCCGCTCTCTCGAAGAGAAAATCATCACCGCTCCCGCTGGCGCCGGGGCTGCCGGAGCTTCAGATCGTAGTGGTCTACCGGCACATCACGCAGATCCAGGCTCCGCTTTTCGGGGACATAGCACGAATACCGGGCGTAGTTGTAGCCTTGGCAGTCCACCAGGATACCGTCCCTGCGGCCCCTGGTGGTCACCAGCAGGCAGCGGGTCACTCCTTTGTCGTAGCCAGTAAGGTGCTTATTGGGGATGAGGAAGGGCATATCCCGCAGCAAATTGGCGGAAAAATTCTGAAACTGCTGGCCGGTCAACTGGAGGATCTTGACCACCTCCACCAGGATGAGCTGGGCGGTCTTAACCTCCACCAGCTCCTGGGCGTGGCTGGCTTTGAAGAAGAAACAGCCGCAGATCGTAGATTTTGGCAACTTCCCACCTCCTGTTGGGTGTAATAGATTCACCCAGATTTCTGTAAAAAAGAGAAGCAAGGTGAATTGTATTCACCCTGCCGTCTATCGTTCCTGCATTTGCTATGCGAGCCTAAATGAAGCAGCCGATGCACTGTATAGCCTCAGTGAAACTGGAGAGATTACGCTGATTTCCCGAAAAGCAGCTTACAATCTCAACATCGTGGATAATCAGGTGTATTTTACAAATGGATTAAGCGCATATTATGATATACTCGTTGAGCTTAATGTTAAGACTTTTTCAGTAAGTGAGGGCAAGACGATTTGGGATAAAAATGGTTTCTGGTGTACGAACTATTGTAGCAACAACTTTGTTGACTGTATGCGTTTTGGCCTTGGCGAAGTTGATGCAGAGGGAAACAGTAGGGACGCAGATTGTCATATTAAGCAAGAATATAGCGCAGAGCAACTTTTGGCATTTTATCAGCAAGGGCTTGATTTACAGAATCGTCTGATAGAACTATATCAAAGATTGTCCCCTGAGTAGCAAACTGTTCTGCCATCTACCGGCCCGCCTTTGCCACAAGATGGTGGCTCGGAGGTGAGGAGTAGTGGCTGAAGCCTTAAGTATCTGAAATTGCCTTTAGGACTGTTCAGCAACTTCCGGTTCGCTGTGGTGCCAATTAGAAAACCAA
>CAJUQN010000134.1 GCA_910588625.1 uncultured Oscillospiraceae bacterium
CACGTCCCCGCGCCGGAGCAGGGCGCGCTCCGTCTTGGGCAGGGGGCCGCAAAGGGCCACGCGGAGCTTTTGCTCCTGATTTAAGTTTTGATGTTCCATTGGCAACTCACCCCTTTCACGCACCGGCTGTCTCCTGCTGGAAGGACTTTAATACACACCGTCATCCCACGTCCTCCCGCGCTAAAAAACCGCTGAACGCCTCAATAAATACGGCTATGGACAATCCGGCAAGAGTGACCTCTGGCTCCAAGCTCTCCTCGGAAAACCGCTGCCGCATTTTCTCAACCACTGGCGGTTCTTCATCATCCCAATTGCGCCACAGCTCCGAGAAGTAACGATTTATTTCCGGCATCACTTCCCGGATCATCCGCGCCCGCAGATCGTCCAGGCGCAGCTCCCCATCGCGCAATGTCCGCAGAAGCCACGCCTCTACCGGGTTCCCGGCAAACCGCTCCATGTCCCCCAGGCGCAGGCCAGGGAGGCCGTCCTGGTCGATCATCTCGGCCTCCGGGTCGAGCGCGAGGGTATCCTCCCGCTCCACTCTGCGTTTGGTCCTCTCCCACTGCCGCCGCTGGCGCTTCTCATGGAGCAGTCTGTCGATCTGCTCTGTCACCGGCTCCATATCGGCCTCGCTGATGGTGTCCGTCACCAAAAGCACCGGGCAGTCATCTCTGGCCGCTCGGAAATAGAGCGGGTACAACCCCGCGCCTCCGGCAGACTCCACCAGCGCGAGGTCAATGGGTTCGGCCTGATCGTCCAGCAGCCGGTCCCGCAGCACCCAACTGTCCTGGAACAGGCAGTACCTAATATCCTCCCGGCAGGCCAGCCGCCTCGTCATATCGGGCATATCGCCGCAGATGGCGATTTGTAAGGTATCCGATACCATAAAGCGTCCTCCTCGTTCAGATTAGATGCAGTTTCAGGGCGGCGTCCTTCACCGCGCCCCTATTTTTCACGTCCAGCTTCCGCAAAACGGCGCTGACGTAGGTTTTCACGGTGGGCAGCTTGATACCCAGAATCTCCCCGATCTCCGCGTTGCTCTTGTGGTGGCACAAAAGCCGCAGCACGTTCATCTCCGCTGGGGAAAGGGGTTCCGGCAGGTCCCCCCGGAAGCGCAGAAAGTCCGGGTACTGTGCCGCCTGCTTCCGGGCGGCGGCGGTGAGACGGTCCAGGAAAGCCGGGTCAGCCGTCCAGCCGCCCTTTTCCAGCAGGGGCAGGATGGCCGCGCCGTATTGGGACACGGGCCGGATGAACTGATAGTCCCGGCAGGTATCCAGCGCGGCCCGCAGGGACGCCTGCCAACCGCCGTCTCCTGAGCGGAACTGGCAGAGGGCGGTGAGCAGGTCCAGGTAGATGCCGTCCATCACCCGGTGGGCGGCTTTGAAGTAGGGCCGCAGGGGAGCCATAACCAACAGCGCCTCCTGATACTTGCCGTAGACGATCTCCACCATGGCGCGGGTCAGGTACTGGTAGCGCAGCATTACCCGCAGCTTCAGCAGGTCTCTGGGGGCCTTTTCCCGATACCATGTGTCAACCGCCTCGTCGTTTCCCTGATACATGGCGATCCGGCACATCAGCGCGTCCAGGTTGGGCAGGAAACGTTGGCAGTCAGGCCGCTGAAACCGCTCCCGCAGGGCCTCCAGATGCTCTATGGCCCGGTCCGCCTCCCCCTGGTCGATCCGCAGCCGCACCAGCAGGCCGATCAGGGCAAATTCAATGTCCGGGGTCCCTTTCTTCTGAATTTTTTCCAGACGGCCCAGCAGGTCCAGCATCCGCCCGGATATTTCCTCGCCCTTTTCAAATTTACTCTCCGCGATGGCGCACTCCGGGAGCGCCACGCCGTCCCGTTTCAGCAGGAAACTCACCGGGATACGGTACTTGCGGTAGAGATCGTCATCCTCTCGGCTCCACGCACAGAAGTCCTTGCCGCCGTTCATAATGCTGGGCAGACGGCTGGTGACAGAAAACTCCGGCATGACGATCTCCTTGCTGGACAGCAGGCTTACAACATTGGTGAGCTTGGACAGAATGTCGCCCACACTCCGCTGGGGCAGAGCGATGTCCAGATAGGCCAGCCAGCCCCGAACAGATTTGTAGTCCGCGTCAGACCGTTTCAGCCGTCCGGCGCAGCGTTCCAGTTCCAGATACCACGCCTCGGAAGCGTCATAATCCATGCAGATGGAAGAAAGCATACTCATCCCCGCCATCAGCGCAGGAGAGGACAATACCTGCTCCCTGGGCAGGGCGCGGTAGTAGTCCTCCATCTCGTCATAGTGGGCGAGGCCGGGATGAACTTCACTGTTCTTAATCAGCAGTTCGGACACCTTCTGATACTCCCCGCAGCGGGTGTAGCAGTCCAGGGCATTTTTATAGTTGTCGTGCAGTTCATAATAGAGGGCGGCTCGGCCATAGAGCCAGTTTTGTTCCTCGGCGCTATATTCCCGTTCCTGCTGCCAAAGGAGGAATTGCCGGAACACAGGCCAGAAGTGGCAGCGGTGGAGATCGTCATAGCGGAACATGGACGTGTCCTGCTGCAATTCACCCAGCAGCTCCCCGGCGCGGCTGTTTCCGGAGAGAATCCGGGCGAACTCCACGTCAAAGGGTTCAAAGGGGGCTAAGTCCAGAAGCAGGCGGCGGGTCATTGGCTTAAAGCGGCGGTACACCGCTGTTTGAAAATGGGTGAACAGCTCCCGCCGCACATCCGCATCCACGGTTTCATCATAGGGCCTGCCGTCCCGCATTTGATGGCACAGGATACTGAGCGCCAGAGGGTAGCCCTTGCTGCTTTTTTGAATTGCCGCCATTTCCGCCGGTGTGGGAGAAACGCCGGAGCGGGCCAGCAGAATTTCAGCCGTTTCCTGATCCAGCAGCAGATCCTGGGCTTCAAAGACCTGCATCCG
Organism: uncultured Oscillospiraceae bacterium; assembly: GCA_910588625.1. Lineage (GTDB taxonomy): Bacteria > Bacillota > Clostridia > Oscillospirales > Oscillospiraceae > Enterenecus. The sequence continues at coordinate 2,901 of CAJUQN010000134.1, forward strand.
CCGCTCATAGCGGAAGGACGCCAGCCAGCCGGGGACGGCACCGCGGCTCAAGAGGATAAAATGCGTTTCGGGGCGCTCCATAATCAGCGCGTGAAGGGCTTGCTGTGCGTCCAGGTTTTTGAGGGCCTGCACATTGTCCAGCAGAACCGCGTCACAGGTAAAGTCCGGTGCCGGTTCCAGCGATTCGGACAGCGCATCCCACCGGCAGACGGTGTACGGTTCCAGCAGGGCCGAAGCTGCGGCGCTCTTGCCACAGCCGCAGGGGGCGGTGAACAAGATCACCTGCCGCTGGCCCCATGCCGTCTTAAATTTTTCTTGCAGTTCAGTTGTTAAAACAATGTTCTGCTCCATACCCCGCCTCCCTCTTGAAATTTCTCCATGTGTGCTTCAAAAAATAGAAAATTCCCGGTGTCACAGTTAAGTGATGCCGGGGATTTTTTTATTCTCTGTACCCCCAGCTTCTGCAATTTCCCTAAGTACACTCCGCAAAATTTTTGCGCTCATAATGACTTGACTGTATTCTATCACACAAAATCTTTTTGCGGTATCAGTCCAAAGTATGAATTGGGGCAGTTTTTTCAGTTTTTCCCATCGTCATTTTCGCCAAACTTTTCGCCGTGATTTTTGTCGAATTTTACAAAGCGATATGCGGTGCTTCTGGACACGCCCAATCGCCGCCCGATTTCCTCCAGTGAAATTTTTTTCTCCCGCCAAAGAATCGCGTAATCGTCCGCTTCTGCCGGACGCTCAATGCCCGGATTTCCCCAGCACCGTCCCGCCGCCTTTGCCGCCGCAATCCCCTCCGCCTGACGCTGCCGGATGTTTTCCCGCTCCTTCTGTGCAACGTAGGCCAATATCTGCAAAACCAGATCAGCAACGAACCGGCCTGTCAAATCCTGCCCCTCCAACCGGGCGCGGGTGTCCAGCAAGGGGAAGTCCAGCACCACAATGTCGGCGCTCTTTTTCTTGGTGATGATCCGCCATTGTTCCAATATTTCATCATAGTCACGTCCCAGCCGGTCAATGCTCAGGATGTAGAGCGCATCGCCGGAACGCAGCCTCCGGAGCAGGCGCTGGTAAGCGGGCCGGTCAAAATTTTTGCCGCTCTGTTTATCCAAGTAGATGTTTCCGGCAGGAATGTTAAGGCCAGACAGCGCGGCAAGCTGGCGGGCCTCATTCTGGTCCTTGGCGGACACTCGGATATAGCCATAGTTCATGGGAATGTACCTCCACAATAGATTTTGTCAAATCTATTGTAGCGGACAGGGCCTGTTAGGAAAGCAGCGGCTTTGATTTTTTAATCCGCCTACATCTGTGTAAACGAATGTTACAATCCGTTCTCCCGAACAAACTGCTTTAACAGCTTTTCCAGTCCTTGTATTCCAACGTGATAAGCCGTCCTTCTTCAATGCCAAGCCCATACTGGCAGGAGAGAGGCTGCCGCCGTGACAGCACCAGCGTCCCGGAGTAGTTCGTGCGCTTCGCCGGGTTCCAGAACAGCAGATAGCCGGGAACATTCAACGGACATTCTCCCTTGATTTCCTGACAGCACAGCACATCCGGTTTTGCGTCTGCCAGAAACTTCAAGAAACCGTTCCGTCTGCACCGGGCAAGCCCGTTGACGTTCCATGATACGATCTTCATGCTTGTATGCCTCCTGCGGGAAATTGTTCCTACAAGGAGTAATTATAAGTGGATTCGGTCAAATTTGAAATAATATAGTTTCAAAGTGGAGTAGCAAGCTGTCCACACAGGAACACCTCTCCGAATAAAAGCGTTGTTTCTGGGACGCAAGCAGGGTTAAAGGTTTCGATGGAAAAGGCGAGCAATGTATTGGAATATCCTTTTCGGATTTTCCAATACGCCCGTTGGGGTCCCCCCAAGCCCCGGACTGGCCGCTCTGCGTCCAGTCGAACACGCCTGACGGCGTGGCTTTGCGCTCCCTTCGGTCGCTCATTCCTGCACATCCGCGCAGGAAGGGAAACGCCCTTTCAGGGCGTTTCCTCATACCGTATTGGGCAGTAAAAAATTAAAATATCCATCTGGCGAGAATCGCCGTTCTTGCGTTCCATCAGATTGCAGTCAAAATAGAAATCCCCAAGTCCGAATCCGGCAAAGTTTTCCTCAAATACCCGGATTTTCTTTGTTCCAAGATGGATTGCGCCAACACCAAAGTACCGGCTGACCTTCTGCGGCAAAATCTCATTCAGACAGTCAGCGCACAAGAAAGAAGCTGCTTTGTCTACGTCCAGCGTTTCGTCATTGAGAAAGTCCACGGAGCCAGTGGCGTATCCTCGGTCATACTCTAACAACAAGTTAGCGGAGAATCCACCGTCAATGCTGCCACCGCCGCCAAAAGACACAACGCCAGCATATTCCTCAATCAGCCGTCCGCTCAACCTGTCGTAGCGGTTAATCTCAATCGGCTTAATCTCAAAAGTGTTCAAGCTGATGAGTGCGACATTGTTCTGTCCCCAATATGAAGGCATCAAATCTTCTATGCCGCCCCCGCACAGATAGCAGTCCTCGGCTGATGTGTCGGAGGAATATCTGGTTTCATCATCCGGGGCCGTGTGTTGATCTGCTCCGCACCCGGCCAGAATGAACAGC
>CAJUQN010000135.1 GCA_910588625.1 uncultured Oscillospiraceae bacterium
CATCTGAAAAATGGAGGGCCACTTCCCGGCCCTCCACGATCATGGTCATGCTGGATTTTTTGTTGCTATTCACTGCTCTTTCCATATTCAATACCTCCCAAAAGGAACCGCTGGATACCATTGATCAGTACCCAGCGATTCTGCGGTTATTCTCAGTTGTTCAACAGTTTGGCGTACTTGGGGTGATCCTCCTCTGGAATCTTCAGCGCCGCCATGGCCTGTTCAACCGTCCAGCCCATGGTGTCCATCAAACTTCGAATTGAAGCTGTCATTCCCTCCGCACGGCCTTCCGCACGGCCCCTGCGCTCACCCCTGTCCTCTGCGGTGGCCAGGTTCGATTGCATATCGGTCTGGTACATCCTGCGGCTGCGGAACACCGCCCGTTCCCGTTCATCCTGGCTGATGCTCATTAACAGGTTTCCGGCCATTTGCAGCACCTCCTTCGACGCTATGACCTCGTTTACTGTTTCCCGGTAGGTGGGTTCGCTGGCGTACTGAAAAAATACCGCCCACTTCTCCAGATCCGTCATATCATCCACGGACTTCTCCATGATCTCCTGGAGCTTGCTCAATTCCACATACACAACCTGGATGGCGTCTGACAGCAGCTCATTGTCCTCATCATGCCGCAGGGAGAAGGAATTGACGTAATCCGTCCGCTCCGGGAACACCGTATAGGAGCAGAATGTCACCTGATACGTCCGGGCCAGCCTGTCATATCTCCGTACCCCTTTGGATGGCTGGGAGGAGTGGAGATCGCACAGATAGTATATGCTCTTGCCCTTCAGGTTCTGATGCTTCCCATCAGATTCCTCCTGGATGCGGCTTGCCTGCATCTCCAGGTCTATCTGAGACCCATCGTCGATGCGGCAGTTCACATCAAGCCGCTCGGCCTTTTCCTGGGTATCGTTGGGCGGTATCTCGTTGTTGCGAACCTCAACATCGACCACAGGGCGTTTGATAATAGAGGAAATCAAGTCGATCAATACTGGCTTGGCTTCCTGATTAGTCAGGATCAGCTTGAATACCCGGTCATCGGACGGCGGCAGGATATCCGCCTCCATCGGCAGCAAACCCATCAGACAGCACCTCCAATCGAATCTGTTCTTTATATTCAGTATATCATGTTTTTGCAAGCATTTCCACACAAATTTTCTGGCTGTGAGCATACACCACAGAATTCATGAACGGTGGATATTAAACTACCTGATAACACAAAAATGGGGACCGTCCGGCTTGAGGGGCTAGACGATCCCCACGGCTTCTGTTATCAAGATTTTGCCCGAAAGACGTTGTTTTCCTGCCTTTCGTTCACCTGTATTCGACACTACTTCCCCAGGCGTGGGCGGCAGACTGAAACCGCGCAGTGCGCGTCACGGGAATCTCACCCCTCCGAGGATCTCTCCGAGCTGCCCCCATGAGAATGGCGGACAGGAGTATCATGATTGCCTGACGGGGTCGTTGCGAAACAGCTTGTCCAGCTGTTTTGTGGACGGATGGGTACCGCTCGCCGCCTTACATTGGCCGTCTTTTATGCGGCAAACCGCACAGGCGGGTCTTGGCGCATAGGCCGATGTTCATAAAGCAGTCAGGGTAGTTTTAGGGCGATATGCCATAAGTCAGCCCGCTTCCTGCCTGTTCAATTCTTCCAATGGAATAAAGCCAATAAAATCATACTCAATACGAATATTCTGATGCCTCTTTCCGTTGATCTCCACGGGCGCTTCTACATAGATCGCACTTACCAGCTCCCGCAAATCAGAATATCTTCGCACCTTTTCAATAAAAGATTCCAAATCGACCTCATTTTTCGTCTGCACCTCAATCTCCTGCTGTAGCGTTTCCAATTCAGTCCTCAACTGCGACTGTTCATCCTCATAGGTCCTGCTCAACATAGAAAAGCGTTCATCGGAAATGCGGCCTTTCACGTTGTCCTCATAAAGGCGGATGAACATCTGGTCCAATTCTGCTATCCGTTTCTCAACACGCTTCAGCCGCTTTTTTCGCGTTTGGATGGTATCCTCCACGTTCAGCTTCAACTGCCGCTCCATAATGGCCCGAAAGTGCGATTCATAGCAGGTGACATAGGAAATGACAGTTCTGACATGCGCCCAGACAACTTCCTCCAAAACAATGGCACGAATGTAATGGGCGCTGCATCTCCCCTCATACAGACGGTGGGTTGAGCAGATGAAATAATCCTGATTCGGTTGATAACGCTGGCAAGTGTAAAAGTAGAGCCGTTTCCCGCAGTCTGCACAGTACACCAAACCGGAAAACATACTGCTTCGGCCTGCCTTTGTCATACGTTGGCGCTGCTGACGAAGCTCTTGGACCTTTTCAAACACCTCCGGCTCCACAATGGCCACGTGAGTTCCATAAAACACAATTTGCTTTTCAACGGGGTTCAGCCTCGGCTTTTTGTCCAGAACAGAAGTCGTATAGGTCTTGAAATTGACCGTACAGCCCATGTACTCTTTACACTCCAGCATTTTTACGACCGTTGGGGACCGCCATCCATGGGGAACCTCCGGCATCTTATGGGAGCATTTAACCCCTTTGCTGAGATGATATGCCGTAGGGGTCAATACACGCTCCTGTGTCAGTTGCTTGGCGATTTGAGACGGTCCACGCCCTTCGGTGCTGGACATGGTCTCGTTCTCCAGATCCTGGGCGATGAGCTCCGCGCTGCCCGGCTCCATCCGGCAGATGTCCTTGAGCTGTTCCCCCACCATCCACTGGGGGGAGCGGGCCGTCACCTTGGCCTGCTGGGCCTCGATGGCCAAAATGGCCTTTTCCTGAAATTCCGTCATTGCGCCGCCACCTCCCTAAAGCTGTCGGCCAAAGCAAAAAGAGCCTTGGCCAGTCCCTGGGCCTTTTCGGGGTCTTTGGGACGGACCTTCAACACCACCCCGTTCATCTTGTTTTTGATCTCCTGGGCCTGGTCAAACAACATCCGGAACAGCGCCAGATCCTCATCGGCGGTGAGCGCCGCCTTTTCTCCGCCAGCTCCGCCCTGGCCCGGAGGGCGTCCAGCTCCGCCTGGGCCTGCTTCAGCTCCCGCTCCGTGCGACTAACATCATTGGCGGCTCTCACGGCTTCATCCCGGGCCTTTTTCTCCGCGGCGCGGGCCTTATCCAGCTTGTCCCGCATGGCGGCCTCCGCCTCTTTCCGGGCAGTCTCCACGGCGGCGGGGTCCGCCTCCACCGCCACCTCCACTGGGCGGCTTTTCAGCTCGGCCAGCTCCTTCTCCAGCCGGGCGGCGGCGTCTTTCTGGTACTTGGCCTCAGAGGAATACCGCTCCACCAGGTCGTTCAGGCCGGCAACGATGTCCGAAAGCACCTCCTGATACTTTGCTGTCTCCCCCCATCTCACCATGCTTGATTTGCACACGGCATTGGTCCCAATCGCGTATGTATCAAACGCATCCAAACACCACCACAGCGTTGGCTGAGTGGGGTCCATGAGCTTCGGGTCAAAGAGGATGGGAGAAGGTTCGTCACTGGAACAAATCGTCTTCATCGTCTGCCTCCTTCCGCTCAGCGCGCCGCCGCTGTTCCCAGGTGCGTACCGCCGCCTTCCAGTCCTTCATGGGAGAGCGGCCCACCGTCCAGCCTTTGGAGGTGTAGTAGTTGACAAAGGCGTCCGGGTCGATGCCGTTGCCCCGCTCGCGGCAGTAGGCCGCCACCTGCTCCACGCTGGGAGGAACGAAGCGTCGGCGGCTTGGCTCGGGCTTGTCCTCTGGAGCAGACCCGGCGGGGGCGCTGTCCCCCTGTGGGGGACTATAGGGGGTATTATTTTTTTTATTATTTATATTACATATAACCTCCGCATTTTCAGGGGGAGGTATCCCCGCGCCCGGGGAGGGGTATGCTTGTTTGGAGGGAGGGGTATCCTCATTTTCGGGGGTAGGGTCGAGCCCCAAAATACCCCTGGCGCTCCTCATGACCGGGTAGATGTACCGGCGCAGGATCTCTCTTGTGCCGTCCTTGTACTCGATCTCCGTCTCAATGTGCCCCCGCTCCTCCAGCTGGGACAGCAAGGCCGAAACGCGTTTGGCTGACACCCCCAGCGCCTCGCCCAGCTCCCGGTTGGTTGCCCAGGTGTATGCGTAGCTGTTGCATTTCCAGGTTATGATCCCGTACAGCATTTGAGCGGAAAGCGGCAGCTCTGTGTCCAGCTTCACCACGGAGGGAATGACGATGAACATACCGCCCGCTTCCCTGGATTTTCTAACAATTTCATCCCTATCATACTCAAACTGATGTCGAAGGCAACCCAGTCATATCGGAAGATAATATATACGCTATGGCTGATCTTCACATGGATGCCTACACAGAAGAGCAGAGGAGAAGGATTCATGAGTTCCGGGACTGGCTGGAACCGACCGGGGTAATTGTTGCGAATATCATTGCCCTGATCTCGTTGATTATGTCTATCATAGCCCTTTCAGCCCAATGATCGAGATGATAAGCGCCGCAATCGAAATAATCAGACCTGACCAGACTCCATATCTCCCTATGGCCTTGTACCATTTAGGCGGCGGAATCCTATACCACGGTTCTTTGGACTCTTTAGCCACCCCGTTCACCTCCTTTCTGTTTGCACTTGTCTCCTCCCCGCCGGTGTGGTAGAATTTTGGCGGAGGAGGGGGGTGACATAATGAAGCTGAACCATAATTGCGTTCGCGATGTTTTGCTCTACCTGGAATCGGTTCCCTACATTGAAACAAATTGCGATGGTGATATGGAGTTTACTGGGGTGGCGCTTGACAGCATCTGCGAAGCCCTTCCCGAGTATGCCGCAGAAGTAATTTTCTACACTCTTTTTGAGTTGGACGATGGCGGACACATTAGCCTCTCTGCGGGATCTGCCGATGACGTCATTGAAAATTGTTGCGTAAATTACATAACTTACGCTGGACACGAATTCCTAAACACAATTAGGGCAAATCCTACTTGGGAAAAGACTCTGGATATTGCCGGGGAAATTGGAAATTTTAGTCTGCGGATATTGGAAAAAATTGCAGAGGGCGTTGCTGCCGCTGTCATAAAGCAGAAATTAGGACTTCCTTGAAAACATCTCGCGAATTGCCTTCTTCATGTAAGGCCCCAGTTCCCCATTGACTGGGGCCTTGCCACATTCCTCGATGATGTACAGCACGGTCCCTCTTACGATGATCCTGTTGATAAGCCATCCAAATGCACAAATGATTGTAGTTACCGCGAAAATGATAGTTAACACCCCGTTCACCTCCCTCCTTGTGAAGAACCATAAGTTGCGCAACGCAACTATCCGGCAAAAAAATATTCGCCAAAGTTCTCATTTTTGATTTGCAAAAGCGTTGCCAACTTTTCGGCTTCATCCAGGTTCATCGGGCGGACTCTGTTAAGTTTTTGCGATGCCGTAGGCACTGCGATGCCAAGTGTGTTAGGCCGTGTTCACATAAGAGCATCCACAACAAGAGCAAAATAGACAAAAGTC
>CAJUQN010000136.1 GCA_910588625.1 uncultured Oscillospiraceae bacterium
AAAACGACAAAATTTGTTCGGCGTTTTCTTACAATTTTAGATTGGCGTTGACATGACCCATGAGGAGACATTTGACTTGCAGTTGGCCAAGGAGTGCGCCCGCTCTTTCTCCGGGGCCTGCGGAGTGGGCTGTACGGTGTCCGACGCCTCCGGGCACTGCCTGTTTGAGACCGGATACGGCTGCACCAGCTGCCAGATCTGCCACATCGCCGGTCGGGGAGAGGCGGACTGCATCCGGACCCACCTGTATGGGATGACCGAAGCAGTGCGCTTCGGTGGAAAATACATCTACACCGGGCCCATGGGGCTGACCTGCTTCGTCTCCCCAATCCTGGGGGATGAGGGCGTGGCCGCCAAGCTGACGGTGGGTCCCTTTCTGATGGTGGAGCAGCGGGATTACATCGCCTATGATCTGGAGGAGTGTGGAAAGCTGCATGGAGAGCCGTTACATCGGGTGATCCAGGAGCTGGACAACATTCCCTATTTCCCGCCGGAGCGGGTAACGGAGATGTCCAACCTGCTGTTCATGGCTGCGGGGTTTATGAACAAGGATAGCAATGAGAGCAAAAGTGAGCATCTGAGCAGAAATAGGGAGCTTACACTCAAAAACCCCGTAAAATTTTCGTGTAAACGACGAACTTAGACAGTATAAAAACTTCGACTCAGTCAAGAATGGAAATAACAACCAGTTCAAGATATGAGTCGAAGAAAAATGACGAAAGCACCGCAGGAAGTACTAAAAGAGTACGTGAAAAGCCAGCAGTTCAGCAGCACCACGGAGACTATGAGCGCGATAAAAGAGATGTTCCGGTACCCCGGTGGGCGGCTCGACAGCTCCGCAGGCATAACGAAATTCCCGAATGTGATGACAGGGGACCGATGGGCGAATACCCTTCGGACGCCAACAGAATTCGGGCTTGTTGATCCGCCCAAAGCCCGCTTCATCCTGGAACATCAGGCGCACTTTTCCACTGTTTCCACTGCGATTGTGGATTTCTTCTTCCGATTTGCCCACTTTTTCTTTAATTTTTTTGAGGCCGCTATGACCTCCTCGCGGGCTTTCTTCGGATGTTTGCTGCGCGGCGTTACTTTTCGCCTATCGTGTATGGCCTGATTTTTTCTCACGCTCTGCCGCCTATATCATGTCGATGCTGTTCACTTGCCATTTTTCTGCCCTTCCCCTACTGTTGAACTATTATAGCACATTGCTGGCAAATCAAGCCGGACAGGTGAGGATGAAATTCAAGACAAGACACCGCCGCCCGATTTATATTCAGGCGGCGGTGCCGGACTTTTCGCGAGTGCCAGGGCTCAACCTTATGATATTGCGGCGCGAGCCGGGGGCTTTTCTTATCTTTTAACGTTGGTTGCCGGACGAAAACCGAGCAGGCTTTGCCTTGTCCGCAGGGAACGAAAAGTTCTTTTTCAGTTCCTTTTATTTACAAGAAAAAAGAACTCAGGGCTTCCCCAGCAGGGCGAACATATTCTTCTTGTATGCCTCCACGCCGGGCTGGTTGAAGGGATTGACGCCCAGAATATGCCCGCTGATGCCGCAGGACAGCTCGAAGAAATAGAACAGCTCACCCAGGTCGTGCACGTCCATCTTGTCCATGCGGATGACGATGGAGGGTGCGCCGCCGTCCTTGTGGGCCGCCAAAGTGCCCTTGAAGGCCATCTCACGGACAAAGCTCAGAGGCTTGCCTGCCAGATAGTTCAGATTGTCACCGTTGTCATCGCTGTAGGGAACGGCAATGTCACACCCGGTGTCGTCCACATAAATGACGGTCTCGAACAGGTGCCGCTCGCCATCTTGGATATACTGGCCCAGGGAGTGCAGGTCAGTGGTGAACTGGGCAGAGGCTGGGAAGATCCCCTTGCCGTCCTTACCCTCGGACTCACCGAACAGCTGCTTCAGCCACTCGCCCACGAAGGAGTAGGAGGGCTCGTAGCTGCAGAACAGCTCGATCTTCTTGCCCGCGCGGTACAGCAGATTCCGGGCGGCCACATACTGCCACACCGGGTTGGACATATCCCGCTTGTCGAAAGCGTTCATAGCGTCCCGAGCGCCAGTCATCAGCGCGTTGATGTCCACACCGGCCGCAGCAATGGGCAGCAGACCCACGGCGGACAGCACGGAGAACCGGCCACCCACATCATCGGGCACCACGAAGGTCTCCCAGCCGTTGGAGTCAGCCAGAGTCTTAAGGGCCCCACGGGCCTTGTCGGTGGTGGCATAGATGCGCCTATCCGCATCCTTGCCGTACTGCTTCACCAGCAAATCCCGGAACACCCGGAAGGCCACGGCGGGCTCGGTAGTGCCGCCGGACTTGGAGATGACGTTGATGGACCAGTCCCGGTCGTCCAGCTTGTGGATGACAGCCTCCAGCTGGTTGGGGCTGAGGGAGCAGCCCACAAAGCAGATCTCCGGCCCGTCGGAGGGGAACACCTCCAGCGCGGCCCGGGCGCCCAGATAAGACCCGCCGATGCCGATGACCACCAGAACCTGGGAATCCTTGCGGATCTGAGCGGCGGCTTTCTGGATACGGGTAAACTCATCCTTGTCGTAGCTCTCGGGCAGGCGCACCCAGCCCACAAAGTCGGAGCCGAGGGCGGCGGGGTCGTAGAGCTTGGCGTGGGCGGCCTCCACCTCGGGGGCCATGGCGTTGATCTGGTCCTGGGAGATCACGCCTTCCAGGTTGGACAGGTCGAGCTTGAGCATACAAGATCACTCCTCATCAATTTTCTTATTATTCTGCCCCATATTGAGGGCAGGATGTATGTTATTCCGTAAAAAACAGGGCCGCGCCGCCGTAGATGCCCGCATTGTTGCCCAACTGAGCCAGCGCAAACCGCGCCTCGGCGCAGGTGGAGAAGGCGCAGGTCTTGAACGCGGCTTCCACCGGGTCCATCAGGGCATTGCCCGCGGCGGACACACCGCCTCCCAGCAGGATAATCTCCGGGTTGACCACACAGCTGATGGCGGCTGCGGCGTACCCAAGGGCGGCGGCGGACTCCGCCACCACGGAGACGGCGTTCTTATCCCCGGCGGCTGCGGCATCATAGACATCCTTGGCGGTGACCTTTTCCATCTCCTTGAAAGGGGAGAACTGCTTCGCCGCCCGGATGATGCCAGTAGCAGAGGCAGTGACCTCCAGACAGCCCTTCTTACCGCAGCCGCACTGCCAGTCGGTGTGGAAGGGGACGGGCATATGGCCCACCTCGCCCCCCGCGCCGGTGGCTCCGGCCACGATTTTCCCATCGCAGATGATACCGCCGCCAATACCGGTGCCCACGGTGAGCATCACCAGGTTACGGCAGCCCTTGCCGCCGCCCTGCCATGCCTCGCCCAATGCGGCCAGATTGGCGTCGTTGGCCACCCGGACGGGCACTCCCGCCCGGCCGGACAACTCCTGCGCGATATCCACATTCTTCCAGCCCAGGTTGGCGCAGTGAATCACCCGGGACTGGTCCACCACTGGACCGGGGACGCCCACGCCCGCGCCCACGCACTGGTATTCGTCCGACACGCCGCCCATGCCTTGGAAATCCGCCATCACCTGCCGCATATGGCTGGCGATATCGTCAAAGGTGGCCCCCAGGTCCCGGAAGGTGGGGAACTCCCGCTTGTCCAGCAGCTCACCCTCCCGGCTCACCAGGCCCAGCTTGACGGTGGTGCCGCCAATATCCACGCCAAAGCACACCTGTTTCATGCTCCAGACCTCCTCTTTTCTATGTGGCCGCCCGGATTGGGCGGTTTACTTGAGATGCCAGATGTTCCGGGCGTACTCCTCCACGGCCCGGTCGGCGGAGAAGAAGCCCGCCTTTGCAATGTTCACTAGAGACATCTTGGTGAAGCGGGTCTTGACGCTGTAAATTTCGGACACGTCCCGCTGGGCCCGGACATAGTCGTGAAAGTCTGCCAGACACATATAGGGGTCGGCGGGGCCCTTGTGGTTGGTGGTCAGGGAGCGTACGATGTCGTCGAAGTGCATCCCGGCGATACCGCCCATAAGCATATCCATAACGGCCTTCAGCTCCGGGTCGTTGCGCACGTAGTCCAGGGGATTGTAGCCCCTCTGCCACAGCTCGTTAACCTCCGGGGTCTTGAGACCGAACAGCACGATGTTGTCGTCGCCCACCTGCTCGTGGATCTCCACGTTGGCGCCGTCCAGAGTGCCCAGAGTCACCGCGCCGTTGATCATCAGCTTCATGTTGCCGGTGCCGCTGGCCTCCTTGCCAGCGATGGAAATCTGCTCGGAGATTTCGGCTGCAGGGATGATGATCTCGGCCAGGGAGACGTTGTAGTCCTCCATAAACACGACTTTCAGCTTGTCCTGGGTGTCCGGGTCGTGGTTGACCAGATTGGACACGGCCACAATGAGCTGGATGGTCTGCTTGGCCATGATATAGCCGGCGGATGCCTTGGCGGCGAAGATAAAGGTGCGGGGCTGGAAGGGGGCGCTGGGATTGTGCTTAATCTCCAGATACATATGGAGGATCTGGAGCACGTTGAGCAGCTGGCGCTTGTACTCGTGGAGGCGCTTGATCTGCACGTCGAACAGGGAGTTGGGGTCCACCACGATGCCGTTGCGCTTGAGGATCAGATCGGACAGGCGTTTTTTGTTGTCCAGCTTGATATCCTGGAGCTGCTTGAGCACCTTGGCATCGTCCTTGTACTTCAGCAGTTTCTCCAGCTGGGTGGAGTCCTTCATGAAGCCGTCGCCGATGAGTTCACTGAGCAGAGCGGTGAGTTTCGGATTGGACTGGCACAGCCAGCGGCGGTAGGCGATGCCGTTGGTGACGTTGCAGAAGTGGTCCGGCTCCATCTGGTAATAGTCCCGGAAGATGCTGTCCTTCAAAATCTCGGTGTGGAGCTTGGACACACCGTTGACCTTGTGGCAGGCGGCCAGACACAGATTGGCCATGCGGATTTCATCCTTGCTGATGACGGCCATATACTCGATCTTGCCCATGTCGTTTCCGTAGTAGCCATGGAGGTCCACGCGCAGGCGGCGGTCGATCTCCTGGACGATCTGGTACACACGGGGCAGCAACTGCTCGAACAGGCTCACATTCCAGCGCTCCAGGGCCTCGCTCATGACGGTGTGGTTGGTGTAGGACAGGGTGCGGCAGGTGATGTCCCAGGCCTTGTCCCAGCTGTAGCTGTGCTCATCCACCAGCAGGCGCATCAGCTCGGGTACACACAGGGCGGGATGGGTGTCGTTGATGTGGATGGAAACCTTGTCGGGCAGGTTGTCCAGGGTCTTGTTGTCCCGCAGGTGCTTGCGCAGGATGGTCTGCACGGAGGCGGACACCAGCAGGTACTGCTGGCGCAGACGCAGCTTTTTGCCCTCCGTGTGGTCGTCGGCGGGGTAAAGCACCTTGGAGATGACCTCCGCCATGGTGTCGCCCTCCAGGGCCTTGGCGTAGTCGCCCCGGGAGAAGGCGGACATATCGAAGCTC
>CAJUQN010000137.1 GCA_910588625.1 uncultured Oscillospiraceae bacterium
TGTCTATTTTACCACTTTCTGCATCTTTTTTCTAGATTGTTTTTCAGGGGTAATATCGAACTATTTTTATTTTCGCAAGAGGTCTAATTATAATATACTGAATAAAAAAGGCCCTTAAATTTTTGGAAAAAGCTGTGACCATCCGCCTTGAAATGCGTCTTTATCAATGAAGAGCTGCCGGCAGTTCTCCCGGAACTCTGCCAGCAGGCCGAATTGATCACTCGGGGCAGCGCCCCGGATCATTATGGAAGGAGAAGAAAAACATGAAGAAACGCATTTTGTCTCTTATGCTGGTTCCGATTCTGCTGTTTTCCATGGTCGTTCCCGGAAGCGCAGCTGAGAGCCGCGACAGCGCAGACCGTCTGGCCGCCGTCACCACAAAGGTGAAGAATACTCTGGGGCTGGACACGGAGCGCTACAAGGAGTTCAGCGGCCAGCTGACCGAGGGCGAGCTGGCCCCCGCCTGGCGGCTGAGCTGGAGCGGTGAGAACGGTTCCCTCGAGATTACCGCCTCCGAGTCCGGCAAAATTTTAAGCTATTACAGCTACAGCGCGGATGAGGACCGGAACGGTGAGCCCCTCGCCTTGCCCAAGAGCGACCCGGCCAAGGCAAGAGCCGCCGCTTCCGCGTTTTTGAAGCGGGTGCTGTCATCTGGAGAGACGGTGGATCTGGACGCTGCCGCCGAAACGGCAAGCTCTCTGCGGGAGAGCCGGTACTATTTCCGGGGTACAATCAAGCTCAACGGCCAGCCCTCCCCCCTGGGCTTCTCCCTGATGGTGCGCACCTCGGACTATGCTGTGGCCCAGTTCAGTCGGGACAGCCTGGAAGCGAACTATATCGGCACGGTACCCTCCGCCACCTTCCACACCAAACAGAGCGCGGTGGAGCCCTTGCTTCGCGGCACACTGTCCCTGCGGTTGGAATATGTGCTGGACGAGGGTGAAAGAACAGCGGTACTGCGCTATCTGCCCGACAGCATCCATGATTTCTACGTGGACGATACCTCCGGCAAGCTGGTGGACCTGACCAGGCTGTATGAGGAATTGGGTGAAAGAGGGGAGTCCACCGGAGACAAAAACATGATATTTGGAGGCCCTTCCGCAGACGCCGGCGAGAGCGACGCCGGCGAGCTGACCCAGGCCGAGCAGTTGGGCGCGGACAAGCTGAAGGGCACGCTGAGCAAGGAGACGCTGGACAAGAAGGCCCGAGCCATCTCCCAGCTGGGCCTGGACAGCTACATCCTGGCCTCTGCGTCCTACCGCGAGGAGGAGATCAGCGACGCTTCGGTGATCGTCGTCCGGCTGACCTACGCCAAGCGGGTGGATGAGGAAACTATGCGCCGCTGGGTGACCCTGGACGCCAAGACCGGGGCACTGATGGCGGTTCAGAGCTCCGGACGCTGGGATGAGAACGAGGTCAAAAAGGTGGATGAGGCCACCGCCCGCAATACGGTGGAGGAGTTCCTCTCCACCCAGCAGGGAGAGCGCTTCGACCTGTGCGCGGCCTATACGGCTGGCTCCTCCACCCAGGAGAACGGCCGCTATAGCACCTGGAGCTTCCGCTATGCCCGTAAGGCAAACGATTATTTCTTCCCCGCCGACAGCTTTGCCGTTGGTATCGACGCCGTTGACGGCTCTGTCTCCGCCTACTCCCAGTCCTGGACAGCGGATGTGGGCTTCGATGACCCGAAGGGTGTCGTTTCGGCAGAGCAGGCACTCAATGCCTATTTCAAGACCTTCCAAATCACCAAGGGTTATGTGGCGGTGCCCCAGAAGCTGGACCTCTCTGACGCGGACTATGCCCCCCTGGCCGAGATGGGCTATCGCGCGCTGAACAGCCTGAAGCTGGGTTGGAAGCTGACTGCATCTGAGCAGGGTGTGACCGGCATCGACGCCAAGAGCGGCAAGCCCATCCTCTGGACCCATGAGGAGCGCGGCGCCCTGCAATACAGCGACCTGGCGGATTCTTCGGCCAAGAATGCCGCCGAGACGCTGGCTGGTTATGGCATCGGCTATGGGGGCGGCCTGTTCCGTCCCGAAAAAACGTTGACCCAGTTGGATCTGGTGGCCTTGCTGGCCAGCACTCAGGGCGTTTTGATCGACCCGGAAAACATGGATGACGGCGACGCCAGCCGAGCCTATCGGGTCGTCTACAGCATGGGAGCGCTCCGCCGGGAGGACCGAAACGACAGCAAACAGCTGTCTCGGCTGGATGTCATCAAACTCCTGCTGGACGCCGGAGGCTATGGGCCCGCCGCCCGGCTCCAGAATATCTACAAAACGGACTTCTCCGACCAGGAGAAGATTCCCGAGGAGCTGCTGGGCTATGCCGCGCTGGCGCAGGCCATGAAGGTGGCCCAGGGTGACAGCGCTGGTCGGTTGAATCCCAGCCAGTCCGCCACCCGGGGAGATGCCGCCGTGATGCTGCTGGCCTTTATGCAGAGAAATTGATCGGCAAACAAAGCTTCAACACCTCTATTCAGAGCCAGACGATGATTCATTGTCTGGCTCTGCTTTTTGAGCGCCACGTCCCGGCCAACCTGCTGTTTTGTTTCCGGTCTGATACTTGACAGCAGGAAGCAGAGATGGTACACTTGTACAAAATTGGCAAAAGTTTTTTGGTGAATGGATAAAGATATGGAGATTTTGACCAAGCCAAGGAAATGCTGCGTCTGGCAAACGTTGGTCGAAGGGAAATTAGGCCCGAAAGCCTCGGATTTAACCATAAAAGGAGCTTTTATGAATACTCAGATGATTTTAGAGATGATCGGCTATTTTGCCTCCGTTTTGGTGTTGGTCTCCCTGCTGATGACCTCTGTGGTCAAGCTGCGGGTCATCAATATGATCGGTTCCCTCATCTTTGCCATCTATGCGCTTCTGATCGGCTCCTATCCCACGGCAATCATGAATTTCTGCCTGGTGGGGGTAAACATCTTCTATCTGGTCCGCATGGCTAGGACGGAGCGCATTTTTACACTCCTGCCCGCCGCGCCGGGGGAGGCGTATGTCCAGCACTTCCTACAATACTACCGGGATGATATCCAAAAATATTTTACGGGGACTGAAACCTCCCTTATCCAGGCCGACACGGCCTTTCTGGTGTGCTGCGACGCGGTTCCCGTGGGACTGCTGATCGGTCGGACCTTGGAGCAGAGCTCCTTGGAGGTTTTCCTGGACTACAGCACCCCCCAATACCGGGACTGCTCTGTAGGTCAATACCTGTACCAGCAGCTGGCGGAGCGGGGATGCCGCAGGCTGTTGGTCCCCACCGCCTCGCAGGTCCATGGAGCGTACCTCAAAAAAATGGGCTTCATCCAGGAAAACGGACGCTATGTGAAGGATTTGACCAGTAATTGAGCCGCCGAAAAATGGAGCCCCGCATCAGAATAAAGGCTCACGAGCAAGGCGCTTGCCGAAGATGATATATGATACAGAAAGCGCCGCGGCCGCTTTCGCATATCCAATCTTCGAAAGTTAGTTATTGCTAACTTTCGCCTAAAATGAAAGGGGTCCTAGACCCCCATCATGCTGTGCCAGCCAGCAAGGAAAAAATCCTGGAGCTGCTGGACATAGTGCTTTGCCCGGTCATAGGGCATATCGTGGACCACGACCTCGAATATCCCATGGAACATCCCACTGGCGATGATGTGGCAGAGCTGGTTGTCCAGGTCTGGTATCTCCTGCCCCTGCCTGCGGAGAACTTCCAAGAACCGTTGGGTGGCCTCCACTTCGATCTCTACCATGTTGTGAATAAAGTTTTCGTAGCTGGTGCCCTGGGCCTTACAGATTAGCAATCTGAACGGTTCAAGATGCTGGTATACATACTCCAGCATTTCCTTTACACAATCACTGGATTCTACCCCTACATGGCTGGGCTGTTCCGCTTCCGGCAGCTCCGAGAACGCGGTCTGGGCCCCCATGAACATCCCCATCACTGCCGCCGCGTGAGGCTCCACCAAAGCGGTGAACAGGGCCTCCTTGCCGGAGTAGTATCCATAAAAGGCCCCGGTGGTCACTCCGGCGTTCTTCACCATCTGCCGCAGGGAGGCATCCGCAAAGCCCTTTTTCAGAAACTCCTCCATGGCCGCCTGATGGATACGCACTAAGGTTTCGCTGTGTTCTTCCATACATCTGACCCCTGAATATAACACCGTTATATAACAATGCTATAATAGCGGAGAGAATGGATTTTGTCAAGCCCCAAACATAATTTTATTTGGCAAACTCCCACATATATTGGAGCCGATACATAGCCCTGCCGGATATGTCCTCACCCAACTCCCGAACAATGCGCTCCGCATCCCGGTCGGGGAACAGGTCAGCCAGATCATCCCGGTCACAAGACAGATGTGGAGAGAATTGCCGCACAACCCGCCGATGCTGGGTGTGCGCTCCACCATCCCAGTGCCACATCCAGCACCAGCATGATGGTAAATCCTGCTGCGAAGAACAGCGTCCCCAGGTTGGAGTGTTCTCCGGCAGATGCTTCCGGGATCAGTTCCTCCACTACTACATAGATCATCGCTCCCGCCGCAAAACTGAGCAGGTAGGGCAGAGCGGGCAGGATCAGCCCTGCCGCCAGCATGGTCAGGATCGCCGCCAAAGGCTCCACGATGCCGGAGAGAACGCCATATAAGAAAGCGCGGCCTTTTCCCATTCCTTCCGCCTGGAGGGGCATGGAGATGATAGCCCCCTCCGGAAAGTTCTGGATGGCGATACCGATAGACAGTGCCAAGGTTCCTGCGGCGGTGATGCCGCTGTTCCCGGCCATCCAGCCCGCCAGCACCACGCCTACCGCCATCCCCTCCGGGATGTTGTGGAGAGTGACGGCCAGCACCAGCATGGTGGTCCGTTTCAGCCGGGTGTGGGTGCCTTCCAGCTGACTGCTGTTCTGGTGCAGGTGGGGGATCGTCCTGTCCAAAACCAGCAGAAAAGGGCACCCAGCCAAAACCCTATGACAGCGGGGAGAAACGCCCACCGGCCCATACTCTCCGCCCGTTCCATGGCGGGAACTAGCAGGCTCCAAACAAACGCCGCCACCATGACCCCGGCAGCAAAGCCGGTCAAGGACCGCTGGAGCATCAGATTCAGTTTTTCTTTTCTTTTAAGAAGAACACGCCCCCTGCTCCCAACGAAGTCCCCAGGAAGGGGAGGAGCAGTTCAAGGACTACATTTCTTGTCATTTCTGAACGCTTGCCTCCAAATAGCACAGTGGCGCAAGGCATCCGCCAAGCAGTGCTGTTTGTCTGATTTGAAAATTATGCTCCGAAATGAACCGTTCAAACCCTTCCACAGTCCATTTGAAATAGACTTTGAAGCTGGCAAAAATCTCCTGGAGGACGAGATCCGGCTTTTTTGCGTGAAGATGGATGAGACCCA
>CAJUQN010000138.1 GCA_910588625.1 uncultured Oscillospiraceae bacterium
CGTCGGCCATGGCGGTGCCGGGGGTGACGATGCGGATCACGTCCCGGTCCACCAGACCCTTGGCGGTGGCCGGGTCCTCCATCTGCTCGCAGATGGCCACTTTGTACCCCCGCTTTATGAGCCGGGCGATGTAGCTCTGGGCCGAGTGGTAGGGCACACCGCACATGGGGGTGCGCTCCTCCTCCGGTTTGCCCCGGTCCCGGGTGGTGAGGGTCAGGCCCAGCTCCTCCGCACCCAGCTTGGCGTCGTCATGGAACATCTCGTAAAAGTCGCCCAGCCGGAAGAACAGCAGACAGTCCGGGTGGTTCTCCTTCACCTTCCAATACTGCTTCATCATGGGGGTCATCTCTGCCATATCCACACGCTCTCTTTCTCTAACTCAAGCAAGGCGGGGAATCCCCCGCCTTGTGTGTTTACTCGCCGTAATCCACGATGACGTACACATACTGCGTCCCGTTGACGTCCGCCGCAGGCTCCACCTGGGCGTAACGGCTGATGCCGTCCTCCTCCACGTAGAGGGTGCGCACGGACCCCACCACCAGCCCCGGCGGGTAGACGCCTCCCAGACCGGAGGTGGTCACCTGGTCGCCGGTCACCAGCTTGGTGTCCTCCGACACAAAGGCCAGCCGGAGCAGTCCCTCCAGCATGAGGGTGAAGTCCCCCTCCAGAATGGCGTCTTCGTCGGTTCGGGCGATGCGCCCCCCCAGCTCCAGGTCCGGGTCCAGGATGGTGGTCACTTTGGAGGAGTTGGGGCTGGCCTCCGTGACCACGCCAATGAGATGACCATATTGGTCAATGACGCAGTCGTTGACCTCCACCCCCCCCAGCGTCCCCCGGTCGATGGTCAGGTCGGAGCTCCAGTTGGAAGAGGTGCGCCGCACCACCGCCGCGTCCCGGTACTGGAGCTCGGGGCGGGCCTCGGCCAGGCCCAGCAGGTCCTTCATGCGCTCGTTCTCCCGGGCCGCGTCCTGGCCGGCGATGGCGTCCCGCTCCAGCTCGGCCACCCGCTGGCGCAGGGCCTCGTTCTCCGCCTGAAGCTCCTCATAGCGGAAGGCCCGGTCATATTGGCCCTCCGCCCAGTTGGTGATGGCGCTGGACGCCGCCCGGAAGGGGGTGGCCAGCACCTCTAAAACGCTGGTAAGGGGGTCGTAGCCCAAAATATGCGCGCCCACGGCCAGCACTGCCGCCAGCAGCACTGCAGCCACCACCAGCAGCCCGCCGTTGTTTCGGAAAAATCGACTCATTGATGCTCTCCTATCGGTTTACTGTCGCTGCTTTACAGTCGCAGCAGGTCCACACCGAACCGCTTGAGGATGCCGCCCAGCCGGAACACCGGCAGGCCCACCACATTGCAGTAGTCCCCCCGGATGCCGGACACCAGCAGAGCCCCCAGGCCCTGGATGCCGTAGGCCCCGGCCTTGTCCATGGGCTCCCCGGTGGCAATGTAGCCCCGAATTTCATCAGGCTCCAGCGCGCGGAATACCACGGCGGTCTCCTCATGCTCCGTGACCGCCCGGCCCCTTTGCAGGACCGTCACACCAGTGTAGACATGGTGCTCCCGGCCTGACAGGGAGGACAGCATGGCGAAGGCGTCCGCCCCATCGCGGGGCTTGCCCAAAACCTTTCCATCCAGCGCCACCACTGTGTCGGCGGCGATAATGAGACCGTCCGCCCCCAAGGCCTGCACCGCCCTGGCCTTGCGCAGAGATAGCTGCTCCACGATCTCAGCGGGAGAAAGACCGTCCTCCACGGACTCGTCCACGTCGGGCGCGATGATTTTAAACTCCTTGATACCCATCTGCCCCAGCAGCTCGCGGCGGCGGGGGGAGTTGGACGCTAGTATGATATCCATAACCTATGGCTCTCCAAAACAGATTGTTATTTTTTCATATAATTTTACTGAACGTCCCGGTAATACAGGCCGCGGGTGTAGTTGTTGGGGACATAGTTCCCCTTCCCCCGGTAAGCATCCAGCACCTGGGCGCACTCTACCCCGTTCTCCGTGGTGAACAGCAGGCGGATGGCCCGCAGACCCGCCCGTTTCCAGTCGGCGGCCTTGTCCGCTAAAAACACCTTGTTGGCGTTCAAAATCTCGTTGCGGCACCCGTAGGCCCGCTCCACGGGGAAGCGCACCCCTTTCCGGTCGGTGAGCAGGTTCACGTTGGAGCACACGCACTTCCCCGACTGGTTTTTGATGGCACAGTTCTCCGTAATCATGAGGGGCAGCCGCCCATAGGCGATGATCTCCAAATCCACCGCCTTGGAAACGTCCCGAATCTGCGCCAGCTTCAGCTCAAAGGAGGCGGTCAGCGAATGGAAGCCTAGGCGCTTGTACTCCTTCACCCCCTGGCTGTTGAACACCTGAAGGCCGAAATCCCCGCGGAGCGTAAAGCCCGTCTCCTTGCACAGCGGCACCAGGCCCAAATTTCCTACGTAAACGTCGGTAACCCCTGCGCCTTTACAGCCCTCAAGCTGCTCCCGCAGGCCAGGCAGCTCCCGGTCGAAGCAGATACGGGGCAGCACCGCCGCCACGGGGACCCCACGCTTGATGGCAGCGGTTACCTCATCCGGATGGGCGGCGATTTCCTCCACCGGGAGGGTGATGAGGTCAGGGCGGGCCTTTACCAGCTCAAAGGTCATCTGCGCCACCCGGCGCAGAGAGAGGTAGATGTCCGGTTCCCCCCGGTAGTTCTCGTACCGGGCGCCCACTTTATACTCGCCGTGGCGGCGCTGGGGCACGGCGGTCCGTTTACCGGACAGACCGTCCAGCACCTGGCGCCGCAAGCCGTTCAGCGCGGACAAGGGCACCGCCAGCCCCTCCTCCACCAGGGAGCGGACCTCCCTGACCTCGTAGGGCGTGCCGCCGGTTTTAGAGAGCTGCGCGTCCACCTCTGCCTGGGTGGTGACCCGGCGGCGGGCCACCTCGGGGATGTTCCCCGCGGCGGTGACCACCCGGCCCTCTTTGTCTTCCACCCCCACCTGGACGGGCTCCCCCGCCCGGACCATGGCGTAAAACTTTACCGGTACACCGGGGCCCTCGCCCTTCTCATAGGCCGCCTTTGCTTTGGAGAACAGCTCCCGCGGATTCTTGGCCTCCTCCCGGACGCCGAACATATCCGGGCCCTTTTTCTCCATAAAATAGCCGTCGGTGAAGCCCTGGCGGGAAAAAGCCTGCTCCAAGCGGGACAGCTCCTCCGCGGTGGGCTCCCGGTCCTCCCGAAGGGCGTCGGCGTACACTTTTGTCACAATATAAACGTATTCCGCCCGTTTCATGCGGCCCTCGATCTTGGCACAGGCCACGCCCATCTCCTGGAGCTCCTTCAAATGGCCCGCCAGAGACATATCCTTCAAGGATAGCGGATGTCCGGTGGCCAGCTCCTCCCCCCAACCATAGGGCAGACGGCAGGGCTGGGCGCACATCCCCCGATTGCCGCTGCGGCCCCCGATGACGGAGGACATAAAGCACTGTCCGGAGTAACACATACACAGCGCCCCGTGGACAAACACCTCGATCTCAATGGGGGAGCGCTCGCAGATGTAGGCAATATCCCGGCGGGACAGCTCCCGGGCCAGTACGGCGCGGGTCATACCAAAGTCAGCGGCCTGCTTCACCCCGTCCAAGTTGTGGAGGGCCATTTGCGTGGAAGCGTGGAGAGGCAGGTCTGGCGCGGCCTGACGCAGGGCCCGCACCAAACCCATGTCCTGAATGAGGGCCGCGTCCGCCCCCAGCTTGGAGGCCTGGACTGCGCAGTCCACAGCCTCGGCCATCTCCCGGTCTGAGCACAGCGTGTTCAGGGTCAGGTACACCTTCACCCCCCGCAGATGGCAGTAGGATACCGCCGAGGCGAGCTCGTCCCGGGAAAAATTCCGGGCGCCCCGGCGGGCATTGAATTGTCCAAAACCGAGGTAGACCGCGTCCGCCCCGGCGCACACCGCCGCGCGCAGCGCCTCCGGGCTGCCGGCGGGGGATAGTATTTCCATAAGGTCCTCCGAGTGTTTTTATCTCTTCTGCTGCAATTTGAAGATCTCCCGCTTGGACTCGCTCAGTTCTGTCTTCAGCTTGGCGTTCTCCTCCGTCAGATCCTTAAGCTGACGGCGCAGGTCCACCGACGACTCCTGCTCTTTGAACCGCTCGTCGGCAATGTTGATGGCGGTCAGAACAGCGGCGTCCATCTGGGACACGCTCCCCGCCCGGATTGTCTCCTTCAGCTTCTCATTGACATAGGCGGCCACCCGGTGGACGTAGTTCTCGTCCTCCACGGCCAGCAGCGTATATTTCAATCCACCCACGGTCACAGTGACGCGGTTTTGCATGGTGGTCCCCTCCTGCGTAAAATTTCAAAGTATATTATATCACATCCGCGGAAAAAAGGAAATGAAAAAAGTTTAAAATCCGGACACTTTTTCGTCGGCCCGCTCCTTGACAGAACGGCGAAAAAATGATACAGTGTGTCAGCAAGCAATGACGGAGAACAGTACCCCGCGCACGGGGCATCAGAGAGGGGACGGACGGTGCAAGTCCCCCGAAGGCGCGGCGGGAAGGCCCTCCCGAGTCCGGGCAGGAAATGGCCCGGCGGCCCCCGCCGTTATCGGGTCAAGAGTGCGCACCAGCCAGGTGCGAATTCAGGTGGAACCGCGGACTGCCAGCAGTTCGCCCTGAGCCGGCAGTTGGCTCAGGGCGTTTTTTCGTTTTGAGCCGGAAATTATCGAACAAGGAGCGAGTTATCTTGAAAAGCAGCGAGAAAAGCATGGAAAAAATCGTAGCGTTGTGTAAGGGCCGGGGCTTTATCTTCGCCGGGTCCGAGATCTATGGCGGCCTTGCCAACACCTGGGACTACGGCCCTCTGGGCGTAGAGCTGAAAAACAATGTCAAAAAGGCCTGGTGGAAGAAGTTCGTCCAGGAGAACCCTTACAATGTGGGACTGGACGCCGCCATCCTTATGAATCCCCAGGTGTGGGTGGCCTCCGGCCATGTGGGCGGCTTCTCCGACCCGTTGATGGACTGCAAGGACTGCCACGAGCGCTTCCGCGCGGACAAGGTCATCGAGGACTGGTGCGCCGAGAACAACTTCGAGCTGGGCTGCAGCGTGGATGCCATGAGTCAGGCCGAGATGAAGGCGTTTATCGGCGAGCATCAGATTACCTGCCCTACCTGCGGCAAATTCAACTGGACCGACATCCGGCAGTTTAACCTGATGTTCAAGACCTTCCAGGGCGTCACCGAGGACGCCAAAAACACGGTCTATCTGCGCCCCGAGACGGCGCAGGGCATCTTTACCAACTTCGTCAACGTCCAGCGCTCTACGAGGCGCAAGCTGCCTTTCGGCGTGTGCCAGATCGGCAAGAGCTTCCGCAACGAGATCACCCCGGGCAACT
>CAJUQN010000139.1 GCA_910588625.1 uncultured Oscillospiraceae bacterium
CCTGTTTCCTTGACTACAGCTTCTCTCCTTTTACACAGATTTTTCTGCCGGGCCGCAGACTTTGGAAAAATCGTGAACGCAAACTCTTTATTTCTGCTCAGATTCTTACTTTTGCCCTCATTGCCATCCTTAGTTAGAAGGTTTTAAACAGGCTCTAAGTGTCCAACTTCATTTTACAATCGACCGCCGTAACTTTTCTCAATAAATTGGAAAATGTCAAGGGTTAAATGCAGAAAAATCTAAAATTATTTTTTGTGCATTATTCACAAAAGCAATTCTACCCCCTCAATCCCTGCCCCATGGGCAAGCTCCAGCAGTACCCGTCCGGCACACCTTCCCCCAAGGATGCCGCGCGGGTATTCATTTACCCACCGCTGGACCTGTAGTGTATCTTCCTCGGTTATCTCGGTGAAGTCTGTCCCCTTCGGCACTCTCCGCCGAATCATGCGGTTCCCATTCTCGTTGCTCCCCCGTTCATATGCGCTGTACGGATGGCAATAGTATATGTGGGTCCGCTCCCCCTCTCCTTCCACGGTCCGCGTCATGCCCTCCCAGTCCTGGAACTCGCTGCCATTGTCCACTGTGATGGTCTGGAATATCCGCCGAAAGTTGAGGCTCCCGGTAGACGAACATCATAGCCTCCCGCCCGCTGGGCGTTTTCCCGCACAGCGTCAGCGCCTCCGGCTCGTCCGGTTCGGCGCAGGGTGGTTCCAGCTCGGCAAAGAGATTGCCAATCAGGCAGGACAGTTGCGCGGGCGGCACAGAAAATTCCCGCACATCGTTCATCAGAACTCCACCCGCTTCAACGTCTCGTTCCATACGCCCGTCACCACCAGGTCGGACATATCGGAGAAGGACACCGTGAACGGATTGCCGTTGACCTGCGTGCGGTACATCAGCTCCAGCAGGCCCAGCCGTGCGTCCACGTCGGCCAGGGTGGTTTCCGCGTTCCCCAGTGCCCCCAGCAGGTCGCGGACGGATTTCCCATCCTCCACCGGATTCCAGATATAGCCGCCCTCGTTGACCTCGACGCACTCAAATTCCGCGCCGCTGTCGGTGTTGATGTAGTGCTGTCCCTTCTGGCCCACCGTCTCCACGGTCGGGTCGCCCGCCTGGATGATGGTCCCGCTCCCGTTCAGGGCGGTTTCGATTGCCAGCATCCGCGCCGCCAGACTGTTGTGTGCGCCAGGGTCCGCGTTGTGGGCTACAATGGCCCGCTCCAGGGCCTCCTGCAGATAGGCGGCGGTCACGATACCGGCGGCGGAGACGGACACCTCGAACCGCCCATTGTTGGTAATTCCAATCATGCAGTACACCTCCAGGAGGAAGCTCGCTTCCAGGGCCGACGGGATGGTGACGCCCTTCTCGTCCTGCATGATGAACAGCAGCTTCATTGCGGCCCTGATTTCCGGGGCCGTGGCCGTCTCCTTGTCCACGTCCAGGGCGGCGTATACGCCCACCTGGTTCAGCTCGTATTCCTCCATGACCTCGGCGTTCTGGATGTCTACCATTTTCTTTGCCTCACTTTTCGTTTATTGGGACCCGTTTACCGGGTATCCATCATGTTTCCGGCCCTCGCCGTTCAGCCAGTGTAGGTGCTTGCACCGCCGCATCACGCACCCCCGCCGCCGTATGTAAACGTCGTTCATCAGCCGTTCATGCAGGGCGCACCAGGCCGTGGCATTGGCGGGCAGTTTGCTCCTTTTCTTCTTCATAGCAACAGCGATACCCCGTGCGCATGGTCAAGGCCCATTCTTTGAAGCTCTCTCAACTGGGCATTCCTCGCCGTTGTGACGGTATGGACCGGGGCCGTTACCTGGCTTCCAACCGAATTGCAGGTGTTGGTCACGGTCCACGGTACGATGTACGGTGTCTTTGCCTTTATCACGAACTTGTCCACTCCTCGAATCACGCGGCGCATGGTGTTGTCCGCCAGCGGCCTAACCACCGTAACGCCGTACCGGCTTTCGTGACCATCACCGTGTAGAAGTGGCGGCACTTTTTACACTTCATGCCTGCCTCTCCCGCTCCGCCGCGTTCAATCGTGGAAGTCTGCCTGCCGAATCTGCAAACTGTCTCCATACCGCTCCGTGCTGTTTGTCTGCTTAAACGTGAGCGTCGTGCCATACTTGCTTGTTTCAACTTTTTCCAGCATCCACTTTGCCACAGAGTAAACGGTAGTTTCTCCGACAACTTCCTTTTCGCGCCAGTTCCCTTTGCACCTGGGGCAAGGATACTCGACGCCCTTAATGGTCACTTTCCCCGTGTTGTCACAGCAGACGCAGGGGGCGCGCGTCTCTTTCTGCTTCCTGGCCACGGTGTAATACTCCCGGTCCCACAGGATAGGGAACGCCGCTTTGACCCTGATGGACAGGCCCGGCGCTTCGCCCGGCTTACCTCCCATCGCCAGCCACCACAGTGGACGGTCCCCTTTGTGCGGGCAAGTCCCCGTTCTGCACTCCAACAGTTCGCAGGAATCACAGAACGTCCGGTGAAATTCTTCGTCCCACGGCCCGGTCGCCACGGGGAGAGAAGCTAAAAACTCACCCAGTGCCTCCGGCGTCTCCGTTATTTTCTCAAAGTTGGTCATACTCCGTCCGCTCCCTTCTGTTCAACGCCCCTCTTCGGGCGGCGTCCACGGTTTCGCAAGTTCATCTGGTACACGGTCTGGCCCCGCTCGGCGCTGTACGCAGGCCGGAAGTTCTTATCCAATTCCACGTCGCCGCCCGCTCTGACGCACCGCCCCCGCTTCAATTCCGTGTAAACGGTGCATTGGCTGATACCCAGTTCTGCGGCAATCTTGACCGGGGAAGCGTTCTCTCCCCACATCATTTCAATTTTCCTGCGGTCGTCCAGCGTCAAAGTCCTCACCTAAATCACCCCTTTCACCCGTTTCTGCCCCCGTTTGGGTAAAAAAATAATGCAGAAAAAGGTTGAAAAACCTTTTCTGCATTTAACTTACTACATCAGCTTTCTCAAGAAATTGGAGAAAAGCACTTGCGTTCCCCCACAGCTTGTGGTAGAATATTTAGGCATTCCACACGAGAGCCGATTTTTCGCCCGGTGCCTTCCAGAGGGTGGGCGGGAAAAATGAAGCGCTCGGAGGTAAAAAACCAAAATTAGGAGGAAAAATTAATGGCAGTCGTATCTATGAAACAGCTGCTGGAGGCTGGCGTTCACTTTGGCCACCAGACCCGTCGGTGGAACCCCAAAATGGCCACCTACATCTACACGGAGCGCAACGGTATTTATATCATCGACCTGCAAAAGACCGTGAAGAAGCTGGAGGAGGCCTACTCCTTCGTCAAGGATTTGTCCGGCAACGGTCAGTCTCTGCTGTTCGTGGGCACTAAGAAGCAGGCTCAGGACGCCATCCGTGAGGAGGCCGCCCGTTGCGGTATGTACTATGTCAACGCCCGCTGGCTGGGCGGCATGATGACCAACTTCAAGACCATGCGCACCCGTGTAGACCGTCTAAACCAGCTAAAGAAGATGCAGGAGGACGGTACCTTCGATATGCTCCCCAAGAAGGAAGTGATGAAGCTTCTGGGCGAGATCAGCAAGCTGGAGAAGTACCTGGGCGGCGTGGTGGAGATGCGCAAGCTCCCTGGCGCTCTGTTTGTGGTGGATCCCCGCAAGGAACGCAACGCCATCAACGAGGCCCGAAAGCTGAACATCCCCATCGTGGCCATTGTCGATACCAACTGCGATCCCGATGAGATTGACTACGTCATCCCTGGCAACGATGACGCCATCCGCGCCATCAAACTGATCTCCTCCGTCATGGCCAACGCAGTGCAGGAGGGTCGGCAGGGCCAGGATGCCGCCCCTGCCGAGAAGGCCGAGGAATCCGCCCCCGCCGCAGAGTAACCCCCCTTCCCTGCTGGACGACTGATACCACAGCGCCCGCCCTATGCGGGCGGGCGCTTGCTTTTATAATTCAATTGGAGGTAACATTATTATGGCAATCACTGCACAGGATGTAAAGGCCCTGCGGGAAATGACCGGCGTGGGCATGATGGACTGCAAAAAGGCTCTGGCCGCCTCTGACGGCAACATGGACAAGGCTATTGAGTGGCTGCGTGAAAAGGGTCTGGCCGCTTCCGCCAAGAAGGCTGGCCGCATTGCCGCTGAGGGTATGGCTTACGCCGCCGACATCAACGGCGTGGGCGTGGTGGTCGAGGTCAACGCTGAGACCGATTTCGTGGGCAAGAACGAGAAGTTCGTAGACTTTGTTAAGGGTGTGGCCGCCACTGTGGCCGCCTGCGCCCCCGCCGACTTGGACTCGCTGATGGAGTACAAGTACAACGGCACCGACCTGACCGTCACCCAGCAGCAGCAGGAGATGGTCTTGGTCATCGGCGAGAACATCAAGGTCCGTCGCTTCGCCCGCTTTGCGGACGGCGTGTCCGTACCCTATATCCACGCCGGCGGCAAGATCGGCGTGCTGGTCAACTTGGAGGTCTCCGGCGGCATCGACGCCACCGAGATCGGTAAGGATATGGCCATGCAGATCGCCGCTTTGAACCCCCGTTTCCTGGACAAGAGCCAGGTCACTCAGGAGGTTCTGGACGAGGAGAAGAAGATCCTCCTGGCCCAGATGGACAATGATCCCAAGATGGCCTCTAAGCCCGAGCAGGTCAAGGAGAAGATCGTGGTGGGCAAGCTAAATAAGTTCTATGCCGAGAACTGCCTACTCCAGCAGGCCTTTGTCAAGGACGGTGACGTCACTGTGGAGCAGTATATGAATGCCGCCGCTAAGAAACTGGGCGGTACCGTCACCTTGAAGGATGCCGTGCGCTTCGAGAAGGGCGAGGGCATCGAGAAGAAACAAGAGAACTTCGCTGAGGAGATCGCTAAGCTGGCACAATAAGGAATTCTGAGCTTGCCCCACCCAAAACCATCCCAATTCTGCTCCCAATTTTGTCCCTTTCAGAGCAGCGTTGAGAGCAAGCCCTGAGTAAAAAAGAAGAGTCCAGAGTAGTTCATTGCGAATTGCTCTGGGCTCTTTTTTGTTGTCCTTTTGGCGGCGGGCCGGGGTAATTCGGAGGGTTTTTGAGAGAAAAAATTGAGAGCCGGTGCCTGACCATTCTTTGGACAAGCCCTGTTGGGAGGGCGTTGGGTTCGTCAGGTCATATTTTGAATTATTCCGAGATTTTGATATGGGTATGGAATTATCCCCGGAAATCTGCAAAAGGACGAGCAATTTTCCAGGGATAAATCAAAAATGTGAGTCAATTTTTTAGAGGCTTCGGTAGAAAGAGTGGTCGGGTCAGCGGTTAGGGAGAGTGGGATG
>CAJUQN010000140.1 GCA_910588625.1 uncultured Oscillospiraceae bacterium
AAGAATTGAACTTTCTAATGGAAAAGTTATTTGGCCAATTTATTCTTCCCCCAATAATACACTTCTGCAAACTGCTACCCACTGACAGAACAACGGCGCGGTAATGCCCAACAAGGCCGGGAGAAGTTTAGTACCCCCTCCCGGCCTCGCCCCGCAAGCCCATTACCCTTGCGCCGCGCTCCCGTCTGTGCCGTTCTCCTGCGCTGTCTGGGAGGCAAGCAAACTGTTCAAATCATTTCAGAAAAAGCGCCGCCTATGTCATGGTGACACAGGCGGCGCTTTTGGACTTATCTCCTATAAACGGCTCCACCAAACAGACAGGGCCGGCGGGACTTTGCTTCCTTTATTGAATGAGGTAGCTGATAGAGAAGCCGGCACTGGTTTTCCCGATGTTTTTCACATAAAGAACATACTTGCCCTTTTCTCAGGAAACTTCACTCACGGAGATCCACTGGTACTCCATACCGTTGCCCTCAACCAATTTGACTTGGTACTCTGCGCCGTCTCCCAGCATCGTGTCTGCTTCGACCTCTCCCGCCAGAATGCTTTCTATGATAGGGAGATATTTCCACTTCACACTATTGCTCCCTTTTGAAAGCAGAGATTCCTTGAGGGCGGCATTGTCCTCATCCTCCCAAAACGCCCGCTCCTCTTCCGCTGTCTCAAAGAGCAGGATTTCTCCGGCCTCGACCTTTTTCAAAATCTCAGCCCATTCCTCCGGGGTGAATTTGCGTTCGTCCCCACGGTTCACTGACGCCAAGCCGCCCAAAGTGCTGTCGGTATCCTGCAGCCCAGCCTCCTGGTTGCTGCCCTCGGAAGCCGTGGGCTGGCCGGACGGCAGGGCAGAATCGCTCTCTTTCGCCACGGCCCCCGTTGTAAATCCGGTCGCCATGCCGAGGGTCAGAACGAGGGCAAGCACGACGGCCAGCAACGATGTTTTCTTGTATTTCATAATAGCAATTATCCTTTCTTCTGCGGCGTTCTTACTAAAGTAGCTGTGCATGAAGGAGAAGGGACGGCCCCGCTCCGCCATGTCGATCAGCGAATG
Source organism: uncultured Oscillospiraceae bacterium (assembly GCA_910588625.1). Lineage (GTDB taxonomy): Bacteria > Bacillota > Clostridia > Oscillospirales > Oscillospiraceae > Enterenecus. The sequence continues at coordinate 1,049 of CAJUQN010000140.1, forward strand.
GGCGTAGGACGCCCGCTCTGTCCCGCCGAAATGCCGCAGAACCATTTCATCGCAGGACAGCTCCAGGTCACGGTTGAGAAGAACCAGCATCACCCAGACCAGGGGATTGAACCAGTGGACGCACACCGCGCACAAAGCCAGCAGCTTCCACAGCGTATCAAAGCGGCGGATATGGACGTATTCATGGACAAGGATATAGCGAACCAGCTGCTCATTGTCCAAATCCATCCCCTGCGGGAAGATGATGCGCGGCCGCAGGATGCCGATGGAGGCCGGGGAGCTTACCTTGTCAGAGCGGACGATTGCCAGAGGCCGGAGCAGCCGGTACTCCTCCCGCCATTTCGTGATAACGGCGTGGTATTCCACGAGAACGGCGGCTCTGAGTGCCCGGTAATTCTTTGCCAGCAGGACGGCGAATACCACAACAAGCACCACTGCGCCAACCATCCACAGGGCAGTCAGCGGAGGAATAGACAGGGCGGCTTCAGGCGATGCCGGAACCTGGGCCTGACCGCCCCAGACTGTCACATAGCTGCCAGTGGGAACCGTCGTGTCCTCATGTCCCCAAAGTCCGGCAAACAGGTTGTAAACGCTCCACCTCGACGTGAGGGAAAAGGGAATCAGCAGCCTTGCGATGACAATTCCCCACAGGGCCAGAAAGCTGGCTTTAGGCAGCCGGTACAGCGTGATGGCGCGGACGAACACGATGGCCGCAATCAGCACCCCCGCCTGCACGCTCATTTGAACAATATCCATAGGCCCCCTCATTTCAGCTTTTCCACGATCCGCCGCAGGCCGTCAATCTCGTCGCTGGACAACTTCTTCCCACTGATATAGGCCGACAGGAACAGCTCCGCAGAGCCGTCAAAGAGCTTGTCGATCAGTTCCGTGGCCTCCTCCCGCTGGACGGATTTTCTGGATACGGCTGCCTGGCAGATAAACGGGTCACGACGTTTCACCGCGCCTTTCTCAACCAGCTTCTTGGCAACCGTATATGTGGTGTTGCGCGCCCAGCCAATGCGGGCGTTCATTTTTTTTGCCAGTTCAACTGCGGACAGCTCACCTTCTTCCCATAATACATCCATAACCTTCAATTCAGCGTCTGTTAATTTTGTCGACATAGTGATAACTCCTTCTTGACTATGGCCATAGTCAAGAAGGAGTCTATCACAATCGTCAGGACTTGTCAATGACTATATTTATAGTCAAGATAAAAGTACAGATATGCGTTTCTGCCGAGTCGTGGGTTCATCCGGAAACAGTAGAATGAAGCGCAGAGAAAAATCACCGCTCCGTGATGTTCAGCCGACGCAGGGAGGCTTTCAACGCAAGAACGGTGTCGGTGATCAGCTTGACTTCCTCATCGCTGCAATCCGCCACCAGCTCCCCCAGCCAGCTGTCCCGCACAGGCCGGGCCTGCTCCACGTCCATGCACAGCAGCTCGTCCATAGAACAGCCCAGTGCGTTGACAATATCCACCGTGACCTGAAGGCTGGGGATACTGTTGCCGGTCTCAATGTGGCTGATATGCGTGACCCCTACCCCAGCGGCCTCCGCCAGCTTCTCCTGCGTCAGTTTTTTCTCCAGGCGTACCGCACGAATGCGCAGCCCAACCGTTTTATAGTCAATCATACCGCAAGTATCCCCCGAATTTTTAGATACTTGTATTGTAAGTGCAACTTGGCTATGTTATAATAACCCGTAAGTGCAACAGACTTTATAGGTATAGTTACGGAGAAAAATCTGACAAGGATATGGAGAAAAATGAGTACCTGCTTTTTCATTGGTCACCGGGATGCTCCAGACAGCATACTCCCCTCCCTGTCCGCCGCGATAGAGACACGCATCGTGGAGGATGGCGTGGATCAGTTTGTGGTTGGCAATTATGGTAGGTTTGACTTGCTGGCGGCACAGGCCGTCCGGAAGGCGAAGAAGCAGCACCCGGATATCCTGTTGTTCTATCTGCGGCCCTACCATCCAGCGGAGCGGTCCTTTACTCCCGCCGGTTTCGACGGCTCCTTTTATCCGCCAGGGATGGAGACAGCCCCGCGGAAGCTGGCAATCGTCCGGGCCAACCGATACATGGTGGACAACAGTCAGTTCCTCATCGCCTACGCCCGATACACGGTCAGTAATGCGTGGGAGCTGACCGAGTACGCCTGGAAAAGAGAGAAAAAGGGCCTGATTCATGTAGAAAATCTGGCGCAAGTATGAACTTCCCGCCACATTTTGCGTCTGATACAATAGACGTAAATAGCAGTTGAAATTTTTTTGAAAAATTGCTGTAAGGTTTTCTGGTTCTTTGCTGTCTTATAAGATGAAGGGACCTTCAAAAGGACAGAGAGGTGGGATCGCATGGAAGATCGCCAAATTGTAGAGCTGTACTGGCAGAAGAACGCGGACGCCATATCCGAGACATCCAGCAAATACGGGGCCTACTGCTTCACCATAGCGGATCACATTCTGGACAATGCGGAGGACTCCGAGGAGTGCGTCAACGACACCTGGCTCCACGCCTGGAACGCGATGCCGCCTCAGAGGCCCAATGTGCTGCGGATGTTCCTGGCAAAGATCACCCGCAATCTGTCCGTCAACCGCTTCAACGCCCGCGGCGCGGAGAAGCGCGGCGGCGGGGAGATCATCCTTGTGCTGGATGAACTGGCGGACTGGCCGGCGGGACGGATGCGGAGGCGGCATACGAGGTCAAGGAGCTGGAGGAGTGTATCCGGCGCTTCGTCCGGGGCCTGCCGGAGCGGGACGGGAATGTGTTCGTGCGCCGGTACTTCTTCACGGAGCCGGTGGCCTCTATCGCTGGGCAGTACGGCCTGACGGAGAACAATGTGGCAGTGATCCTCAGCCGAACCCGAAAGAAACTCAAGGTCAAACTTGCAAAGGAGGGGTATTTATGAGGAGCATAGACCTATACACTGCTATGCGAGTAGTGGATGACGATATTCTGGAGCGTAGCGAAAATGCCGCTTATAGGCAGAAAAAGAATGGCTGGCTGAAGTGGGGGGCTATGGCGGTGTGCTTTGGCTTGCTCATCACAGTGGCATTGACAACGTTGCCGGGCATTTTGCAGAGGTCGGAAAAGATTCCCACTCCTGGCCCTGGGCCTGCGGTCAGTAGCCTGATTCCTCTTTTTTACTATATGAAAGAAATGAACCTGGAAGCAAGAGAGATTGTTGCTCCCCACCTTTTTGATGAAAGCGAGATGCCGGTTGTTACAGAGGAACAGATAATAACGACCATTAAAAATAATACAGCAGTACAAGGGACTGTTACTTCCTTAAACAGTGTTTGTGTGCAGGATTCCGACACAGCATGGTATATCACCACCATGACGATTGCAGTGGAGGAAGTGTTGAGCGGAACTGCTGATTCAGAGGTTCATGTTGTTTGCGCAAGCAATTCCAACGAAATATTAGACGCAGACATGGTTCCAGCCCCTGGGTTATCTGGATGTCACGAAGGAATGCATTCTGTATTTGTTTTGAGGGAAATTCATAATGAGCCTTGGTCGATTGCTGGAACCGAAATTTATCCAACCTCGTTGGGTAATTACTTTGTCCTGTATCAACTGGAGCGCAATGATGATACACTAACATTCGTAGAACAAAATATCACAGTCAGCCTTGATGATATTTCTGACAAGGGCAGCGTCTCCGCTGAATACCCCGAGACCACCATCGTCCCAGACTTCGACCTGGACGAACCCAACGAACCGGATGCGACATAAATAAGCATAACTCCCCCCCATCCCCTGCAAAACTTAATTTTTCACGTCATTTGCCGATAATAGATAAGAGGTTATATACCTGAACCATGCCCAGATTCCGGGAACGGGAGGTACAGCCGATGCTGGTCTATTATCTGCAAATGCTCGACACACCGGAGGAAAAGGTGAAGTTTGAGCAGATATATCTGAAATACCGGGGCCTTATGTACCAGGTAGCGGACGGCATCCTGCACAACCGTCAGGACGCGGAGGACGCTGTGCATAACGCTTTTTTGCGAATCATCAAAAAATTTTCCAGGTTTCAGAATACTCCGGCAAAGGACCTGGCCCCGCAGGTTGCGGTCATCGCCAGAAATGAGGCTATTTCGCTCCAGAGGAAGCAGAGGGGAGAAGCCCCGCTGGAGGATTGGGACGGCCTTGCCGAGCCGTCGGAGTCTATCAGCGACTACCTGTCAGCGCCAGTGATAAAATGTAAAAAACGCCGAGGAAAAAATGTAGTTTTGTG
>CAJUQN010000141.1 GCA_910588625.1 uncultured Oscillospiraceae bacterium
AAAACTACAAAATTTCTTCGGCGTTTTCTTACAATTTCATATCGGCGTTGACAGTCCTTCAGCATACCTGCTTTCCAAGGAGCGGGGATATCCGAAGCAGTGATTCCCGCCCGCAGTTCTCCCATATCCATTTGCCCCGATTGGAGCGCTCGGCTGATATTGGGACCAAACTCAATGGAGCCCGGGGAGTCTCCCATCTGCTCACGCAGCTCATCAGGCGTAAAGCCCCGGTTTGCGGGTATGCGCGTATGGTTGCACATGGCAAAATAATACTGGAAAAATTCATTGATTTGCTCCATGGAGCGGAAACAGCCCCTGCCGGCCAGCCGCTCAACATCGCTGATGACCATTTGTGGGCTGCTGTCCCCGCAGTGAGCCCCCAGCTTGAGGTCGGAGAGTACGTCATCGGCCCGTTTCAGCTTCAGCTTGTCGCGCAAGAACGTTCCGAGCGCCAAGATTTCTTTTGTCTCTTCCATGTAGAAATTGTCTTTGTATTTGAGCAGTTCTTCCTTGTCCGGAATGTAATAGGGTTTGTCCGACTGTTCGGCTTTCAGCTCATCATAGCTCTCAAAGCAATCCACCGCATATAAGTATTCGGCAATGATTTCCCGCTTTATCGGCGGAGTCGGTTCATTTACATCATCGTAAATGTCTTCTGCGCCGGCAATGATGTAAAAATGCCGTTCGTTCCCCACTCTATCCGCAAAGGCGAGAAAGGCTTCTTCGGTCAGTGCCAACTCCGGGTTCTACTTTTGAATAATGCGAAACGCCCGGTACAAAGGCGTGATTCCATATAAATTTGCAAAGGCGTCAAAATAGGAGCGCAGCAGCTCCTCAGTCTCCTTGGGCAGCTCCGGGCCGTGGACCACCGATAACCGTTCAAAAGTATGTTTTACATAGTCCGGGTCCTCAGTCACGGTCGTAGTAATGGGTTTTCCGCTTTCATCCCGACCCGCAATCTGGTTATCAACCACCTGAAGCATCAACGCTCTCAAACGCGGGTTGTACTCTTCTTGCGGCGCATGTCTTTGTTTTCCCATAAGCCCCTCCATTCTTTTGGCTGCCTGTCCCCGTCATGACTGTACTTGCTTGTTACTATCTCTTTATCACAGAATATACCATAATCCAATACCTTTGTATAGAGCTATGTTGACCGCGCAGAAGTTTCGATGTAAAATAGGCGCTATAGGGCGAAAACCCGCACAATCAATACGGAAAGGAATTGTTTGGAATGGATACTACCATCTACTCTGACGAGCGGATCTATCAAGTGAAGCAGCTCGCGGAACTGACCCAAAACAGGAAAGTAAATTGGGAATGTATCGAATACAACCCGCTCTCTTTCATGCTGGGGGGTGACTGGGGCAAACCAGAGCCTTATCTTGCCCAGATGTTCACCCTGAGAACGGAGCGCAACGGCATTGTATATATACTTCAGATTTCTGAGGACATTGATTTTCATTCCGGCAAGGGTGATATCGCAATTACACTAGAACGTGAAGGAACGGCAGACTACATGAAATATGATGACGCGCTTTCCTTTGAGACTGAGAAATATAGTGATTGTCCAGCAGAAGAATTGGAAAACGTTTTTAATAATCATGTTGCGGTACTGTTCGCCTCGGCTGTGCCGGAAGTGTTGAAATCTGACGCTGTTAAAGAAACATTCCCCTGGGCCAGATATGTGAACGAAGACATCCGGGATAAGCGACTGCTGGAACACCCCCTCTTTAGATTGGGCGAGCGGCTTTTCAATGAACATGACCTGCTTTCGTTCCACCGCTGTGTCTTGGATGCTGGCTATCGCCAAAAGCTCCTGGAAGAGCTGAAACAGTGATGTGAATTGCCCCGCAGTCGGCGCTTGTCGGCTGCGGGGCATTGTCGATCCCTATCTTTTTCGTTGCACATTCCGCCGCATGGATCAGAGCGGCGACTCCTTCTATAAATAAAAATACCGCAGTGAAATTACTGCGGCACAAAGGTTTTATGTGATTATACATAAAAGTTGACAGACTACCCCCCCTGGTGTAATCTGTCAACTTATCATGGGGCAATGTGGCAAAATCGCTTTTTTAGAAAGCGTTGCGGTACAACAAGGTTGAGGTACAGGATTGGATTCTATACATGATATGCCAAGGCAAAGTCCTTTGTGGGTACGGAATGATCCGGCGGTCACCCGCGCATTTTCTTCAGACCGCGGAAGAAACGCCCGTTCATCATCTCCACCAGCCCGTCCATCACAGCAGGGGTCATTGCGCCGCCAGACAGCATGGCCAGCTGCCGCAAAGGCATATCCTCCAGCATGGCGTCGATGATCTTGCTGAACTCCTCCATCCCTTCTCCGCCACCCATAGTCTTGGCCATGTTGGCCTTGACCTGCTTGACGAAGAACCGTCCCACAAAGCTGGCTTGCACCTCGCCCAGAGTGGAGTTGGTGGTGAAGGGGCGCAGGCTCCGCTCTGGGGGCGCCGGGTGGCCCAGCACAATCTCAAACTGCTCCTTGGATACGGGCCATTGGCTGGCCGGATCGCAGTAGGCGGGGATTTTTTCGTTCAGCACCGTGTTGGGGGCCATCCCCCGGACTTTTACCGCCTGCGTCAGCCGGATGTCCCGGCTGGAGGAGCCGGCTTCCACCATGTATGTCCCACTGTCCACCCGCCAATCCTTGGCCTGGATGTCAAAATAGGCGAAGGCTCGGCGATCCAGGGTCAGCTCCACCGTCCTGCTTTCGCCGGGAGCCAGCTCTACCTTGGAATACGCCCGCAGCTCCCGCACCGGGCGGAACATCCCGCCGGCAGGCGGGGCCACATAGAGCTGAACCACCTCTTTCCCAGCCCGCGCGCCGGTGTTCTTCACCGTGACCTGGACCGTCAGATTGCCGCCCTCGTCCAGCTCCTGGGAGGACAGGGTCAGGTTCGTATACTCGAACTCGGTGTAGCTCAGGCCGTGTCCGAAGGGATAGGCAACCTCCTTGCGGGCCTTGTCGTAGTAGCGGTAGCCCACGTAAACGCTCTCCCGGTACTCTACGTTGCCGCCCTTACCGAAGAAGCCGTGACAGGGGGTGTCCTCCAGCGCCAGCGGCCAGGTTTCCGCCAGCTTGCCGCAGGGGTTGGCCTTGCCCAGCAGCAGGTCGGCCACAGCGCTGCCGCTGTTCTGCCCGCCCAGGTACATCAGCAGGATGCTGTCCACCTGCTCCCGCCAAGGCAGCAGCACCGCCCCGCCGGTGCTGAGCACCGCCACGATGGGGGTTCCAGTTTTTATCAGCTCCGCCATCAGCCGGTTTTGGTTCTCCGGCAGATCCATGTGAACGCGGTCAAAGCCCTCGCTCTCAAAGCTGTCCGGCAGGCCCAGCATCACCACTGCCGCATCCGCGCCCCGGGCGGTCTGCCCCGCCTGGGCGATCAGCGCCTCGTCTACGCCGCCCTCGGCCTCGAAGCCGTGGGCGTAGGTGTATTTGACCCCTCTTGCGTCCAGCGCGCCGCACAGGCTGGTGAGCTGGGTGGGGTTGATCTTGCTGGAGCCAGCCCCCTGGTACCTGGGGTGGCGGGCGAAGTCCCCGATAACCGCCAGCTTTGTGCCCTCTTTCAAGGGAAGGACGGAGCCCCGGCGCAGCAGTACCGCGCTCTCCCGGGCGGCCCGTCCGGCCAGCTCGTGGTGGGTCGCCTGATTGTAGGTCGTTTTGATGTTCCGCGTCACCCGTAGGGCCAGTTCCACCATCCGGGCAGCGCAGGTATCCACCAGCGTTTCGTCCAGCCGGCCCTCCCGGACGGCTTGGACGATTTTTTCATCGTTCCCATCGCAAGGCCCTGGCATCTCCAAGTCCAGTCCTGCCTTGATGGCCTCCACCCGGTCGTTCATGGCCCCCCAGTCGGTCATGATGGCCCCCTGGAAGCCCCATTCGCCCCGGGGCACATCGGTCATCAGCTCCTTGTGGTCGGAGGCGTAGACGCTATTGATCTTGTTGTAGGAGCACATCAGCGTCCAGGGCTGGGCCTCCTTTACAGCCTTTTCGAAGCCCGCCAGGTAGATCTCCCGCAGGGCCCGCTGGTCTACCACCGAGTTGGAGCTGACCCGGGCCTTCTCCTGGTTGTTGGCCAGATAGTGCTTCATGCAGGCCCCTACGTTTTGGCTCTGAATGCCCTCAATGAGCCCTGCGGCGCTCTCGCCCGTGACCAGCGGGTCTTCGGAAAAATACTCGAAATTCCGTCCGCATAGGGGGCTTCGCTTGATGTTGGCGGCGGGGCCCAGGATGATTCCTACCTCCTCCGCCCGGCACTCCTCGCCCATGGCCGTACCGACCTCCCGCAGCAGCGCCCGGTCGAAGCTGCACGCCGTGGCGGCGGTGGGCGGGAAGCAGGTGGCGGGCGCCGAGGCGTTCAACCCCAGGTGGTCCGCCGCCCCCGCCTGCTTGCGCAGGCCGTGGGGGCCGTCGGTGAGCATGAAGGAGCGCACCCCCAGCCGTTCCACCGCCTTGCTCTCCCAGAAGTTTTTTCCGGAGCACAGGGACGCTTTCTCCTCCAGCGTCATTTGGGCCACCAGTTCCCGCGCCTGTTTTTGAACTTCCTGCATCATGCGATTCCACTCCCTTTCGTATTTTGATGGATGGTACCATAATAGCAGATTGGGGCGCAAATGGATTGCAGATTCGTTAAGCTCATTACAAAATGCGGGGCTGTTTATACCTGGCTGCTCCGGCGGTAGGCCATGGGTGTCTCCCCGGTGACCTGCTTGAACACGGTCTGGAAATGGCTCTGGGAGGAGAAATCCAACAGCGCCGCGATATCCCCCAGTTCTTGGTCGGTGAACCGCAGCAGACGCTTGGCTTCCGCCACCTTCTCCTGCTGGACGTACCGGGTGAGGGAAATTCCGGTTTCCTGCTTGAATCGGGTGCACAGGTAGGCCCGAGTGTACCCCAGTTCTCTGGTCATCTGTTCCGCCCGGATGGTAGTGAAGATGTTCTGGGAGACATACTGGGCGCACAGGCGGAAAAAACGGTCCTGTCCCGCCCGGGGCCCCCGAAGTCGCTCCACCCGCTGGGCGTAGGCGATCATCATCTCCTGGATGAGCCGCTCAATTGTCAGCGCCGATGATAAAATGAAAGAAAACGCCGAGGAAAAAATGTAATTTTGTGGCGGAGGTGAGGAAAAAAAGATAGACTCCCAAGAGGACGGAAAAAGCGTCCGGAAAGGGGGTCAGGAAATGAGAGGAGAAGTATGGATGGACATACGAAGTGATCGGCAAAAGGG
>CAJUQN010000142.1 GCA_910588625.1 uncultured Oscillospiraceae bacterium
TCCACTGCCTTCGTCTGTTTGCCTGGTTTTTACCTACTTTAATCAGTGCTTCCCTTAACCGAATGCAGAAATCGTTTGGAGCGGCAAATCCAAGGCTTTGCCGCTCCAAACCTAATGACATTGGCTCGTGCCGGGGGCTTTTTTATAACCATTCTAGTAATTCTTCTACTGTCACATCCAATACCCGGGCCAAAACCTTCAATTCAATATCAGTCACAAACTGCTGGCCGCTCTCAATACGCTGAACCGCATTTTGTCCACATTCAAGCCAACTAATTGGAACATATCCGCCATTGCCTGTTGAGAAACGCCCGTTCTCATCCTTTTACGCAGTTCCGCTACCTGTTTTCTGCATCAGGGGTTGAAAAGCAAGTCAAAGTGTGCTATATTGTTGGGTGAATTTTCTGCCTATAAGGCTTACACCTCACAAGAAGGGAACGATTTCCATGTCAGGACATTCCAAGTGGCATAACATCCAAAAAACCAAGGGCGCGGCGGACGCCAAGCGCTCTGCGGCCTTCACCAAGATCGCCCGCGAGATCATCGTGGCCGTCAAGACCGGCGGCTCCGGCGACCCCAACAACAACTCCCGCCTGGCCACCGTCATTGCCAAGGCCCGGGCCGCCAATATGCCCAACGACAACATCAAGCGCACCATTGACAAAGCCGTGGGCTCCGGCAACGCCAACGACTACGAGGCCATCACCTATGAGGGATACGGCCCCGGCGGCGTGGCCGTCATTGTGGAGACGCTGACTGACAACCGCAATCGCACCGCCTCCGACGTGCGCCACTGCTTTGACAAGTTCGGCGGCAACCTGGGCGCCACCGGCTGTGTGTCCTGGTCCTTCGATCAAAAGGGCGTGTTGGTGATTGAGCGGGAGGACCTGGACGAGGAAGTGACCATGATGGATGCGCTGGACTGCGGCGCGGCGGACTTTGAGGCGGACGAGGACTGCTTCACCGTCTACACCGATCCGGATGCCTTCGGCGGCGTGCTGGCGGCTATGGAAGAGAAGGGCTATGTGTTCGCCTCCGCCAAAGTGGAAATGGTGCCCCAGAACTACGTCACCCTGTCCGATGAGGGCGACATCAAGAACATGGAGAAGCTCATCGACACCATGGAGGACAACGACGACGTCCAGAACATCTGGCACAACTGGGAAGAGTAAAATAATTCCCCCTGCCGCACAGCGGCAGGGGGAATTATTATTTGCCCAGCTCGGTGCCCCGCTTGTAGGCGGCCAGCACCGCGTTGATGGCTGCGGCCCGCAGGCCGCCCCGCTCCAGCTCCGCCACCCCGGCGATGGTGGACCCGCCGGGGGAGCACACCTCGTCCTTGAGCTGTCCAGGGTGCTTACCGCTCTCCAACACCATAGCGGCGGCGCCCATCACCATCTGGGCGGCGTACTCCACCGCCTCCTTCCGGGACAGGCCGGCCATCACACCGCCGTCCGCCAGCGCCTCAATATAAGGATATACAAAGGCCGGGCCGCACCCAGCCACAGCGGAGAACTGGTCCATCAAAGTCTCGCTGATATGCTCCAGCCTGCCCGTGGCGGATAGAATCTCCTCCACGCTCTCGATATAGGGCTCCGCCGCCTCTTCCGCGCACAAGGCGGTCATGCCCTTGCTCACAGCCACGCAGGTATTGGGCATGATCCGGATCACCGGCACATAGTATCCGGCTCCGGCCAGATGGGGCCGCATGTCCTTGATGAGCAGCCCTGCCGCCATGGACACCACCACCTTGTCCTCACCGATCCGGTGCCGGTCACGGATGGGGGGTGCCAGCTCCTCCAGCAAGGCCCGCATCCCGTAGGGCTTCACCCCAAGGAAAACGCACTCTGCCGTCCACACCGCGTCGGAAACGCTGTCCACCACGGAGCAGCCCAGCTCCTCCGCCAGTACATGGGCTCTCTCAGGTGTACGGTTGTACAGCACCACTTCGTCCGGCCCGATGGCCCGACAGGCCGCACGGGCCAGGGCCCCGCCCATATTGCCCACACCGATGAACGCCGCTTTTTTCATGCTACCCCAACTTTCCAAATTTTATCCCTATTATACCGCTTCCCCGATAAAGCTGCAAGCTGAAATTGACGAATTGGGAAATTTCCTGTAAAATGAGCAAATCCAGACAGGAGGGACTTCCATGGACATCAAAAAAACCGTTGAGGACATCGTGGCGAAAATCAAGAGCGACGAGGTCCTGCAAAAGCAGTTTCTCAGCGACCCTGCGGGCGCGCTGAAGAAACTGACTGGCATCGACATTCCTGCCGAGCAGATCGACAGCATTGTGGCTGGCGTCAAGGCTAAACTCACCGCCAACAACGCAGGTGACGCGATCAAGGGCCTGGGCGGATTGTTCAAAAAATGAAGAAAGGAGAGCCCCTGCTGAATCAGCAGGGGCTCTCCTTTACTTATCGTAATAAATAGACCGATTGATTGCACAAAGTATCGCTCTCAGCGAAGCCCGGTTGATGTTGTGGCTCTTGCCCACGCCGAACACGTCCTTCCCCTGGGGATTTTTCAGGTGAATGTAACAGACCGCTTGGGTGTCCGAACCGGAGGAGATGGCATGCTCCTTGTAGTCCACAAACTGATAGCCCTCAATGTGCCCCTCGGGCAGGTCGTGGAGGGCATTGAAGAAGGCGTCAATGGGGCCATTGCCCTCGCCGTGGGCTTCCATGACCTTACCCTTATAGCCCACCTCACCGTCAAAGGCCACCCAGCTGGCGTCGCCGTGGCGGGCATCCTCCCGGAAGGAGTGGCGCTCCAGCTGATAGGTCTTGGGAACGGACAGGTACTCGCGGTCGAACAGCGCAAAGATTTGGTCCGGCTTCAGCTCCTTGCCCACCCGGTCAGACTCCTTCTGCACCACCGCGCCGAACTCGGTGTGCATAGCCTTGGGCAGGTCGTAGCCAAAGTTCTGCATCATCACGAAGGCCGCGCCGCCCTTGCCGGACTGGGAGTTGATGCGGATGATGGGCTCATACTGCCTCCCCACGTCCGCGGGGTCGATGGGCAGATAAGGTACCTCCCACAGATCGGTGCCGCTCTCGTTCATATAGTGCACGCCCTTGTTGATGGCGTCCTGGTGGCTTCCGGAGAAGGCGGTGAACACCAGCTGGCCCGCGTAGGGCTGGCGCTCCCCCACCTTCATCTTGGTGCACCGCTCGTACATATCCCGGATCTTGTTGATGTCGTGGAAGTCCAGCCTTGGGTCCACGCCCTGGGTGTACATATTCATCGCCAGCGTCACCATGTCCACGTTGCCGGTGCGCTCGCCGTTGCCAAAAAGGGTGGCCTCCACCCGCTCGGCCCCCGCCAATAGACCCATCTCGGTGGTGGCCACGCCGCAGCCCCGGTCGTTGTGGGGATGGAGAGAGATGATGGCCCGCTCCCGGCCGGGCAGGTTCCGGATGAAATACTCCATCATGTCTGCGAACTGGTTGGGCATACAGTTCTCCACTGTAGTGGGCAGGTTGAGGATAACCTTGTTGTTCCCGGTGGCGTGGAGGTGGTCCAGGACAGCCGCGCAGATCTCCACGGCATAGTCCATCTCGGTACCCATAAACGACTCCGGGGAGTATTCATAGCGCAGATTCATACCCTCTGCAATCACCGGCTGGGCCATCTCATAAATCAAATCCGCCGCATCGGTGGCGATCTTGGTGATACCCGCGCAGTCCATGTGGAACACCACCTTGCGCTGGAGCGTGGACGTGGAGTTATAGAAGTGCAAAATAACGTTCTTGGCCCCCTTGATGGCCTCAAAGGTCTTTTTGATGAGGTGCTCCCGGGCCTGGACCAGCACCTGGATGGTCACATCGTCGGGGATATGATTTCCCTCGATGAGCTCTCGGCAGATCTCATATTCCGTCTCGGACGCGGATGGAAAGCCGATCTCGATTTCCTTCACGCCGATGTCCACCAGGGTGTGGAAGTACTCCAGCTTCTCCTCCAGGTTCATGGGGTCGATGAGGGCCTGATTACCGTCCCGCAGGTCCACAGAGCACCACACCGGGGCTTTGGTGATGACTTTATCCGGCCACGTCCGGCCCTCAATGGGCTGAGGTGTAAAGGGGATGTACTTCTCAAATCCGGGTTTCAAGTTCATGCTGGCTTCCTCCTTTGGAAATTTCCGGGGGAACAAGAAAACGCCCCCGACGTTCAGTCAGGGGCGTGATTAATCACGCGGTACCACCCTAATTCCGCGCACGGTCACCCAATGCGCGCTCTCGGCCTCTAACAAGGCCCCGACCTGTAACGGGATCGCCCGTCCGGCCCTACTTGACGTTCAGGCCAGCGGCTCCGGGGCCAGTATCCACGCGGCATCTCGCACCGGTTCGCACCGACCACCGGTTCTCTGAGCGAAGGGAGACCGCGTCTTCTTCCCATCAACGCCTTTTGCTTGTGAGGTATTATACCGTGCGGGCGGCGCTTTTGTCAAGAGGCAGTTTTCCGCCGCAGAATGCGCCTTACGCAGTCAGTCCCCGAAACAACGGCCATTTTTTACAATCATAGCACAGGCTTTTCGTCAATTCAAGGAATTCTCCCTCCCTTTTCCCCACCCCTTGACAAAAGATATTCTCTCTGCTATACTTCAAATAGTTCAAAATAGAACAAAAAGGAGACTATGCCGTGACCGAAGCATTTTGGGACAACGTCCTGCTGTTCAAGGGCGCCTATGACCAGGCCCTGGACCCGGTGGCCCAGCGCTGGTCGCTGACCCGGATGGAGCTGGAACTGCTCCTCTTCCTGGCCAACAACCCCGCCCACAACACAGCGGCGGAGGCCGTCCGCCTGCGCCAGTGGACCAAATCCCACGTGTCTGCGGCGGTCCACGCCCTCCAGAACAAGGGCCTGCTGTCTGCCGAACACCCGGAGGACAACCGGAAAACCCTCCTGCTCACCCCCCTCCCTGCCGCCGGGGACGTGATCCGGGCCGGACAAGACGCCCAGCGGGCCCTTTTCCAGTCCATGCGCCGGGGCTTCACCCCGGAGGAGGAGCAGGTTTTAGCGTCCATCGCCGAAAAAATTGCCCGGAACATCCGGGACGCCATGAAAAAGTGAGGTTATTCCAATTATGCCGTTCACCTTCGTCATCTGCTTCATCGCCGGCATCGGCGCGGGCCTGGGCACCGGCTTCGCCGGCATGAGCGCCGCCGCCGTCATCAGCCCCATGCTCATCACCTTCCTCCA
>CAJUQN010000143.1 GCA_910588625.1 uncultured Oscillospiraceae bacterium
CTTGACTGAAAGGCTGTCTTTTATTCTCTTTTACACAAATTTTTCAGGGCTCTCCATTTTTGACGAGGACACATCCCGAGCCCGCAAAGATATGTCCCCCCTCAACTTGAACGTTTTGCGCAAAACCGCTCTGGCCCTTTGCAAGAACGCTGATTTTGGCCGCAGGCTCAGTATCCAGAAAAAGCGCTTTGCCGCCGCCTTGAATCCTCAGCGTCTCCTCGATATCCTTTTCGCCTAATTTCAATTGCTGTTGCCCTGGCCTAAGTGCTGTCCCCACTTGCGTTCTGCCTGAACTGTGGTATAATCTTGGCAGTCCATAGTGGTTGCCCTCCCAGATAGTAATGGTGGTTTCCAATAACCATGTTACCTCGGGGCAGCCACTATGTTTTTTTCCTTAAGTGTCCAGCTTCATTTTACAATCGACCTTTGCGCATTTTTATACCGTATGCCCACTAGCGTCATCGTAGACTAAGTGGTAGGCATCCTGCCGTCCCTGGGCAAAGGCCCGCTCCAAACGTTCCGCGACGCGGCTGTCCCGCAGGCGGGTGGTGAGCATGGGGGAAAAGCGCTTCCCCTCAAGCTCGACGGCGGCTTGGAGAGCGTCTACAACGGCTTTTCCACTGTTGCTGCCATATATAGGGGCAGAGGTGGTGCATTCCTCAAGCCAATCCATGAGGGCGATGACGTCCACCATCTGCCGGGCGGCGCATTTCAGCCGTTTATAGGTGGAGGGATACCCACGGGGAGAGCCATCATACCACACATGATGGCCCAGAGCGGCGTCGGCATAGCGGTTGGTGGAGGGCCGGGGTTCCAAGAGGATCTTGCCGGACAGAGTGTGCAGACGGGCCATATCGTCCTCCTCCTCGAACCACTGGCGGGGAGTGCGGGAAAAGAGCTCAATAACGCTGATTTTGCCCACGTCGTGAAACAATCCGCAGCCCATGGCATAATTCAGCACCGTTTGGCGTTTTTCCTCCGGGTCGTTGAGATTGGCGATGAAGCTAATGTCATCAAAAAAGGTGGGCTCGTCATCCATGATGGCGTCGCATAGGGTCCTGGCCCCCACGCCCACAACCAAGGAATGGCAGTAGATTTCCGGGGCAAAACGGAGCAGCAGCTTTTGCAGAAATTCCCCATAAGTGATGCCGCCCACGGTCTCGATGAAGGTAAAGGACAACTGACGCAGGTAAAGGAACAGCGTTCCGTTACCCAGCTCGCCAGGGTAGGCGTCCACATAGTCCAGCATCCGCCGATAGAGCTGCTGGAGATACTCCTTCCGGGGCGGGATTCGGTCGGGGTACTGAGATAGATATTGACAATAAAAGGCGGGCAGGGAGAGAATGCCGTACATCCCGTCCGAGGTGTAGTTGGTGGGGTCAGCGGCGTCTAGCAGATCCTCAATCCGTGCCAACAGGTGGTCCAGGTCATACAGACCGCAGTAATACTCGATGGTGTAGTAGGCGAAGGCGGACTTGGCGGGGGGCTGTTTGCCCTGCATCCCTACCTTGTCGAACCGCCGCTGATAGACGATATAAGCGGATTCCATGATGTCCGTTATGTCCTCGGGGGTCATGACCTTGTCCCGGCTGTGGGAGATGCTGGAGGTGACATTCTGGTGAGTTAGGTAGATGAACCTTTCCCAGAGAAGGGAGGGGGCTTTCCCCTGATAAATTCGGTTCTGAAAGATGGATAGAGATTCCTTCAACAGGGCAATTTTCTCGCTGGGTGTGGCAAATTGCCCTAGGGCAATATTGGCCCGAGAGCGCAGAATATACCCCCTGGTCTTTGTATCGTTGATGAGGTCGAAGTATTTCAAATAGGCGGCCGCCTCGGCAAAGCATAGCCGCATCCGGTCCATATACTCCTGGACGTCAGCCAGCTCCAGCCCTACCAATTTACTGACCACGCTGTTGCGGCACAGGCCCAGCCAGTAGAGTTCTTTAATCATGGCGTTCAGGTCCTGCTTCTGTCGGGCCAGGGTGAGGAGGGCTTGGTGAATCTGGCCAAAAAGCCCCACGTCCAACTCCTTTTGGCCATTGTACAGATGGAAGGAGAACTCCTCCAGCGCCGCGATGTCCTCCTGGCTGGCGTCGAACAGGTTATCTAGCATGGGAAACAGCTTTTTGCGTAACAGCTCCATATTCCGCTTGCCTAACTGGAGAATCTGGGCGTGGTTTTCCTCCAACTGGGCGATGTATTCCTCACGGCTCAGCTCCCCTGGCCGCTCCCGTTGGGAGAGCGTGGCAAACTGCCGCAAATTTTCCAGATATTCCTCCTGGTATTGCTCCATCCGCTGTCATCACCCTTCTTGGCCCGCGCTCAGGTCGTTGACGCTCTGGGTTTTAGCTGTGCCCGCAGGATTTCATACAGCCGGTCTACATCCACCGGCTTGGATATGTGCTCATTCATGCCCGAGTTCTTGGCCTGTTGCACATCCTCCATAAAGGCGTTGGCGGTCATGGCTACGATCCAGACGCTCTGGGCGTCCGGCCTAGACAGCTTTCGGATACGGCGGGTAGCCTCGTAGCCGTTCATCAGCGGCATTTGCACGTCCATAAAAATGAGGTCGAACCAGCCCTCTGGAGATGTTTGAAATTTTTCCACTGCCTGGACGCCGTCCATAGCCACCTCAACCTGGACGCCGGTCATACTCAGCAGCTCCAAGGCGATCTCCAGGTTGAGCTCGTTGTCCTCCACCAGCAGCACCCGGTTTTGGCTGTAGTCCTGCTCCTCGTTGTTGAGGGGTTGGGTGTCCGCGGCTTGGCTGGTAAGGGAGGACAGGGTATCCAACAGGCGGCTGGGAAACAGGGGGCAGGGGACGAAGGCGTTGACACCCGCCCGGACCGCCCGGTATTCCATTTGCGGCCAGTCGGATTCGGTGACCAGCAGGATGGGGAAGTCCGGCCCGGCCAGCTGCCGCACGTGGGCGGCCAGCCCCAGGGGGGACATATCGGCCAGCTTGTGGCCCAGCAAAAGGGCACAGGGCATTTGCTCCTCAAATTGGGCCTGAGTGAGCCGGGTGACAATCTTCCGGCCAGACTCCAGATGGACCGGGATGAGACCGGCGCGGCTGAGGTACTCAGAAATCTGATGGGCGGATTTGTCCTCAGATTCCGCCACCAGTACCGCGTGGCCCACGGGGAGCGCCGGCGCTCCGTTACCCAGGGCAGAGATGGACAAAGGCAGATGGACGGTGAAGCAGCTGCCCTTGCCCTCCTGGCTTTCTACGGCAATGTCACCGCCCATACCATCCACCAACTTTTTCACGATGGACATACCCAGGCCGGTGCCTTCAATTTGCTGATTGGCGGTGGTCTGCACTCGCTCAAAGGGGAGGAAGATTTTTTCCAGAAATTCCGGGCTCATGCCTACGCCGGTATCCCGGCACACGAAGTCCAACCAGACCTTGCCTTCTGTTCCGGGCCGTTGGGCAAAATCCACCTGGATGTTCCCGCCGTCCGAGGTGTATTTGACGGCGTTGCCCACGATATTGACGATGATTTGCCGCAAACGCAAGGGATCACCCACCAGGTTCTCGGCTAGGATGTCCCCGATCTGGACGTGGAAGGCCTGCCCCTTCCGCTCGGCCTGGGGACGAATGATAATGGTAGCGTCGTGGACCAGGTCGGCCAGAGAAAAGTCCTCCTCCCCCAGGGTCATGCGCCCGCTGTCGATGCGGGACATATCCAGCACGTCGTTAACCAAGCTCATTAGATGGGTGGAGGCGGTCTGAATCTTGTCCAGGCAGTCGTGAACCCGGGCCTTTTCATCAATGTGGGCCAGGCCGATGGCGGTCATGCCCACGATGGCGTTCATAGGGGTGCGGATGTCGTGGGACATATTGGACAGAAAACGGGTCTTGGCCTGATTAGCCTCCTGGGCGTCCTGAAGGGCAGCTCTGAGCTTAGCGTTTTCCTGCTCCAGCTGTTCTACATATGTCCGGTCCGTTTGTTTCATAATGCAAAAACTCCACTTCACTGTGTATTTTTGATGGGGTTTGTAATTCAGTTCGCGACTATCCATTCTTAGCATACCACATTGAGGCAGGGATTTCCATAGTGCGTTGTAAAATAAATGGAGAAATCCTGTGCAATCGCTCCAGCGGCCTCGATCAAAAAGGATGCCGCAGACAGAGAGACCTCCGAGCGTCCCTCTGCCTGCGACAAAGACAGGATGAAATTGTGCCTCAGTTTACTCCAGTACCGCGCCTCGGGCGGCAGATGTCACTAGCTTGGCGTACCGGGCCAGGTAGCCGGTCTTGATCTTGGGTTCGGGGCACACCCACGCGGCCTTGCGGGCAGCGAGAGTGTCGTCGTCCACCAGCAGCTTGATTTTGCAGGAGGGGATGTCGATGGTGATCTGGTCGCCCTCCTCCACAAAGGCGATGGGGCCGCCCTGGGCGGCCTCGGGGCAGACGTGGCCGATGGAGGCGCCCCGGGTGGCGCCGGAGAATCGCCCGTCGGTGATGAGGGCCACGTCCTTGTCCAGCCCCATGCCCGCGATGGCGGAGGTAGGGTTGAGCATCTCCCGCATCCCAGGGCCGCCCTTGGGGCCCTCGTAGCGGATGACCACCACGTCTCCGGCGACGATCTTCCCTGCGTAAATGGCCTCGATGGCCTCCTCCTCGGAGTTGAACACACGGGCGGGGCCTTGGTGCTTCATCATCTCGGGGGCCACGGCGGAGCGCTTCACCACGCAGCCCTCGGGGGCCAGATTGCCCTTCAAAACGGCAATGCCGCCATCTTGAGAATAGGGGTTCTCAATGGGACGGATCAGCTCATGGTTGCGGTTGACCACACCCTCCAGGTTTTCGCCCAGGGTCTTGCCAGTGCAGGTCATGACGCTGGTGTCCAACAGGCCCTTCTTGGTCAACTCCATCATAACGGCGGATACACCGCCAGCCCCCTCTAGATCCTCCATGTAGGTGTCCCCGGCGGGGGCCAGGTGGCACAGGTTGGGGGTCTTGGAGGAAATTTCGTTGGACATATCCAGGTCCAGCTCGATGCCGCACTCGTGGGCGATGGCGGGCAGGTGGAGCATGGT
>CAJUQN010000144.1 GCA_910588625.1 uncultured Oscillospiraceae bacterium
AAAATCCGGTCTACATCGGCGTGTTGGAGCAGGGGCGCGTGACCACCCCCAGCTACCGGGTGAAGCGGCTGGTGGTGAAGCCCCGCGAGGAATGGGCGGTGGTGGAGAACTGCCACGAGGCCATTATTGACCGCTACGACTTTGAGACGATCCAGAAGGTGCTTGCCCTGGACACCCGCACCAGTGTCAGCGGCAGGGCGGTAGAACAGTTTTCCGGTATGGTGAACTGCGGCGAGTGCGGCGGGGCCATGATTCGCAAGACGGTTTCCTCCGGCAAGAAGAAGTATGTCTATTACGTCTGCGCTGCCCACAAGAACGAAAAGAGCTGCTTTGCTCACTCCCTGCGGGTGGAGGTGCTGAACGAGATTGTATTGGAGGCTTTGAAAAAGCACATTCAGGACGTGATCGACCTCTCTGATTTGCTGGAGCTGACCGACACGGCCCAACTTCAGCAGGCGGGTGTGCGGAAGCTCCAAGGCCGTTTGGAGAAGAAGCGGGAAGAAATCGACCGCAATCAGGCCCTTTTGCGCTCCCTCTATGAAAGCCTTGCTGACGGCGTGATCGACCGGGACGAATACCAAGACTTGAAAAGGACCTACTCCCGCCGCCGCGCCGAGGCAGAGGAACAGGCCGAGGCCATTCAAGAGGAAATGAACCGGGAAATGGGCAATCTCTCTGAGGGCCGGGACTGGATAGAGCAGTTTCGCAAGTACCGGAACATTGACGCTCTGGACCGCACGATGATTGTTTCTTTGATTGAGCGCATCCTGATTTTCCGTGATCGCAGGGTTGAGATTGTCTACCGCTGGCACGATGAATTTCAGTGGCAGACAGATTTACTCCGGCAAACGGTCCTTCCCGGAAGGGAGGCGGTCTGAGGTGGCGAGGACGAAACGCAAGGTCAATCCCATTCTGCCGGTAGCGGCCCCCGCAGAAAAGCCCAAGCGGGTATATCAGGCGGGCGGCTATGTCCGGCTGTCGGTGGAGGACAGCGGAAAGCCCGGAGCGGATACGATCATCAATCAGCGGGAATTGATTCAGAGCTACATTGACAGCCAGCCAGATATGCAGGTCTACGACCTCTACTGCGACAACGGACGGACAGGGACCAACTTCGACCGCCCGGAGTTTGAACGGCTGATGGAGGATGTGCGGGCCGGGAAAGTGGACTGCATTGTGGTCAAGGATTTATCCCGGTTTGGCCGTAACTACCGGGAAACCGGCAACTATCTGGAACGGATTTTCCCACTTCTGGATGTGCGGTTTATTGCTGTCAACGATAATTTTGATACGCTGACTGCTGAACGGTCCCAGGACGGCTATATTGTGCCGCTGAAAAATATCATCAACGAGGTTTACAGCAAGGACATTTCCAGGAAGCTGCTGCCTGTATTCGCGGCAAAACAGCGGAACGGGGAGTTTATCGGTAACTGGGCGATTTACGGTTATCAGAAATGCGCCGACGATTACCACCGCATTGAGCCAGACCCGGAAATTGCGCCCGTGATTCGAGAAATCTTTCAATGGCGGCTCTCCGGCATAAGCTATCAGAATATTGCCCGGAAGCTGAACGAGCGGAATATCCCCTCTCCTGGCCGCTATCACTATTTGAAAGGTAATTCAAAATCCGAACGATATGCCAACGCGATTTGGAACGTATGCTCCGTTAAAAACATACTGTCCAGCGAGGTTTACCTGGGTCATATGGTGCAGGGAAGGAAACGCTCCGGGCTTTCTGAGGGCAGAAAGACCTGCCGTGTACCAAAATCCGAGTGGATTATCGTCCGCAATACCCATGAACCTCTGGTGGATGAAGAAACCTTTCAAGCGGTTCAGCGGATGGCAGAGGACGCCAAAAGCACCTATCATGCGCGAGAGGGAAAATATGACGGATTGGGTGCAACACCCAATATTCTCCGAAAGCTGGTCTACTGCGCGGACTGCAAGCGGCCCCTGGTGAGATATAAAAACGTGAACAGCAGTATCGGGAGACGCTACTATGTTTACATCTGCCAGACCCACTCCAATGATCTTGCTTCCTGCCCAAAGAAGTATTTCCATGAGACGAAGCTGATTGAGCTTCTTTGGGACACGTTACAGCAGGAGATCGCACTGGCTGGGGATTTGGATAAGTTGGTGCGCCAGTACAGCACATCAGCAAAAGCGGCGGGTCGGGAGGCGGCTGTCAAGCGGGAGATCGCTGCTGCAAGGCAGGCCCTAAGCCGTGCGGAAATGCTCTATGACAGCTTGTATCAGAATTACGCTGATAAACTGATGTCAGAGCGGGAATACACGGAAATGAAGCGGCAGTACCGCTCCGATATGGAAAGGGCGCAGGCCCGGTTGGATGAGCTGGAACAGCGGCAGAAGGACGAACGCCAGCAGACCATGGAAAACCCCTGGCTCACCGCCTGCGGCCAGTTCCGGGAAGAACAGGCGTTGACGGCGGATATGGCCCACGCCCTGATTGAGCGGGTAGAAATTGACGCAGAGAATCATGTATCCATCACTTTGCGTTACCGGGATGAATACAATGCCCTGCTCCGGCTGCTGGCGGCAGAGGGAGAGGCGGTGTCCGCATGACCGGCGTGACCGCTAAATACATCCGGTTGTCTGCTGAGGACGTTGATTTAGGAAAAGACGGGAAGATCGAATCCAACAGCGTCACGAACCAGAGAAACCTGCTGGACGCTGTTATCAGCCGCACCCCGGAATTGGCGGATTCCCATGTAGTCGAGTTCTGTGATGACGGATGGAGCGGCAAAAACTTCGAGCGTCCCGGCTTTCAAGCAATGATCGCCCAGGTGCGGGCGGGGAAAATCCAATGTATCGTGGTGAAGGATTTATCCCGGTTTGGCCGTGATTATCTTACAGTCGGCAACTACATTTCCAGCGTATTCCCCTTCCTGGGAGTGCGGTTTATCGCCGTCAATGATGGCTTTGACAGCATCCGGCCAGCCGATATTGACAGCCTGGAAACCTCCTTTAAGGCCCTCATATACGACCTATACAGCCGGGACCTGTCCCGGAAGGTGCGGAGCGCAAAGCGTTTCCGTGCCCAGCAGGGAGACTTTCTTTCCCCTTTTGCTCCCTATGGTTACGTCAAGGACCCGGCTGACAGAAGCCGCCTTGTGATAGACCCGGAGGCGGCGGAGACGGTGCGGCGTATTTTTCGCATGACGGCGGACGGCCAGAGGAAGGAACAGCTTGCACGGCAGCTCAACGCGGAGGGCGTACCTACTCCCATGCTTTACAAGCGGGCGGCTGGGTGTACCCGCACCAAATGGAACAATCTGTTTGACGAAAACTTTTGGACGGGCAGTCTGATTTACGGCATCCTGCGGGATGAACGGTATGTTGGCAGGATTGTCTATGGAAAGCATACTCGTGACCGGATCGGTCATGCCCATGTGGTTCGGGTTGACCGTGAGGACTGGATAGTTGTAGACGATACCCATGAGGGTATTGTTACTCAGGAAGAATTTGACCGCGCACAAGCGGCAATACGAGCCTTGGAATGCGGAGCGGTCAAAAATCATAGGCATCCCTTGCAGAAGAAAGTCCGCTGTGCAACCTGCGGCTATGCCATGAGTCGGGTACAGGGGTCAGCGCCGTATTTCGTGTGCCGTACTTCTCGCATGAATTCCGCCTATACTTGCAGGGTGAGGATACCCGAAGCGGACGTTCTGGATACTGTGTCCGAAGGGCTTCGTATGCAGGCGTTGATAGCGGTGGAACTGAGACGGTTATGGGAGGAACAGTGCCAGGGCCGGAAAAAGGATATTACCGCCACGAGGAAAAAACTCGCGGGACTGCGGGAGAAACACCAGCGGCTTTCCCAGCAGGTCAGCGGCCTCTATGAATCCTTTGCATTGGGCGAGATCAGCAAGGCGGAATATCTCACCGCAAAAGCCGCCGCCGCAAAACAGCGGGACGATGCCGCTGTCCAGATCACCGAGTTGGAGGCCTCGCTGGAGAATATGGACACGGACGGTAGCTTGCGGAACGGTTTTGTTTCTGCCTTTGGAAAGTATCAGGAGGTAGAGGAAATTACCGATGAGATTGTGGCGGATGTTTTGAAAGAGGTCCACATCCACCCTGGCGGGCGAATTGAAACCGTCTGGAATTACCGGGACGAGCTGAAAAAGCTGATACTTGATTTGCAAGGAGATCATCAGGATGGAGAATAAAAGAGCCTGGATTTATTGCAGGGTCGCACACCCTGACGCACACGCGCTGGCGGCTCAACAGGCCAGTCTGGAGGCATATGCGGAAGCGCACGGTTTTAAGGTTGTGGGCACGACTGCTGAACAGGCCAGCGGGTTAGACTTCTCCCGCCGTGGGTTGGCCGAGGTTTCCGGTGCGGTGGCTGATGGGAAAATCGACCTTCTGCTGGTAGCAGACCTCTCCCGCTTGGGGCGGGATGTTGGAAGGACGGACGCTTATCTGCGCTGGCTGGAAGATCAGTTTGTTGAGGTGGTCTGTGCTGACGGCGCTGTGCCACAGACGGCCACCGAGATACTGCGTGAGTTGGTGAACACAAGCAGGACAGATTACAGATAGTCCCAAGCAGGGGCCTCTCCATCCAAGAACTTGGACGGAGAGGCCCTTAATCCGTATAAAATTGGGGTGAAATACCATGGATATTAGATTTGCCGATACGACAGAAGCCGCCTATCAGGACCGGGTTTGCAGTATCCTCGCATCACTCAGCCTAATGGTAGACGCTCAAAAACATTCGGGAGATTGTAACGGAAATCTCCGGTGGCTGTACCGACGTGAAATGGAGTACCATTACAGACGAGCGGTTTTTGAAGCCCTTCGGCTGCTGGGTATTCTGATTCACGACACCGGCATTGTAAATGAAACAAACCTGAACCGACTTTGCGAGAACGGGCACACCGCGCTGGAAGATTTAATTAGCAGATATGCCAAGTGTTTTGATACTGAGGTCGAGTAGTCCCGCAGTTGAAACCATTCGGAAGTGTTCATAGTTTATTTACATTTAATTTTTGTTCCGTGCTTGACATTGGCGGA
>CAJUQN010000145.1 GCA_910588625.1 uncultured Oscillospiraceae bacterium
CCAAATTCGTTGTATTGCCATTTGGCTCCTCGTTTATTGACGACACCATCTAGGGAAAAAACTGATGGGCCTGTTCCGCTTCGGGGAAAAGGGCACCCTGATTGTTTTGATGGCGTTGGCCGCTATATTTTCAATGTTCTTGTCCAACACCAGTGTGGTGGTTATCTTCATGAGCATCGCTGCCGCCATGGCGGCCAGCTCCAATGGGAAGTTCAAGAAAAAGAATCTCTACATGGGTGTGGGGATCGCCTCGGTGGTAGGCGGAGGCTGTACCCTGATCGGGTCCACCACCCAGCTGTCCATTAATGCCCTGCTGCCTGACTACGGCATAGAGCCTATGGGTATGTGGACGCTGTTCCCGCCCGGCATCGCGGTGGTGGTGCTGATGCTGCTGTGGTATTTCTTTTTTGGCTACAAGATCCAGGAGAAATCTTTTGATTTCCCCGACCCGGACGAGGTAGAGGCCGCTGAGGACAAAGCGAAACCTGCCGAGCTGGTCGAGGCTAATCCCGAGAGCATCAAAATGTGGCTTCCCCTGGTGATCCTGGTGGTCTGTATCGCCCTTACGATTGTGGGCTGGCAGAATATCGCGGTCGTGGGCCTGCTGGGCGCCATGCTGGTGTGCATGACCGGTTGCATCAGCGTCAAGCGTATGTGGGAAACCACCGATTGGAATACGCTGGGCGTCATCGCCGGCGGCGTGGGCTTTGCGGCAGGCGTGAAGGCCTCCGGCGCGGCGGACCTGATCGCCAACAAGTGCGTGGAGCTGTTGGGCTCCAATTCCCCCGGCATCCTGTATCTGGCCATCTTCTGTGTGCTGGCCACGATTATGACCAACATCATGACCAATATCGGCACTGCCCTGATTCTGACCCCCATTGCCATCACGGTTGCGGGGATGCTGGGGCTCAACGCCATGCCCTTTGTGGTGGCCGTGGTCTGGGGTGCGAATATGCCTTATTCGACTCCCATCGGCGCTTCGGTTATCACCATGACTATGCAGGGCGGCTACCGTTTCAAGGACTATACCAAGGTCAATATTGTATTTAACGTCCTGGCCTGTGTGGCGGTAGTGGTTGGAATGGCCGTCTTTATTCCGCTAGGCGGCTGACCGATACGATCCAATGACCGGGGAGCGGCCCTCCCCGGTCATTGCCGTTTTCACAGCGAACTACTTTTGGAAAACGGAATAAAAAATTTTGCTGGAGGGATGGGAATGGAACTGCAGTATTTCGGCCACGCCTGCGTGGCCCTGCGGGCCGCCAGCGGGCAGCTGCTGATGATGGACCCGCCGGAGGCGCAATACGGCTACCCGCTGCCGCCCCTGCGGCCCACGGCGGTTACGGTAAGCCACAGCCACCAGGACCACAGCGGGGTGGGCGCACTGGCGCCGGGTGGGCAGGTCGTTCAGGAACTGGGGTCCGTCCAGGTGGGGGACTTTCAAATTGTGGGGGCGCTCGCCTTCCACGATGGGCAGCACGGCGCCCAGCGTGGGGAGGTTCGGGTATACAAGGTCGCCGTGGACGGTGTTACCGTGGCCCATTTAGGTGATTTGGGGCATCCGCTTACGCCGGAGCTGCGCAGCTTCCTGACATGCGTTGACCTGCTGCTGACGCCGGTGGGGGGTGTTTTCACCATCGGCGCGGCCCAGGCGGTCCAGGTGATCCGGGAGGTTCGCCCCCGGTTTGCCGCCCCGATCCACTACCGGACAGAGCAGGGCTCTTTACAGCAGCTGGGGGACCTGCCTGAGTTTATAGCCTTATGGAAGGGGCCGAAGCAGCGGCTGGGGTCGGGCTGGCAGGCGCTTCCTGCCGCAGAGGGGGAAACGTCCGTGCTGGAATTGTCATTTTGAGCAGGGGAAGGACTGTGAGAAGATGTGGAAGAGCAGCTGATTGACGCCCATGTCCACTGTTTTCCCGACCATCTGGCCAGACGGGCCGTGGGATCTGTGGCGATGGCGACCGGGGCCGGGGGGGACGGCACCCTGGCGGGGGAGCGGTCGCGCCAAAAAGAATATGGCATATCCAAAAGCGTCCTCCTGCACATGGCAAGCCGGCCGGATACGATGAGCGCGGTCAACCGCTTCGTCCTGGACTGCAGGGGGGACGGGATATGCGCGCTGGGCTCGGTGCACCCCTTCGCGCCTGACGCGCTGGAAATGGTGGAACGCCTCCACGCCCTGGGCGTCCCGGGGGTGAAATTCCACACCGGACACCAGAAATTTGATTTTGATGACGACCGCTGCCGGCCGCTCTACCGGCGCATCGGGGCGCTGGGTATGGCGACGGTGGTCCACTGCGGCAGCTCCGTACGCTCTCTGGATCACTGGGTTTGGCCGGAGGCGGTGGCCAGGGTGGCCGACTGTTTTCAGGGCGCACCCCTGGTGTGCGCCCACATGGGCGGAGGAGTCCTGGACAAAAAGCAGATGGCCCTGCTGTGCTCCCTCCCGGTCTATGTGGACACGGCGCTGATGGCTGAGCGGATGTCCCCGGAGGAGTTCTCCCGGCGGGTACGCCAGATCGGACCGTCCCGCGTGCTGTTTGGGACCGATGCCCCCTGGGGGCGGACGGGGGACGCGATCAGGCTGATCCAGGGGGCGGAGCTGACCGGGGAGGAGCGCCGCGCCATTTTCTGCGGCAATGCGCGGCGGGTATTCCGGATCGACTGACGGGATGGACGCGGCCATATCGACGAAAGGGGATACGGTAAATGGCAGACGTATGCTATGAGCTAAAAGGGAAAAACGGACAGATCTATCTACTGGATAACCGCCGCGTGGTAATCGGACGGACAGGCTGGTTTGGGCGGCTGTACCAGCTTCTGACCCACGGAAGGGGCAGCTTTTCCGCGGGGGACGTGCGCAGCGTGGTCATGAAGGAACCGTCGCTGAGCCGGGGGTACCTCCGCTTTGAGCTTGGAGACGCCAAAGGGGGGAGCAGCGTGGTGTGGATCACCAACCAGGATATGGCCCAGATGGCCCGGCGGGTGAAGCAGTGGGTAGAGGAAATGAAGGGGACGGGATAAGGCGCAGGCCATAACAACTACGGTGATTACCAATGACCGAGTGCTGGCCCACAATCCGGCGGGCGCCCTCTACTTTGCGGAAGGGTATTTCCGGGACAGGATTTGATTTTCCGGTAAAGCCCCAGGTATGGGTCGGCCAAACAAAAAGCTCCTCCCAGCCGATGGCTTTGCCATTGGCTGGGAGGAGCCATGTTTTAGCGGCCGCGGTACCTGCCTGCCGGTGCTTTCAGATTTTTGCCGCCACTGGCCGTTTTCACCTTCCATAAGAACAGCAAATAATATGTCTTGCGCTTGGCTCTCAGAACGCCTGTCATTGTACGCTTCGTTCTTCCGACAGGCGCCTATCCTGAGTTGTTACGTTGGTACTATCATGGTACAATTCCCGTCCATCTTCAACCGCTACGCATCTTGGAGTTGATTCATTCACCGCTTTTCCGTAAAATTAAACTGTACCTTGAAAAACCTTGTGAGATTTCTGTAACATTTCTGTGCTATCCTGATTAGGAAAGGGCGTGATGCTATGAAACTTTTAGTGGTTGAAGATGATGGACTTCTGAACAATACACTTTGCTACAATCTTTCTGCGGCTGGTTATACTGTGGATGCCGCTATGACAAAGGCGGCGGCAGTATCTTTCTGCGAGGCACAGAACTATGATTTGATTGTTTTGGATATCAATCTACCTGACGGAAACGGGTTTGATTTATGTGAGAAGATCAAGGAGCGACGTCCTGATACTGCGGTAATCTTTCTGACAGCAAACGATATGGAGGGCGATATGCTGAAAGGATTTGAGTTGGGAGCAGACGATTATGTAACGAAGCCGTTCCCAATCAGCGTATTCCGCAAAAAGGTTTCGGCGCTGCTGACCCGTATCCAGAAGCAGACAGGCGGTGATTGCTATACGGATAGTACACTGTCCATCAATTTTTCGGAAATGACCGCCACCCTTGCGGGCGAGCCAATCATTTTCACGCCAATGGAATACCGTTTGCTAAAGGTTCTGGTAAGAAATCCGCAGGTTGTGTTGACCCGGCAGGTACTTCTTGAAAAGCTGTGGGACGCAGACGAAAACTTTGTGGATGAGCACGCCTTGACCGTTGCAATCAGCCGCATCCGGCGAAAGATCGAAATTGACGGCCTGCAATATATCAAGACTGTCTATGGCATGGGCTATATGTGGATTGGGGGACTGAAAAAGTGAATGGTAAAAAATTTTCCATTAACCGTGCCTGTGCGGTGGGCGCTGCTTTTTTAGGTGCGGTCTCCATTGTTGCCACCACGGCGGCTGTTCTCCTGACCGGAAATCCGGCAGTTGTCTGGCTGGTCCTGCTGTTCGCTGTGCTGGTGCTTGCCTGCGTTGCCGCTTTTATGGCCGTTCTCCGACACAAGTTGATTTTATTCTCGAACAACCTGTGCCGGACGATAGACGATATGCTGGATGGCGCAGCACCGTCGCCGCAAACTAACGAAGAAGAAAATCTGTTTTACAAAATCAATCATCGGCTGGCCCGCCTCTATGAAGTCATGCGGGAGAACCGGGAGAGTGTAGCAAAAGAACGGGCCGATTTGCAGGAATTGATCTCAGACATATCCCATCAGGTGAAAACGCCGGTCAGCAATCTCAAAATGATAAATGCCACGCTGCTGGAACAGCCTGTGTCAAAGAAAAAGCGGCAGGAATTTTTACATGCGTCCAGCGGTCAGCTTGAAAAGCTGGATTTTCTTATGCAGGCTATGATTAAGACCTCCCGCCTGGAAACGGGCGTCATTTCACTGGACAGAAAGATACAGCCGCTTTATGATACCTTGGCGGAGGCGCTGGGTGGTATTCTGCTGAACGCCGAAAGGAAGAATATTCATGTCAGTGTGGATTGTCCAG
>CAJUQN010000146.1 GCA_910588625.1 uncultured Oscillospiraceae bacterium
GTGAACTAAGCAGACTCACTATAAATCGTCTGCAAATCTTATTATACGAGGTAATTGATTATGGAAGAAAGGGTTCCGATCCCGCAGAAGATGACGCTGACCGTCCTTGAAGCGGCGGAGTACAGCAACATCGGCACCACAAAGATTCACAGCCTGCTACGACAGCCGAATTGCCCGTTTGCCCTATATGTGGGCACTAAAAAATTGGTGAAGCGAAAAGCCTTCGAGGACTTTATCAGCCACCAGCTTGTAATTTAGCATTTCAACAGTTGCGGGGAAAGAGCCGATATGATATACTACGGTAGTTATATCAGGCTCTTTCCCCGCCACCATCACAGGAAGGAGCTTTGAGCATGGGAAAAGACCTGAAAGGCAGAGAATGCGGAAAGGGGCTGTCTCAGCGGAAGGATAAAAAATATTCGGCGAGGTACGTCACAAGACTTGGCAAGCGGATAGAAAAGTATTTTGACACCTTGCCCGAGGCCCGGAATTGGCTGGCAGACGCCAAATACGAGGATATGCACTGTGGCCTCGGCCCCACATCGACTATGACCGTTGATTCCTGGTTCAACTACTGGTTCGATAACATCATCTGCGACCTGTCCCCCAACACTAGGAGGAACTATAAGGAGCGGTACGAGCGGAATATCCAGCCCGTAATCGGTCAAATGTGTATGGCAGATGTAAAGCCTATGCACTGTAAGATGATATTGAACCGAATGATGGCGGTATACGCCGGGTCAACCATCCGTCAGGCGTACATTGCCATGGGGACCATGTTCCGGGTAGCTGTCATGAACGATATTATCGGGAAACACCCCATGGACGGCGTTCGCTATACGAAGCCCGTCCGTGCGCCCTCCGACCACCGTGTGCTGACCGTGGAGGAACAGGCCAGGTTCCTGGAAGCGGCTCAATCGTCCCACAACTACCAACAGTACGCTTTGATTCTGGAAACCGGGCTGCGGACGGGGGAACTGATTGGTCTGACCTGGGACGCTATCGACTGGGAGGCCCGGACGCTGACCGTGAACAAAACGTTAGAGTTCCGCCACAATCAGCACACTTGGAGGGCTGGCCCGCCCAAGACCCAGACCAGCTATCGGACGATCCCGCTGACCAACCGGGCGTACAGCATCCTTCAAGAACTCTACAGCGTGCGGGAAGCCCGGAAAATGTCAGAAGAATTGTCCCAGGTGCTGACCTACACAGACCGCCGGACGGGTCAAAGTGCTTCTCTCGTTATGCGTGATTTGGTGTTCATCAATTTCCGCACCGGGATGCCGAACAAGAACAGTTCCTATGACACGCATCTATACAAGCTGTGCGAATCCGCTGGCATTCCGCCCTTCTCCATGCACACCCTCCGTCACACCTATGCCACCCGTGCCATTGAGGGCGGTATGCAGCCGAAAGTCCTGCAAAAGCTGCTGGGCCATTCCAGCATACAGACCACCATGGACACCTACGTACACGTGACGGAAGATTCTCTGTCCAAGGCCGTAAAGCAGTTTGAAGCCAACAATATCAAGATGGTTTCCTCTTGAAATCGTCCCGTCTAAAGAGTAAAATGGCGTAGAAATGGCGTAGACGTTTTGGAAACCGTTGAAAACAAAGGAGTTGTGAGGATATATGAAATTAGGCATCGTGGGGCTCCCCAACGTGGGAAAGTCCACTCTGTTCAATGCTATCACCAACGCAGGCGCAGAGAGCGCCAACTACCCCTTTTGCACCATTGACCCCAACGTGGGCACGGTGGCCGTGCCGGACAGCCGCCTGGACTGGTTGTCCGACTTCTACAAGCCGAAAAAGACTACTCCCGCCGTGGTGGAGTTTGTGGACATCGCCGGACTGGTGAAGGGCGCCTCCAAGGGGGAGGGCCTGGGCAATAAGTTCCTGGCCAACATCCGGGAGTGTGCCGCAATCGTCCATGTGGTGCGGTGTTTTGACGATGAGAACGTCATCCATGTGGAGGGCTCCACCGACCCCATCCGGGACATGGATATTATCGACCTGGAGCTGATTATGTCCGACGTGGAGATGGCCGAACGGCGTATCGACAAGGCCCGGAAGGCGGCGAAAGCGGACAAGAAGTTCAACCACGAAGCCGAGGTGTTCGAGGGCCTGCGGGACTGGTTGAACGACGGCAAATCCGCCCGTTCCTATCTGGCCGAGGTGGACAAGGAGGACGCGGACCTCATCGCCACCAGCGAGCTGCTGTCCCTCAAGCCCGTCATCTACGCCGCCAATCTGGACGAGGACGGCTTTGCGGACCCGTCGGGGGTGCCCTATTACGGTCAGGTCACTGAGCGGGCCGCGGCGGAGGGCGCACAGGTCATTCCGGTGTGCGCCAAGCTGGAGGCAGAGATTGCCGAACTGCCCGCCGACGAGAAGGCCATGTTCCTGGAGGATTTGGGCATTGCCGAGTCCGGTTTGGATAGGCTTATCAAGGCCAGCTACACCCTGCTGGGGCTGATTTCCTTCCTGACCTCTGGCGAGGACGAGTGCCGGGCCTGGACCATCACCCGGGGCGCCAAGGCCCCCCAGGCGGCTGGTAAGATCCACACTGATTTCGAGCGGGGGTTCATCCGGGCGGAGACGGTGGCCTTTGAAGATTTGAAGAGCTGCGGCTCCATGGCCGCGGCACGGGAAAAGGGACTCATCCGTTCCGAGGGCAAGGAGTACGTGGTGCAGGATGGGGACATCATTTTGTTCCGCTTTAATGTATAACAGAAAGCGGAGGTTTGATTGAACATAACGATCATTCACGGCCAAAGCCATCAAGGCTCCACCTGCCATATCGTGCGGTCATTGGCGGAAAAGCTGGGCGGTGAAGTTACAGAGTTCTTTTTGCCGAGGGACTTTGGGGAGTTTTGTGTGGGCTGTACGGCCTGCTTTTGTGAATCCGAGAAAAAATGCCCCCATTTTGAAAAGCTGGCTCCAATTACAGAAGCTATGGACAGCGCCGACGTGCTGATTTTGGCAAGTCCTGTGTACGTTTACCACGCCGCAGGGGCTATGAAGGCCTTTCTTGACCATTACGGCTGGCGCTGGATGGTGCACCGGCCGGAGGAGAAAATGTTCTCAAAACAAGCTGTCTGCATCTCGACAGCGGCCGGGGCCGGAATGAAAAGCACCAACCGGGATATGGCTGACAGTATGTTTTTCTGGGGTGTTGCAAAAACCTACCGATATGGGGTCGCGGTGATGGAAACATCGTGGGAACGGGTCAGTGAGAAAAAGAAGAAGAGCATTGAAAAGAAGCTCGGCAGCCTGGCTCGGAAAATCAAGGCGGGTCAGGGCTGTGTCAGGCCGTCCTTGAAAACAAAATTCATCTTCAGCGTGATGCGCCAAATGCAGAAGCATGGGTGGAACGAGGCGGACGTGAGCTACTGGCGCGGCAAGGGATGGACGGAGAAAAAGCGCCCGTGGAAGGCATAAATGAACTTGAATGAAAAAGGGAAGGGGGGGAACTTTCCCTAAATGTCAAGAATAAATTGCAGTAAACAGGAACAAAACGGCACTCCGCACAAAACGGAGTGCCGCTATTTGTGCAGTTTAACCATAAAATGACCATAGCAAAGCTGTCGAAGGCCTTCACGGCGTCTCGACTGGAAAGAAATTCAAGTTCAATTTAGGCGGCTTGTGCCAGACACTCCCTCATAGCGGCGGCGGCAGATTGCCAGCCCAGCACCCGGCGGGGATAAGAGTTAATCCAATCCTCCGCCCGCTGGATGTCCTTCAGTATTTGACGCCGTATGTCCCGGCGGAGGATATTGAAAACATCCTGGAATTTGACCCGGACGCTTTGAGCAAGCTGTTCGGCTAAGAGAGGAGCCAAAACATGATTAGCGACAACTACATCCTGGAGAAAATCAATGAATACAACGTGTACTATCACGGCGGCGGTCCCCGTGCTGACCGCCTATATCGTCGTGCTTATCCGCAAGGTGGGCGAGAACGCGGCGGCGAACACCGAACAAATTTGGAGGTGGAAGGGTGAAAGCGTTTAACTACAACGGCCAGCGGAACGTGTCGGGCGAGCGGATACGGCAGGAGCGGACGCGCCAAAGGTGTACGCAATCGGACCTGGCGGCGCGGGTGCAGGTGAGCGGCGTTATCCTGGAGCGGGATTGCATCAGCCGGATTGAAAACGGACTGCGGATGGTACAGGACTTTGAACTGCGGGCCATTGCCGGGGCGCTGGGCGTGACGACGGACTGGCTGCTGGAGGCGGAGGGAAAATAATTTTGCCGTAGGCTTTTTAGCCTACGGCAACTGTGCTTTTAGAACGGTTGAAGTATTAGACCTCTTGCGAAATTAAGCAAAGCGGTCAAAGTTGCAGATACCAGCAATCAAGGAAAAGCGGAGAGCAAAGCGCTTTCTCCGGTTGCGGTAACGCTCGGAAAGGATACGAAACCTTTTGACAAAACGGATGGCATGTTCAACAAAGATACGTTTTCTTGAAATCTCACGGTTATTTCTACGCTCCTGCCTGGTCAAGGGATGATTCTTGGAACGCTTTTTCGGCAGGAGGGAATTGACATGTATCTGAACAAGCCCCAGGTATCCGGTATCCGTCTCCAACAGGCCCGGCAGAAAAATCTGTGTAAAAGGAGAGAAGCTGTAGTCAAGGAAACAGGA
>CAJUQN010000147.1 GCA_910588625.1 uncultured Oscillospiraceae bacterium
TGGCGCTGTACATCATCGAGAACAAGACCACCGTCCGGGCCGCCGCCACCCGCTTTGGTATCAGCAAATCAACTGTACACAAAGACCTCAGTGAACGCCTGCCCTCCATCAACCGGGGGCTGTACGAGCAGGTGAAGTCCATCCTCAACGAAAACAAGGCGGAGCGCCACATCCGGGGCGGCATCGCCACCAGGAAAAAGTACAAAGGGGAATAAAAAACGGGGGCCACCGCAGGGAGGCCCCCGTTCACGCTTAGAAATTGGGAACGGTGACGTCCCGGACCCATTTGCCGGTCCGGAACCGCCCAAAGCCCACCAGACTTTTCACGATGCTCTCGCTCATCATAGCCAGGTACACCCAGAAGATGCCCGCCTGGAGCACCAGTCCCGCCAGAGCGGCCAGGGGGATGGCCACCACCCACAGGGGGGCCAGGTCGATGATGGTGGCCGTGCGCACATCTCCGCCGCCCCGGAGCACCCCCACAATGTTGGTGGTGTCGAAGGACCGCAGGGGCAGGATGCAGAACACCATGGTCAGCATCATGGTGCAGATGTCTCCCGCGGACGGGCTCAGCTTGAACATGGGGTAGAGCACCGGAATAATGAACCAGTGGAGCAAAGCCAGGAACACCAGACCCGCCGCCAGGCCGAACAGGAAGGCCAGCGCGTCCAGCAGGGCTCCCAGGGAGTACACCTTGTCCGCGTTGCCCAAGCCGATCTCCTGCCCCACCAGGATGGCGGCGGTACCCGCGATGGCGAACACGCCTACGGTGCATAGGTTGGTGATGTTGCCCGCGATGGCGTAGGCGGCCAAAATCACCTCAGAGCCGGCCATATGCCCCATGATAGTGGGGAACAGAGAGGAGCCCAGGCCCCAGAAGGTCTCGTTGCACATCACGGGTGTGGCGAAGCGGACGAACCGGCGGATCATCTCCCCACCGGGCCGGAACAGCAGAGCGGGGTCGATGCGGAAGTTCTTGTCCATCACCGCCCAGCCGATGGCGATCGCGCAGGACAGTACCCGGGCCAGCAGGGTGGCCAAGGCCGCACCCTCCACGCCCAGCTGAGGCGCGCCCAGGTTGCCGAAGATGAACACCCAGTTAAGGAAGGTGTTGCAGGCCATGGACACGCCCAGAATGTACAAGCCCCGCTTGGGGTCGCCCATGGCCCGGTGAACGCCATTATAGACCTGGACGAAGCTGTCAAAGAAATAGGACCAGCCCACAATACGGGCGTACCGGGCGGCGGTGGCAATGACCTGGGCGTCATTACCGAACAGGCTCATAAACTGCTTGGGCAGGAAGCCCATGATGAGGGCGAAGGCCAGCCCGATAAAACCGGCGGCATACATCCCGATGCCCATGACCCGGTTGATGGCCGCCCGGTCTCCCTTGCCCCAGTACTGGCTGATGAGGACGGAGGACCCGCTTTGGATGCCGAACATCATCAGCTGGACCACGAACACCGGGATGTTGGCCAGGGTCACGCCCGCCAGAGGGCCCTGGCCCATGGCGCCCACCATAAAGGTGTCCACCAGGCCCAGGGAGTTGGTGATGAGGTTTTGAAGCAGGATGGGCAGGGCCAGCGCCAATAGGCGGCGGTAAAAGCCCTTTTCCCGCTGGAATAGCTTGAACATTTTATATAGAAGCTCCTTTGCTTGTTTTAGGATAGGCCTTCTCTCTCCAAGGGAGAAGGCCTTGCGCGGTTTAAGAAAGTGTCGTGAACAGACTGCCCGCCGCGTCATGGAGGGCACTGACCAGCGTGTCGGCCTCCTCGCGGGTGGAGTCCGGCGAGAAGGACAGCCGCAGGGCCCCATCCAGCCAGGGTTTAGGAAGGTTCATGGCGGCAAACACGTGGCTGGGCCTGCCCTTGTGGCAGGCGGAGCCGGAGGAGATGCACACGCCCCGGTCCCCCAGCACCCGGACGATGACCTCGCTTTTGTAGCCAGGCAGGGTGACGGCGCAGATGTGGGGCGCGTCCCCGGCGGAGATGACCTCCAGCTTAGGCAGGGCGGCTTTCAGCTTTTCCAGCGTATATTCTTTGATGGCGGCGGCCCGCTCCAGGCGACCGGAATCCACCACATTGGCCCGGACGGCGGCGGCAAAGCCCGCGATTTGCGCCGTGGCCTCGGTGCCGGAGCGCAGGCCCTCCTCCTGACCGCCCCCGGTGAGCAATGGGCGCAGGCGGACGCCTTTTTTAATGTACAATGCCCCGATGCCCTTGGGCCCGCCGACTTTGTGGCCGCTGATGGCCGCCAGGTCCGCGCCCAGCTTGACCAGAGGGTCCGGCGTTTTCAGGAAGCCCTGCACCGCGTCGCAGTGAAACAGAATGGAGGCGTCATAGGCCTTTACGGCCCTGACACACTCCGCTACAGGCAGGGCCACGCCCGTCTCGTTGTTCACCAGCATCATGGACACCAGCGCCGTGTCGGGCCGCAGGGCGGCGGCGAGCTGTTCCACGGCGATCCGCCCCGCCCGGTCCGGCTTCAGGTAGGTAACCTCGTACCCCTGGCGCTCCAGGTCCTTGCAGGTTTCCAGAACAGCGGCGTGCTCGATGGCGGTGGTGACAATGTGCCTGCCCTTCCGATGGTTGAGCTCCACCCCCCGGCGGATGGCCCAGTTGTCCCCCTCGGTGCCGCAGGAAGTGAAAAACAGCTCGGCGGGAGCGCAGCCAAATGCTTTGGCCACGGTTTCCCGGTCCTCCTTCACCCGCTGGGCGGCCTGACGGGCGTACGCATAGCGGGAGGAGGGGTTGCCGAACTGTCCCAAGGCATCCACCATGGCCTGGATGGCCGACCGCTTCACCGGGGTGGTGGCGGCATAATCGAAATAAATCAGACGGTCCATGATGGTTCTCCTCCCGAGCATATTTTGTGACAGTCCTTGTATTGTACTGTTTCCCGCCGGGAAAGTCAACGGGGGATCGGCAGCTTTTCCGGGAATATTCCCGTTGACACAAAATTTCACTTTACATTAAGTTCCTGCGGCGTTTGCCGATATAAAAGGTAGATATCGATTACAAAACAGCGCTGTTTTACGTCTGCTACTTTTGAAGGAGGCTTTTCCATGTCTGACGTGTCTATCAATTCCGCCTCTGCCCGCGTCACAGGGGCGTATGCTGGCTATATGACCAAATTTGAGCCTGAGAAGCGAAAGCTGGATTTCTCCAACGCCGTCCAGCTGAACGTGGAGCGCACGCCCTATGAGGACAGCTGGCAGAAGCTCTGGGGGGGCAAGACCACCGAAACCGTGGCGGAGGATGGGACGGTCACGCAAACCGCGTCCGGGAGTGTGAATATCATCGGCTGCAACGGTTTCCACTATCGGGGCTCCGCAGCGTTCAGCGTCAGCGTGACCTTCAATCCCGATGACTATGAGGAGGGCCAGTTGACCGGCGGGGTGGACCTGATGGCCGCAGCTTATGAGGCGCACAAGCAGGCAATCCGGGCCAGCTGTTCCGGGTACGAGCTTCAGGAGCAGAACGCCAGGCTGGACGCCTCCTACCAGGAGGCGAAAAACGAGACCGCGAGCTCCTTTGCCCAGCTGGTGGGCGTTTCCCTGGAGGCCAAGGGCCAGGTGGGGCAGGTGCAGAAAATCTACGACAGCGTGCAGGCCGCGTTTGCGTCCTTTGAGGCGAAGTACCGCTCTGTAGCCCTCAGCACGCCCAACGGCTGGGCCAAGGCCGGGGTGTTTGAGGCGGCGGTCAGCCTCCAGCGGCTGGGAGCCTCTATCAAGCCGGAGGTGAACAAGCAGAACGGGCTTTATACGCTCCAGGAGCTGGAGCTCACCGCCGCTGGGGTACGCGGGAGCCTGAGCGTCAAGGCGTGACAGTTGCCCGGAACGGGAGAGAGTTGACAGTCTGCGGAAACAGGTATATGATTTCAGCAAACCAATACAAAGGAGCTGTTTGTCATGATCCCCACCCCTGAGCAGGCATGGGACCTTTTGTGTGAATTTAACGAGGGCGACTTCCACCGCAAGCACGCCCGTACCGTGGGCGACGTGCTGCGTTGGTTCGCCCAGGAGCTGGGCTACGGTGCGGACGCCGATTTCTGGGAGGCCGTAGGCATCCTCCACGACCTGGACTTTGAACAATGGCCCGACCAGCACTGCATCAAGAGCCAAGAGCTTATGCGGGAGCGGGACATCGACGAGTCCGTCGTCCACGCCACAGCCAGCCACGGATACGGACAGTGCGCGGACATACAGCCGGAGCACCAGATGGAAAAGGTGCTCTTCGCCACCGATGAGCTCACCGGGCTCATCGGCGCGGCGGCCCTCATGCGGCCCTCCAAGAGCGTCAGCGATCTGGAGGTCAAGTCGGTGAAGAAAAAGTACAAGGACAAGAAATTTGCCGCCGGGTGCTCCCGGGAGGTCATCCAGCAGGGCGCGGAAATGCTGGGCTGGGAGCTGGATGAGCTTATCGAAAAAACCATCCTGGCCATGCGCTCCAGCCCCAACGTGGACTGATGGAGCCCATCGCCCGCATCCGCTCCGACTTTCCCGCCAAGTTCGGCGTGCCCCGTCAGGCGGGGCTGGTGGAGGATCTGCACTCCACGGTGGTGTTTGAGCTGCCCTACCGGGTCCCGGAGGCCCTGCGGGGCATCGAGGGCTTTTCCCACCTGTGGCTGATCTGGGAGTTCT
>CAJUQN010000148.1 GCA_910588625.1 uncultured Oscillospiraceae bacterium
TTCATCCCACTCTCCCTAACCGCTGACCCGACCACTCTTTCTACCGAAGCCTCTTTTTTCCTCGGCGTTTTTTTACATTTTATCACTGGCGCTGACAATTAACATGGCGTTCAGCCTCCTTTTATACTGACCTTATACAGTTGGAATACGTACTGTTCAACAGTTTTATCAAATTTTTCGGAAGGATGGCTGTGCAAAGATAATTAACTTGCATTTTAATAGTGAGTGGACTATAATGGCGCGGTATTATCTTTGATGGAAGGAAGATTTACGTATGAACAAGGCAGAATTGGTAGCGGCCATGGCCGAGAAGTCCGGCCTGTCCAAAAAAGACTGCGAGGCCGCGTTGGGCGCATTGACCGACACGCTGGCCGAGGCGATGAAAGCAGGGGACAAGGTACAGCTGGTGGGTTTCGGCTCCTTTGAAGTAAAGGAGCGTACTGCCCGCACCGGGCTGAATCCCAGGACGAAAGAGCCCGTGGCAATCCCCGCTTCTAAGGCACCGGTGTTCAAGCCCGGCAAGGCGTTGAAGGACGCGGTTCAATAAACAGAAAAACCCGTGTACTCATACGAAGTACACGGGTTTTTGCATACAGGTCAGTCCATATTAAGAAATTCAGCCGGCATCATGATCCGTGGATTCTCCAAGCCGGATTCCAAAAAATCCTTGTCCCCGGTGAGCAGAACATCTGCTTTAGCTTTAATCGCCGCCCGTAAAATTGGCCGGTCATCTACATCCCTGATCCGCGATTCCGACGCTTCTTCATCTGTTGGGATGGGCACCAATTCCAATGTCAGCAAAGCCGCCGAGAGGAACCTGTCCAGCGCCGCAAGACGTGCCGGAAATTTCTTGTTGAATATCCGCTTCATTTCTTCTACGTTCTGCTCGCAGATCAGGCCGTCATTAGGGTAGGAAACCGCTTTTACATATGCCTGAAAAGGCACGCCGTTCGCACTCAGCGCCGCAGATATAAGGACGTTTGTGTCAATCAAAACCCTCATGCGTTTTCGTCCTCGCTTCGGAGCTCCTTGACAAGTGCCATAACGTCGTCATCGGATGCGAGGCCAGTACGAGCCGCTTCTCCGGCCATTTCGCTTTGAAGCATCTGCATTGCGTAGACCGCAGAATTGACGATACGCACCGTATTGCCCTCGACAATAAAAGAGATGCGGTCTCCGCTCGCCACGCCAAGCACGGCCCGGACATCCTTTGGAATGGTAACCTGCCCTTTGGCCATGACCTTCGCGTTGTCTACAAAAGCGTTCGCTGACATACCATCGTCACCTCCTTAAAGTATGGGGAATAGGGATTTCCCTACTTTCCATTATATACGAGCAGCGCAAAAAAATCAAATGGTATTTTCAAAGTAATGGTGATGGGGGCTGGAGAATGCTACCCAGTAACCGTAAACGCAGAACGGGCGGAGGTTCCATGAACCCCCGCCCGCCTTTTCATTCGTAGATTTGATACAGCTCTCCATCTTTCATGAGCCAGTCATAAGGCCCACAACGGAAGCGGATGAAATTCCAGTCCGTGGCGTCATAGTAAGGTGTGCCCTGGAACTGAATCCGGCTGGCCTCAACCCCCCACACGGAATTGATCCGCAGCTTTGCCTGCTCCTCCTGGTACTCCTCGCCGCAGGTGTTGACTTCCCAGGTGCGGGGACCAGTCTGACAGGCTATCACAGCCTCCGGGTGGTTCCTGCACCAGCGGAATCTGGCATATTGATAGAGGTCAAGGGCTGTCAGCGCCCCTTTCGTCACCAGCGGGATCAACGCGTTATAAAGCTGTTCGGCAAGCACATCCGCAGGCCCAGCCTCCAGCTCGGCGGTAAATTCCTCCAAGGTCAGAGGAATACCATCCATGGCCTTTCGCAGCCGGCCATACCGAACCTGGGCGTCCGCCTCATCTTTACACTTCCAGCCCTCATCCATGAGAAACTTGATATAGCCCTTGTCTTTTGTTTGATTGCACAATCTTGTCAGTTCTTCCTGTTCCATAAAGATTTCCTCCTTTATAAATTAGCAGGGCGGATCCCCGCACCGCTGCCGCAATATCCGGTATGCCTGCCGGAGTTGGTGGATATCAAAGTGACCGAAATGGCAGTCCTCTATGGGAATCCCCATTTCCCTGGCCAGCCAGCGGTAGGCCTTACTCCGCTCTTGGTTTGCGTGCTCCTTGCCCTGCCACAGCGTGTCGAACAGGGCATGGCACAGCTTCTTTCCCTTTCGCATAGGCTCGTCGGCCAGTAACCCCATGGCCTCCTTGGGCCGTGGTTTGTGCGTCCCCACATAGGCCCCGCAGCTGAGGCAGTAGTAGCATCGGCCGCTCCCATACTCCCGGCCATGGTAGACGCGGGCATTGCTGCACAGAATGACCTTGCCCCCGCAGAGGTTACAGGTGGTGGGCTGTGTATCAATCATCCCGGTATTCCCCCATTCACAAGGGTGGGCAGGATGCCACGCTCTACATTCTCCCCGCAGAAGCACCGGCCGCAATACTGCCAAACTTCATCCGGCCCGCTGGCGGACACCCTCTTGAAGGTATGGTAGGTCATGCGCCATTTCCCAGTATCGGGGTCTACCCGCTCGCTGCAGGGTTCCCCCATCTGGGAGCAGCGCGGCCCCATACAGGCCGGCGGCAGACAATCCATGGCGTTGTCCACCACCGCCTGCTCCACATAGCCGCCGATATGTACTGCGGAATAGTCGAAGTCATCCTGCGACAAAACATTTTTCCCGTTGAACATCACTCGCTCATTTCTCCTCATAACCAACATCCCCTTCCATGAAACTGACCGGGATACCCAGTTTCCGGGCAAGGTCGATCTCTGCCTGCATCCCCGGCGTACATATGCCGCCATAGACATTGACCTGCTGGCATAGCGCCACCAGCCGAAGCCCTATGTCCCGGGCGGCCTGATCCTCAGACGGGTTTCCGGGGTCGGCGATGGGCGGGAACATCAGGTGGGGGCAGATGGGGACCTCCCCAGCCTGGAACACTTCCCGGGCCCGCTGGCGGGCAAATTCAATATTGCGTTCCACATCGCCCCGGAGCGGGGCGCAGATATACACCAGCGTTGGAGCAGGCACGGGTTGGGGTTCTTCCGGTTTGCAAAGACTGTCCAGGCAATCTTTCACCGCATCCTGGAGCCGACCCCAATCCTCCCATGTGGGTTCATATGAAACGTGGTCATTTGTCCCCACATCAAACCACAAATAGGGGGTGCCTGCCTTTATCAATGTGTGGCAGATAGCCTTATCTTCCAAAACATCTTTCAGGCGGATGTTGAACGTTTTTTGCCGACTACCGGCGCGGTTCACTACAACAATCTCCAGTTCATCAAATTGGAATTCATCCCGTGAAGCGATAAATTCCATCTGGATAAGGTGATCCCTGCCCAGTGTCCCAAAGCACACGCCGTCCACATAAAACGGGGAAAGAATTATATCGCTTCCCCAAAGCATCTTCCGAAATTGCCCTTCAAAAAAATTCATGATGTACCTCCAAATATTCAGTCGGTTCCCGGCTGCTGCGATTGCATCTGCTTCTCATAGCTGTTGATTTGCTCCATCGTCAGCCACTCCGGCTTCATGCCTGCCGGAAAACTCTCCCACAGGGCTTTCATGTATCCAATTTGATCCGCAACATTTCCGGCCCACAGATGATTCACACAAAAGTGCCCATATCCTAAAAAATAGTCGCAGTCTGAGCGCATTCGATCCAGCAGCATATAGCGAAATTTAATGTCCCAATTTTTCGTCTTCAGGTACTCCTCGTATTTGTTCATGTCATCAGCTCTTTATAAAAATAAACTCACATATTTGTGCGGGGGAGAGCCTTCCGGCTCTCCCCCTGCATTGTCACTCCCCGGCCATCTGGAAGAACTGGGCCGGCGTCAATACCGTCACGCCCAGCTCCCTGGCCTTGGACAGCTTGCTCCCGGCGTTCTCGCCGCACACCAGGTAATCTGTTTTCTTACTTACCGAGCTGCCCACGTGGCCGCCCAGCGATTCGATCTTGGCGTTGATGCCATCCCGGGTGTACGGCTCCACCTTGCCCGTCACCACCACTGTCTTGCCCGCGAAGGGGCTGTCCGGCACGGCGGCCTCCTGAGAAGCGGGCGGCACCGCAACACGCACATGGTTCCGCAGTTCGCTCCAGAAATACCAGTTATCCTCGTTCTGGAACCACTGGTGGATGTTCTGGTGCAGCGTTTCCCCAAATTCGGGAAGCTGGGTGAAGTCGAACCCGTGAACCACCGCGCTCTCAAACTCTTCCAGGCTGCTGTGGAATCGTTGGGCCAGCGCACGGCTGGCGGTGCGGCCGATCAGCGGGATGTCCATGGCAATGAGATACCGCGTGAAGGTGGTGTCCCGGCTGCGCTGGATGGCATTCCAAAGGTTTTCCCAGGATTTCTCCCCGAAGCCATTGATGTCCATGATCTCTGCCTTGCGCTCGTCCAGCCCGTAAATATCCCAGTAGTTATGAAGTAAATCCCAGCCGATGAGCTTTTCCAACAGACCTTCAGACAGGCCCTCGATGTTCATGGCTTTCTTTCCGGCGAAGTGAACAAACTGCCTCAGAGCCTGTTTAAAATCTTTTGACAAAAATGGCGGAGTGGGAGATAATAG
Organism: uncultured Oscillospiraceae bacterium; assembly: GCA_910588625.1. Classification (GTDB taxonomy): domain Bacteria; phylum Bacillota; class Clostridia; order Oscillospirales; family Oscillospiraceae; genus Enterenecus. Next base: position 4,636 of record CAJUQN010000148.1, read on the forward strand.
GAAAA
>CAJUQN010000149.1 GCA_910588625.1 uncultured Oscillospiraceae bacterium
CCGTTCCTTTCCTTTCCGGCGGCGAAGCCGCAACAGCCGCCCCAGCGGGAGGGGGCGAAAGGGAGGGAATGGAATGGGTAATTGATCGGTCAGTAATAGCTTGGTCTTTAGTTACTCTATCTTTATTTAATTGCGTTGGATTTTCCAACGTAGGTTTTTCCTGCGTAGGATTATCCAATGTTGGATTTTCCAACGTAGGTAAATCCAATGCAGGCGGCGTCTGCGGCTGTTCATAGATCACATAGTCCGCGCCCCGCAGCCGTCCCCGTTCGTCACGCTCCCGCGAACGGACGATGTACCCCGCCTGCTCCAACTCCCGGATAGCCTGCCGGATGGCGTCGATCTTCTCCCGGTTGATAAGGGCCAGGCCCTTTAACGTGTAATCCCAATCTTCCGGGAGTGACAGCATTTGCGACAGCAGGCCCTTGGCTTTCAGGGACAGGTCTTTGTTCCGCAGGTGATGGTTCGACATCACCGTGTACCCCTTGTTCCTCTCCACGCGGAATACTGGCATGGTTCTCCGCTCCTTTCGGTGTCTGGACATGAAAAAACGCCGCAGACTTTTCATAATCTGCGGCGCTGGCCGGGACGCAGAAACGGGCGGTGTCTTGCCGACATCGCCCGCTTTCTGTGCTGTTGTTCACTTGTTTGCGCCGCCCCGTTTTCCGCTGCCCTTAAAAAACATTGATTTTACTGGGGTTTTCCATGTTTTCTTATGGCAACGCCCTTTTGGCGGAGCGCTTTTTCGTGCGTATAAGGGGCTATAAGTCTCTCCGGAGATAAATCATGTCCACCAGCTGTACGCCGCATTCGTAGATCGGGTGGTCGTAGTGATCCGTGAAGAAGTTTTTGACCCAGTGTGAGCGGACAAAGCCGCACTTCTCATAAAAAGGAACGGTCAGCGGGCTGTCGCCCGTCCCAACCAGCAAGACGGAATATGCGTCCTTGTATCGCGCGGCGATGAATTCAATGAGCGCTCTCCCATAGCCCATGCCGTGGCAGGCGGGGTCTGTGGCAATGCTTTTCAGCTCCAGAACACCGCTGCCCTCGTCGGTGACCACGCACTCGCCTTTGACGCCAGCCTCCTCCAGTACATACATGGTTCCGCGCTCGAGGTAGCGGTCGATCATGTCCTCCTGCTCGTCTGCCAGCAGCAATAGAGGGAGGTATCGCTTCTTATTGTCCGTGACCTGTCTGATCTCCATAGGCGTCCCTCCTGTCAGTTCCATCCTAGCACAGCGGCTCCGCCGATTCAAGTTGAAAAATATGCACTTTCATGGTAGAATATTAATGTCTCTTAAAATGAAGTGTAAAACTTCTTTTGCAATTCCTTTTTCCTACGAGAAAAAGGAACAATCAAATGCCCTTGACCGCTGAAGGAGGCCCGCTATGGACACATTGGAACGGCTGCCGATCCCTCTGCTGGAGTGGTTCCGGGATAATGCGCGGAAGCTCCCCTGGCGGGACGACCCCACGCCCTATCACGTCTGGCTGTCGGAGATCATGCTCCAGCAGACCCGGGTGGCAGCGGTGCTGGACTATTATAATCGGTTTTTGATGGAGGCTCCGGACGTTGCGGCCCTGACGGTACTCCCAGAGGAGCGGCTGATGAAGCTGTGGCAGGGGCTGGGGTACTATTCCCGTGCGCGGAACCTGCAAAAGGCCGCAAAGGTGATCGTAGAGGAACATGGCGGAAGGTTTCCGTCAGATTACGCCGGCATTCGCGCCCTGCCTGGGGTGGGCGACTACACTGCCGGGGCCATTTGGTCCATCGCTTTTGGACAGGCAGTCCCCGCTGTGGACGGAAACGTTTTGCGGGTCTATGCCCGCGTCTGCGGGGACGATGGGGACATCACCACGCCTCAGATGAAAAAAAAAGTGACGCAGGACCTGGAAAAGGTCATCCCTGTAAACGCGGCGGGGGCCTTCAACCAAGCGCTGATGGAGCTGGGGGCAACGGTCTGCCTGCCCAACGGCGCGCCGCTGTGCGAGCGGTGCCCGGCGAAGGAGTTTTGCGCGGCGCTGTCCCAAGAGCGTATTTCTGAGTTACCGGTGAAGGCTCCGAAGAAGCCCCGCCGGGTGGAGGCGCGCACAGTATGGCTGATTTTCCGGGGAAATAGTGTGGCACTGCGCCGCCGTCCGGGCCGGGGACTGTTGGCTGGACTGTGGGAGTTCCCAAGCGAGACGGGGACTGGCCCGTTCCCAAGGGGGTGGGGGATAGAGGCGCGGTCCAATGAGTACGCCGGGCAGGCAAAGCACATCTTTACACATATTGAATGGCATATGACCCTGCGGAAAGTGGATGCGGATACAGATGTATTACCACTCGGCTGGGTCTGGGCCAGCGGAGCCGAATTGGAGCAAAAATATGCCGTCCCTAATGCCTTTGACCAGGCGCTGGGACTTGCAAAAGAGAGATTGGACGGGGGAGAATGATATATGGCAAAGCTGTATTTCCGCTACGGCGTGATGGGGTCCAGCAAGTCCGCCAACGCATTGATGGTGCGCTACAACTATGAGGAGCGGGGACAGAAGGCCTTGATGGTGAAGCCCGCCATCGACCAGCGGGAGGGGGAGAGCGTGGTCAACTCCCGCATTGGGCTGAATTATGCTTGTATCTGGTTCGAGAACCTGGAAAAGATGCCCACAGAGAGCATCAAAGACTACCAGTGTGTGATCGTGGATGAGGCCCAGTTCCTGTCCCGCGCTCAGGTGGACTACCTTACTGAGATCGTGGATGACATGAATGTGCCGGTGATCTGCTACGGTCTGCGGGCGGATTTCAGCGGACAATTGTTCCCCGGCTCCGAGGCCCTGCTTGCCTGCGCGGACATCATCGAGGAGGTCAAGACCATCTGCTGGTGCGGCAAAAAGGCCATCTGCAATGCCCGGTTTGACGAGAACGGTGTGGTGCTCAAGGAGGGGGAACAGGTGGTGCTGGGGGCCAACGACTGCTACATTGGCCTGTGCCGGAAGCATTGGAAAGCGGGCGATCTGGGACCGGACAGCCCGGTCAAACGATGATTTGCAATCTATGTCCCCGGAAATGCGGAGCTTTGCGGGACGAAAGCCACGGCGAGGGATTTTGTGGGATGCCCGCGCTTCCCATGTGCGCCCGCGCCGCCCTTCACCTTTGGGAGGAGCCTTGCCTGTCCGGTAAGACCGGGGCCGGGACGGTGTTCTTTTCCGGCTGCACCTTGGGCTGTGTGTTCTGCCAGAACCGCTCCATCAGCCGGGAGAATTTCGGGAAAACCATGACAGAGGATGAGCTGTACACTGTGTTTCAACGTCTGGCGGACCAGGGCGCGGCGTGCATGGAGCTGGTTACGCCCACACAGTTTACCCATGTGCTGGCAAAGGTGCTGGAGCGGCCTGTTCCCGGCGGCCTGCCTGTGGTGTGGAACAGCGGAGGCTATGAGCGCCCGAAGGTCCTGCGTTCACTTGAAAATAAGGTAGACGTGTACCTGCCGGATTTGAAGTACGTGACCCCATCCATTGCTGCCAGGTATTCTGGGGCGGAGGATTACCCAGAGGCGGCAAAAGCGGCCATCCTGGAGATGTACCGCCAGCGGGGCCCGGCGCGGTTGGAGGCTGGTATGCTGAAAAGCGGCGTACTTATCCGGCACATGATTCTGCCGGGGCAAATCATGGAGGCCAAGCGGGTGATGGATTGGATCGCGGAAACTTTCCCATCCGGCGGGGTGCTGCTCTCCCTCATGGCCCAATACACCCCGGTGGGGGAGTTGGAGGACTTCCCTGAGCTCCAGCGGCCGCTGAGAGCGTCGGAGCTTCGCGCGGCCAAAGCGTATATGGAAAACCTGGGGCTGCCAGGATATGTGCAAGAGCTGGAAGCCGTTGGGGAGGGCTTCATCCCCGCCTTTGATCTGACAGGATTATAAAAGCAGCGGAGAGGCAGATACCTTTCCGCTGCTTTTTGGAAATGGGGGTTAACTTACTTCAGGTTGAAGAAAGCGTCGCGGCCCAGGAACTGGGCGACATCGCCCAGTTCCTCCTCGATGCGCAGCAGCTGGTTGTACTTGGCCACGCGGTCGGTGCGGCTGGGAGCGCCGGTCTTGATCTGGCCGGCGTTGGTGGCCACCACGATGTCGGCGATGGTGGTGTCCTCGGTCTCGCCGGAGCGGTGGGACACGATGGCGGTGTAGCCGGCCCGGTTGGCCATCTGGATGGCGTCCAGAGTCTCAGTGAGGGTGCCGATCTGGTTGACCTTGATGAGGATAGCATTGCCCACGCCCTTGGCGATGCCGTCGGACAGACGGGCCACATTGGTGACGAACAGGTCGTCGCCCACCAGCTGGACCTTATTGCCGATGGCCTTGGTAAGCATGGCCCAGCCCTCCCAGTCATCCTCGGCCATGCCGTCCTCCAGGGAGATGATGGGATAGGTGTCGGCGAACTTCTTCCACATATTGACCAGCTGCTGCTGGGTCATCTTCTTGCCGGACTTGGGCTGGACGTAGCATTTCTCCTCGTCGTTCCACCACTCGGAGGAGGCGGCGTCGATGGCGATCATGAAATCCTCGCCGGGTTTGAAGCCGGCCTCCTCGATGGCCTTGACGATGACCTTCAGGGCGTCCTCATCCTTCTTCAGGTTGGGGGCGTAGCCGCCCT
>CAJUQN010000150.1 GCA_910588625.1 uncultured Oscillospiraceae bacterium
CCGGTGGCCTTCATCTGGGTGCCCAGGGTACGGCTGGCGGTGGTGAACTTGTCGAAGGGCAGGCGGGGGATTTTCAGTACACAATAATCCAGCGTAGGCTCAAAGCAGGCGGTGGTCTTGCACGTCACGGCGTTGGGAATTTCGTCCAGCGTGTAGCCCAGGGCGATTTTCGCCGCCACCTTGGCAATGGGATAGCCTGTGGCCTTGGAGGCCAGAGCGGAGGAGCGGCTCACACGGGGATTGACCTCGATGACCGCGTACTCATAAGAATCGGGATTCAGGGCAAACTGGCAGTTACAGCCTCCCTCGATGCCCAGTGCCGCGATGATATCCAGTGCGGCGGAACGGAGCATCTGATATTCGCGGTTGGCAAGCGTTTGCGTAGGCGCCACCACGATGGAATCGCCGGTGTGGACGCCTACGGGGTCCAGGTTCTCCATGGAGCAGATCTGGATAACATTGCCCGCGGAATCCCGCATGACCTCGAACTCGATCTCCTTCCACCCCGCGATGCACCGCTCGATGAGCACCTGGCCCACGCGGGACAGGTGGATCCCTCGGTCGGCGATTTCACGCAGAGAGGGCTCGTCATAGGCGATACCGCCCCCGGTGCCCCCCAGGGTGTAGGCAGGCCGGACGATGACGGGATATCCAATCCGCTCGGCAAAGGCCACGGCGCTGTCCACGCTCTCCACCACGTCAGAGGTGACGCAGGGCTGGCCGATGGACTCCATGCAGTCCTTGAAACCCTGGCGGTCCTCCGCCTTGTGGATGGACTCGGGGCTGGTCCCCAGCAGGCGCACACCGTATTTCTCCAAAGTCCCGTTTTCATGGAGAGCCATGGCCAGGTTCAGACCCGTCTGCCCGCCCAGGGTGGGCAAAACAGAGTCAGGATGCTCCATTTGGATGATCTGGGTCACGCTGTCCACGTTCAGCGGCTCGATGTAAACGTGGTCGGCGATGTCCTTGTCCGTCATGATGGTGGCGGGATTGGAGTTGACCAGCACCACCTCCACGCCCTCCTCCTTCAAGGCCCGGCAGGCCTGAGTACCGGCGTAGTCGAACTCGGCGGCCTGGCCGATGACGATGGGCCCGGAACCCAGCACCAGCACCTTTTTGATCGTCGTATCCTTAGGCATTACCGGTCACCTCCCATGGAAGCAATGAAGCGGTTGAACAGGTATTCCGTATCCTCCGGACCGGGGCTGGCCTCGGGGTGGAACTGGACGGTAAAGCAGTTGGGCCGCTTGTATTTCAGCCCCTCCACCGTGTTGTCGTTGACGTTGACGTGGGACACTTGGGCCACAGCGGGGTCCACACTGGCCCCGTCCACCACATAGCCGTGGTTCTGGCTGGTGATGAAGCACCGGCCCGCCTCCAAATCCTTCACGGGGTGGTTGCCGCCGCGATGGCCGAACACCATTTTATGGGTCTTGGCCCCGGTGGCCAGCGCCAAAAGCTGATGGCCAAGGCAGACGGCAAACAGAGGGATAGTGGACTCGTACAGCGCCCGGACCTCCTTGATGATGTCCACATTGTCCGCCGGGTCACCGGGGCCGTTGGACAGCATCACACCGTCATAAGGCACATAGCTTCTTCCCACCAGCTCACCCCGAAGGATCTCCTCCGCCGGGGTGTGGGCCGGGAACACCGTCACCTCACAGCCCCGTTTCCGCAGGCACTCGATCATGTTCTGCTTCACACCGTAGTCCATCAGGGCCACCCGCCAGTCCAAGCTGCCGGTGGTGGGGGCATACACCTGGGGCTCCTGCCGGGTCACCCGCTCGACAGTACCGGACACCCGGTAGGCCGCCAGCTTGTCCATGACCTCCCGGACATGAAAATGCTCCACACAGGTGATCATGCCGTTCATGGTCCCCTGGCTGCGGAGGAGCTTTGTGAGGGCACGGGTGTCCACACCCTGGATGCCCACGATATCATGTTCCCGCAAATAGTCGCCCAAGCTGCCCTCACAGCGGAAATTGCTGCCCACGGGGGACAAATGACGCACTACCAACGCCTCCGCCCAGGGACGGACGGACTCGTTGTCCTCATGGTTTACACCGTAATTGCCCATAAGGGGATAGGACATCACCACACCCTGTCCGGCGTAAGACGGGTCGGTCAAAATCTCCTGATAGCCGGTCATGGAGGTGTTGAATACCATCTCACACACACGGTCCCCCATGGCGCCGATGGCGTCCCCCCGGAACACCGCGCCGTTGGCCAAAATCAAAGTCGCTTTCAAGAGCGCATCCCACCTTCATTTTTACTTCGTCTATTTTACTGGCCTCACCCCCAAAAATCAAGAAAATATCGACCTCTTTTTGCCGTTCTTATGAAAATTGGAGTTTTGGACAAACTGTGGGCATATCCGCCCCATCTCAAGGGCAAAATGTTCAAGCGGCTTTTCATCCTTCACTCTCAGGGAGGTTTTTATATGTTCGTGGTACTCATACGCACGGTGGTGCTCTATCTGTTCATCATCGCAGGCATCCGTCTGCTGGGCAAGCACCAGATCGGCGAGCTGGAGCCCTCCGAGCTGGTCCTCACCCTCATCATCGCCGACCTGGCCTCCGTCCCCATGCAGGACAACGGCATCCCCCTGCTGTCCGGGCTCATCCCCATTGTAGTACTGCTGGCGCTGTCGTCTATCATCTCGGTGCTGTGCACACGCTCCATCAAATTCCGGACTTTGCTGTGTGGAAAGCCCTCCATCATTGTGGAAAACGGGCAGATCATAGAGGCGGAGATAAGAAAGAACCGCCTCACTATCGACGAGCTCATGGAGGAACTGCGCATTCAAGGCTATCCCGATTTCAAGTCCATCAAGTTCGCCCTGCTGGAGACCAACGGTCAGCTTTCTGTGCTCCCTTTCACCGCCGATAAACCTGTGACTGCCGCTCAAATGGGGGTATCCACCCAAGAGATAGGACTCCCTATTGTGATCATCAGCGACGGACACCTGTTGGAACACAACCTGAAAGGGATGGGTTATGAGCTCAACTGGCTGGAAAAGCAGCTTACCGCTCATGGACTCCACTCCCCCCGTCAGGCGTTCCTGCTCACTGTGGACGAAACCGGCAATACCTACTGCATCCCCAAAAAGGAGGCTGGAAAATGAAACGGTTCTATATTTCTGTCGGGCTCATTGTGCTGATGGCTGGGCTGTCCAGCCTGCACGTCTGGCATCTAAACGGTCTCACCGAGCAGCTCACCGCCCTGCTCACCCAGGCTCAGGAGCAGGTAGCGCAGGAGAACTGGGAGGAGGCCGCCCGCCTCACCCACCAGGCCAGGGACCGGTGGATGGACCACGACCGCTATCTCCATATCACCCTGCGCCACACCGACACTGACGCCATCCAAATCTCCATGGACGAAGCCCTGGCCTTCCTGGAGGGCGGCGAGAAGCAGCCCGCCGAGTACGCCGCCGTCAACGCCCGGCTTCTTACCCAGCTGGGGCTGCTGGTGGAGGCGGAGCTACCCACCCTCACCAATGTGCTCTGACCCCGGTCCCCGCTGTGTGCGGGGGCTTTGCTTTTGCGGCCCTGGGCAGATCCCATGAAATCCCCATGAAATCAAGTGATTTTCCATTGCGCTCCCGCCCTTCTTGTGATACAATGCGTTAACCCACAAAATTGTGAAGGAGACTTACATATGCGTTCCGACAATGTGAAAAAAGGCGTTCCCACCGCCCCGAACCGCTCTTTGTTCTACGCCTTGGGCTACACCAAGGAGGAACTGGAGCGGCCCCTTATCGGCGTGGTATGCTCTTATAACGAGATCGTCCCCGGCCACATGAACCTGGACAAGATCGCCGAGGCGGTCAAGGCGGGGATCCGGGCCGCAGGCGGCACCCCCATTGAGTTTCCTGCCATCGCCGTGTGCGACGGCATCGCCATGGGCCACGTGGGCATGAAATACTCCCTGGTCACCCGGGACCTCATCGCTGACTCCACTGAGGCCATGGCCATGGCCCACCAGTTCGACGGACTGGTCATGATCCCCAACTGTGACAAGAACGTCCCCGGCCTGCTGATGGCCGCGGCCCGGGTAAACATCCCCACCATCTTCTGCTCCGGCGGTCCCATGCTGGCCGGTAAGCTCAACGACGGGCGGCGCACTTGCCTGTCCCATATGTTCGAGGCCGTGGGCAGCTACTATGCGGGCAAGTTGGATGAGGACGGCGTGGACGAGTACGTCAACAACGCCTGCCCCACCTGCGGCTCCTGCTCCGGTATGTACACCGCCAACTCCATGAACTGTCTCACCGAGGCCATCGGCATGGGTCTGAAGGGCAACGGAACCATCCCCGCCGTGTGGTCCGCCCGCCTGCGGCTGGCTAAGCACGCCGGTATGCAAATCATGGAGCTGGTGAAGAAGGACATCAGACCCCGTGACATCATGACTGAGGCCGCTTTCCACAACGCCGAAACGGTGGACATGGCCCTGGGCTGCTCCACCAATACCATGCTCCACCTGCCCGCCATCGCCCACGAGTGCGGCATCGAGCTGGACCTGG
>CAJUQN010000151.1 GCA_910588625.1 uncultured Oscillospiraceae bacterium
GAGTGGGACACCAAGGCCAAGGATCTGGCCGGCCGCTTCGTGAAGAACTTCGTAAAGTACACCGGCAACGACGCCGGCAAGGCTCTGGTCGAGGCTGGCCCGAAGGTGTAATTCACCGCTGTTCCATTTGCTGAATAACCCGGCGGCAGAGGCGCTGTGCACAGGCGCGGCGCCTCTGTTTCCCTGTTATAAATGTGATGCAAGCCCTGAGAGAAATTTGGAGGTGTATCCAATTTGAAGAAAAAGGTCCAGATCACTGAGACTGTGCTCCGCGACGCGAACCAGTCCCTGATGGCCACCCGCCTGCCCTACTCTGATTACGCCGACATCCTGTCCACCATGGACAAGGCCGGCTACTACTCGGTAGAGTGCTGGGGCGGCGCCACCTTTGACTCCTGCCTGCGCTACCTGGGCGAGGACCCCTGGGAGCGGCTGCGCAACATCCGCAAGAATATGCCCAACACCCGCCTGCAAATGCTGCTGCGCGGCCAGAATCTGCTGGGCTATAAGCACTATCACGACGACGTGGTGGAGAAGTTCGTGGAGCTGTCCATCAAGAACGGCATCGACGTCATCCGAATCTTCGACGCCCTGAACGACTTCCGCAATATCAAGACCGCCTTGGAGGCCACCAAAAAGTACGCCAACAAGCGCACCGTGGCTTCCGGCTGCATCTCTTACACCCAGAGCCCGGTGCACACCGTGGCCAAATACGTGGAGATGTGCAAAGAGCTCAAGAATATGGGCTTCGACACCATCTGCCTGAAGGACATGGCCGGCACCATGAGCCCCAACGAGGCCGAGGGTCTCATCAAGGGCATCAAGGACGCCATCGGCGAGATGCCTATCATCCTGCACACCCACTGCACCACCGGCATGGCCTATATGACCCTGACCAAGGCCATCGAGTCCGGTGTGGACGTCATCGACACCGCCACCTCCTGCTTCTCCAACGGAACCAGCCAGGCCGCCACCGAGACCATGTTCTATGCCCTTCAGCAGTACGGCATCGACACCGGGCTGAACGAGGAGGTCATCAACAAGGTCAACGACTACTTCAAGCCCATCAAGCAGAAATATATCGACTCCGGCCTCATCAGCCCCAAGAGTATGGCCACCGACTCCCAGGCCTTGGTGTACAAGGTCCCCGGCGGTATGCTGTCCAACATGATCGCCAACCTGAAGGACATGAACGCCATGGACAAGTTCGACGAGGCCCTGCTGGAGATTCCCAACGTCCGCAAGGACCTGGGCTATCCCCCGCTGGTCACCCCCCTGTCCCAGATGGTGGGCAATCAGGCCGTCACCAACGTGCTCATGGGCGAGCGCTATAAGCAGATCTCCAAGGAGGTCAAGAACTACTTCAAGGGCGAGTACGGCATCGCTCCCGGCGAGGTCAGCAAGGAACTGGAAACCAAGATCCTGGGCGAGGGCGGCAAGCCCACCGACTGCCGGGCGGAAGATTCCAAGCGCACCGGCGAGGAGTTCAAAAAGGCCAAGGAAGCTCTGGGCGACCTGTGCCGCTCCGAGGAGGACATGATGAGCTATATCTGTTTCCCCGACCAGGCTGAGAAGTTCTTCAAGGACCGTCTGGCCAAGGAGGAGAACATCGCCACTTACACCATCACCGAGGCATAAGGGGGCGGCAAGATGAATACTGTCGCTCTTATCGCCGCCCGGATGGGCATTGCCGACGCCGGCATCGCCGCTGTGCTTGGCTACGCTGTGGTGTTCTTCGGCCTGGTGCTGCTGATGTGCGTGGTCATCATCATGGGCAAGGCCATGACTGGCTCCCGTGAGAAGAAGGCCGAGACCCCGGCCCCTGCCGCCGCGGCTCCTGCTGCGCCCGCGGCTCCGTCTGCGCCTCCCGCTCCGGGCAGCGCCGGCGAGGTCAAGCTGTTCGACGTGCCCGACAAGGAGGCCGCCATGATTATGGCAATCGTGGCCGACAAGATGGGCAAGCCGCTGAACGAGCTGCGCTTCAAGTCCATTAAGGAGGTCAAGTGAAATGAAATATAAAGTGACCCTGAACGGCCGCACCTACGAGGTGGAGGTGGAGGCCGGTAAGGCCATGCTGACCGACGAGTACGAGGCTTTTGCCCCCACGCCCACCGCCCCTGCGGCTCCCGCCGCTGCGGCCCCCGCTCCGGCTGCCGCTCCCACCGCCCCCACTGTCACCGCCGCGGGCGAGCCCGTCAACTCTCCCATGCCCGGCACTATCCTCCGGGTAGAGGTGACCCAGGGCGCCGCCGTCAAGGAGGGCCAGCTGCTGGTGGTGCTGGAGGCCATGAAGATGGAAAACGAGATCCTCGCCCCCAAGGACGGCACCGTCGCTCAGGTGATCGTATCCAAGGGCAGCCATGTGGAGACCGGTTCGCCGCTGATCGTTCTGGCATAAGGAGGGGTTTTTGTGGATATCTTACAAACCCTGTCCAAGCTGGTAAACGAGTCCGGCTTCGCTGGATTCTTCGCGGCGGGCGGCTGGAAAAATCTCTTCATGATCGCCATCGCCTGCGTGCTGCTGTATCTGGGCATCGGCAAAAAGTTTGAGCCGCTGCTGCTGGTGGGCATCGCCTTCGGCGTGCTGCTGACCAACATCCCTGGCGCAGGGCTGTACCACATGGGTATGTGGGACGCCTATATCTACGAGTGCCCCTATGATGCCGCCAACGACTACGCCCTTTACAATAAGGCGGAGGCCCGCTCCTATACCCAGGAAGAGTATTACTACTACGTGTTCGCCAGAGGCTGTGGCCAGACCGCGGAGCAAATCGAAGAGTATTTCGACAACCTGACCGAAAACGGCGGCGATCTCATGACCGATGTGCAGACCCTATCCACCTCTGCCGACCTGGATGAGGACGTTGTGACTGCTATCGACACGGGCCTCAAAACGGAGTTGTCCTTCACCGACATCGTCCATCTAGGCGGTCTGCTGGACATTCTGTATATCGGCGTCAAGGCCGGTCTGTACCCCTGCCTGATCTTCATCGGCATCGGCGCCATGACTGATTTTGGGCCGCTCATCGCCCGTCCCTCCTCCCTGCTGCTGGGCGCTGCCGCTCAGTTGGGCGTGTTCTTCGCCATGTTCGGCGCCATGCTGCTGGGCTTCACCGGTCCCGAGGCCGGCTCCATCGGCATCATCGGCGGCGCGGATGGCCCCACAGCCATTCTGACCACCTCCAAGCTGGCCCCCCACCTCCTTGGTCCCATCGCCATCGCCGCCTACTCCTATATGGCCCTGATTCCCATGATCCAAAAACCGCTGATGCGGGCTTTGACCACCAAGAAAGAGCGAGAGGTCAAGATGGAGCAGGCCCGAGAGGTGTCCAAGGTGGAGAAGATCCTCTTCCCCATCATCGTGGCCGTGTTCGTCATTCTGCTGATCCCCTCCACCGCGCCCCTCATCGGCTGTCTGATGTTCGGCAACCTGCTAAAGGAGACCGGCGTCACCGAGCGTTTGTCTGATACCGCCCAGAACGCCTTGATGAACATCGTGACCCTGTTCCTGGGCATCAGCGTGGGCGCCACCACCGTGGCCACCCGCTTCCTGACCCTCCAGACCATCGCCATTGTGGTGCTGGGCGTCATCGCCTTCAGCTTCTCCACCATCGGCGGACTGCTGGTGGGCAAACTCATGTACAAGTTGTCCGGCGGCAAGATCAACCCGCTGATAGGCTCCGCAGGCGTGTCCGCCGTGCCTATGGCCGCCCGTGTGTCCCAGGATGTGGGCCGGGAGGCCAATCCCAACAACTTCCTGCTGATGCACGCCATGGGCCCCAACGTGGCCGGCGTCATCGGTTCCGCCATCGCCGCAGGCTTCCTGATTGCTGTGTTTGGCGGCTGAGTTTTTCGTGGTTTTATGTAAAAAGCCCCGGCTTCACAATGGACGGTGGCCGTAAAACAATATTAGGCAAAAAGCCTGAAAACCTTGCATTTTCAAGGGGCGGCGTGACCGAAGTCACGCCGCCCCTTTCATCAGTTCATCCAGAGGAATAAACTCCATCATCAGTTGCATATGCTTCAGGACCAACTGCTTCAAAACCTTGACCCGAATGAAGTGCCCACCGCATTTCTCTCTGTGCCTCTTGTAAAGAGAACAATCAAAGAAGTCCTGGGCGAAGCCCCCGTTGTCAGAAGAACCATATTGCATCTTGAAGCCGCAGTCAGCGCAGTAGACCAGACCATAAAAAGATACTGCTCCTGCCAGTGCGGGTCATGCGATGACGCTGCTGCCCAATCACTTGGACTTTCTCAAACACATCGTCCTCGATGATGCGCTCGTGAGTATCGGGGAACCTTGTGTAGATAATCGAGATGCAGCCCGAAAACAGAAAAACAAAATCACATATTTCAAACAAAAAAGAGATATTGAAGTGGAAAAGGAAATTAAAAAGTTAGTTTTTTCAACATGACCTCCCGTTTCAAGAAAATTACGCACCAGAGATGCAAGTAAGCGACAAACTGAGGAGGACCTGGCCCGCCGTG
>CAJUQN010000152.1 GCA_910588625.1 uncultured Oscillospiraceae bacterium
AGCAGCAGCAAGCAGTACAAATATCGGAGCTATGACCCGCCCATTGGCCGCAAGTTAAAAATCGTCAATCAGCGGCTTTATGACTGCGCGGCAAAGGCGGGCTTTCCCCCGAACTTTTTCCGGGAAACTTACTTTGACCAGGTGACATTCTACTGCATACCCGACCACACGGATTTTAACTTTTCCTATTTCAGCAACTGCACCTTTGCCGTGTGCCGGATCAGGGAGGCCACCTTTGACGGGGCAACTCTGTCCAGTTCTGAATTTCATAGCTGCGTTATGCAGTACGCCACATTCTTTAATGCGTCCATCGACCACACCCATTTTCACGACAGTACCCTGCGGAATGTTTCATTCCAAGAGGCCCGCCTCAAATCCTGCAATACCGTTGACTGTGAATTGGATGGCGTCGGCTTTTTGAACGCGACATTGGACGGCTGTTTTTTTGGACGTGTCGCCGCCCGCAGCATCCGGGGCCTGCACACCGCCACCATCACCCAGGGCGGCGCGACGGACAGCGAGGTGAAGCGTAACCGGGAATCCATTTTTGCCGCCCTCCGGCCTGAGCAGGGGCTGCGGCTGGAGTTTCCGGCGAAAAGGCGGGGTGGGCGGTGAAAAATCAATCGGACAACAGCTATTCCAAGTGGCTGTTCCTTGCCCTGCCCGTGCTGTGGATCGGCGCGGGGCTGGCCTCCGGCTATGAGGACGGCATGACGGCATTTGAAGTGCTGGGTAAGTTTTCCGAGTGGGCCGACCACCCGTTTCTGCTCCGCTGGACGCCCTATACTCTTAAATTCATGCTGGGGGCGCTGGTGGTGTATGCCTTTGCTGTGGTGCTGTACATTTCCGGCAAGCAGAACCGCCGCCCCGGAGAGGAACACGGCAGCGCCCGCTGGGGAAATCCCCGCCAGCTTGACCGCAAGTACCGGGACAAAGACCCCAAGCGCAACGCCATCCTGACGCAGAACCTGCGGATGAGCTTGAACAGCCGCCAGCACTTCCGAAACCTGCTGCAAATCGTGGTGGGCGGCTCCGGCGCGGGCAAGACCCGCTACATCGTGAAGCCAAATCTGTACGAAGCGAACGCCTCATATATAGCGACCGATCCGAAAGGGGAACTCGCCCGCGACTCCATCCCCCTGCTGCTCCGGGAGGGGTACACGATCAAGGTTTTCGACCTGGTTGACCCGGATCGCTCCGACTGCTACAACCCGTTCCACTACATCCGCAACGACGCGGATGTGCTGAAGCTGATCGCCAATTTCATTCGCAACACCACCCCGAAAAACGCACATTCCAATGACCCGTTTTGGGAGAAAAGCGAGACGGCCCTGGACAGCGCCCTCATGCTCTATCTGCTCCACGAGGCCCCGCCGGAGGATCAGAACATGGAGATGATGCTCACCATGCTGGAGTACGGCGCGGCCAAGGAGGGGGACGGCGACCATGTTTCAGCCCTTGACCTGCTCTTTCAAGCGTTGGAGGAAGAAAACCCTAACCACATCGCCGTGCGGCAATACAAGGTTTTCAAGCAGGCCCCCAGCGAAACGGCCATGAGCATCTTGATCAGCGCCGCCGTGCGCCTCGCTCCCTTTTCCCTGCCGGAGATACAGCGCATCACCAGCCGGGACGAGATGGAGCTGGGCAAGCTGGGGGAACGGAAACAGGCCATTTTCTGCATTATCCCGGACAGCAACGATGTGAGCCTCAATTTCCTTGTCGGTATGCTCTATTCCCAGGCGTTCCAGGAGCTTTACTTTCAAGCCGACAAGGTACACGGCGGCAGTCTGCCCATTCCCGTCCGGCTCATGTTCGACGAATTTGCCAATGTGTCACTGCCGGACGGCTACGCCCGACTTCAGGCCACCATGCGCTCCCGCAACGTGATGGCCACCATTATACTGCAAAACATTTCCCAGCTCAAGGCCCTTTTCAAAGATGACTGGGAGGGTATCATCGGCAACGCGGATGCCTTTATCTATTTGGGCGGGAACGAGCAGAGTACGCACAAATATGTTTCGGAGCTGCTGGGCAAGGAGACGATCCAGACGCAGACCAGCAGCCAGAGCAAGGGGCGCAACGGATCGTACAGTCAGAATTTTCAACAGGCCGGGCGCGAATTACTCACGCCCGATGAAGTACGGATGCTGGACAACAAAAAGGCCATCGTCCTCATTCGCGGCGAGGCCCCGGTCATTGACGACAAGTACGATCTAATGAAGCACCCCGCTATCAAATTCACGGCTGACGGGGGCGCAGCCGCTTATATACACAGTCCAGTTTGCCTGTACGACGTGGGCGACCTGGACTTTTCCTTTACGTCGCTGGACGATGTAGAAATCATCGAATGAAAAAAGGAGGAATTTTTACTATGAAAAAGCACAATTCCAACACTTCCCTCACCACCCGGAGCAAGGCCCGCCGCTATATGGCCGTCTGGACGGCGCTGGTGCTGTCCCTGTGCCTGTTCACCGTCCCGGCCTCCGCCGCTGGCGGCGACCCGCTGGACATTGTAAATAACCTGAGCGACTTTATTTTCTCCATCATTAAGGCCCTGGGCGTCATTATCCTGGGCTGGGGCATCGTGCAGGTGGGTATGTCCATCCAGTCCCACGACGCCAGCCAGCGCACCCAGGGCTTCCTGTGTCTGTTCGGCGGGCTTATGATCGCCTTTGCTAAGGAGATTTTGACCGCCATTGGCGCGGTATAAGCGGCCCCATCAACCCTAATACCGGGGAAATGCGTCTCACGGTGAGACGCATTTCCCCCAATGAAAGAGGTGATTTTTTGAGTGACAACTGGATTGTCAGCAATCTGGAAAATGCCCTGGCAGACTGGAACGGGAAGCTGGGGGAGATATGGGCGCTGCTGACCCAATCCCCGGAGACGTTCAAGGGCGGCACCATTTGGAGCTTGATCCTCAACGTCCACAATGCCCTTGTGGGCATTGGCTACGGCCTGTTGGTGCTGTTTTTCGCTATGGCTATCTTTCAGAGCGCCGCCAGCTTCCGGGACTTCCAGAGGCCGGAGTATGTTCTGCGCCACCTGATCCGCTTTATCCTCGCCAAAACCGCCGTGGGCCGGTGTATGGAGATTATGACCGCAATTTTCAATATCTGCGGCGGCATCACCCAAACCGTGATGAGCGGGCTGGGCGGCTCCATTACCACGGCGGCATCGCTGCCCGGCGAGATCGTGACCGCGATAGAGGGGGTGGGCCTGTTGGAGAGCATCCCCCTGTGGCTGGTGTCCCTGTTGGGCACCCTCTTTATAACCGTCATGTCCTTTATTCTGCTGCTCACCGTCTACGGGCGGTTTTTCCGGCTCTATATGTTCACCGCCCTGGCGCCCTTGCCCCTGGCGTCCTTTGCCGGACAAACCACGTCCTCCAGCGGCAGGGCGTTTATGAAGAGCTACATCGGCGTGTGCATGGAGGGCGCGGTGATCGTGCTGGCCTGTCTGATTTACTCGGCGTTCCTGTCCAGCAGCGCCCCCGCCGTGGACAGCAGCCTGCCCGCCGTCACAATGGCGTGGCAGTACATCGGACAGCTCATTTTCAATATGCTTATCCTGACCGGCCTTGTCCGGGGGGCCAGCCGGATCGTAAAGGAGATGTTCGGCTTATAGGAAAATACAGTGTGATTTATGCCGACCCGCCCTGGCGTTATCAAAACTGGAAAGGGCAGGGCGTGGCCGAGCGGCACTACCCCACTATGACGTTGGAGGACATCAAGGCCCTGCCCGTAGCGGGGCTGGCCGGAAAAGACTGTGTTCTGTTCCTGTGGGCCACTTGCCCCATGCTCCCGGAGGCGCTGGACGTGATCCGGGCGTGGGGCTTCACCTTTAAGACCGTTGCTTTCACCTGGATCAAGCTGGCCCCCAAAGCGGACAGCATCTATTGGGGCCTGGGCTATTGGACGCGCTCCAATGCCGAGATTTGTCTGCTTGCCACCAGGGGCCAGCCCAGGCGGCAGGCCAAGAACGTCCATCAGGTGATTATTTCCCATGTGGAGGAACACAGCAAAAAGCCGGACGAGGCCCGGCGGCGCATTGTGGCCCTTATGGGCAACGTGCCCCGTGTGGAGCTGTTCGCCCGTTACCCGGCCCCCGGCTGGGACGTGTGGGGGAACGAAGTGCCCAGCAGTATCCAATGGCATAACAGCACATAGGGGACGGCGGTTTATTCGCTGTTCCTTTATTTTATCCGCGAAAGGAGAATCCCATGGAAATTAAAATCCCCAAAGAAGTACGCCAGCACAAGGAAACCATCTTTTTCGGCCTGTCAGCGCGGCAGTTTTTCTGCGCCGCTGTCGCCGTGGGGCTGGCCGTGGGCGTGTACCTGGGCCTCGGCCCCATGATCGGAAAGGAGACGGCAAGCTGGGTGTGCATCCTCGCTGCCGCCCCCATCGCCCTGGCGGGCTTTTTCAACTACAACGGCATGACGCTGGAGCAGTTTGCCTGGGC
>CAJUQN010000153.1 GCA_910588625.1 uncultured Oscillospiraceae bacterium
TGGCGTAATCCAAATAGGGTTTTGCTTCCTCGGCAAAAACGAACTTGCCGGTGATTGGGCCGGTGTCCACCAGGAAACGGCCCAGCTCCTCGTCCGTTTTGATATCGGGGAACAGTTCATAGCTGTCCAAGCTGCCCGCCACGCGCAGCACATCATCCAGGCATCTGGCGTGTTCCACCATCAGCGCACCGGCAAAAACCTTCTGGGCGTCCGCATCCATGGTATCTACCAACCCGGCCAGCTGGTTCAGCTTCTGGACGCCGCCTTCGCTGAACAGAGCGTCGCGCTCGATATAGCTGGCGGCGGCTTTCGCGGCACCATCGCCGCCCATGATATACGCAGGGGCCCAGCCGCCGAACTCCTCCACGGCGAACACGTCGTACCTGACCTTGTTCGCTTCTGCTGGAAAGCTGATGTGCGCCACATCATTGCTGAACGAACCCTTTGCCACGTGTAGCACCATTATGCCATTCCCCCATCTCCTGGTGCAGCTCTGTGAGATCGTCCCCCATCAGCTCCTCCAGCGCCAGACTGCCGTGGTAGGCCACATAACCCAGCTCGGTCACCTGACCTGCCGCCTTCGGGCTGACCGATTTGGGCACGAAGTCAAACTGATCCAGGTTTTCCGCCAGCTGGCGCACCTCGCTGGCATATGTGGGATGGGCCAGCAATACTGTCGCCTCCAGCTTTTCCCGCTGCGCCGTGTCCAGCGGCTCAATGGCCCGGCACAGTTTGTTGAGGTCGTCGAGGCCATCCCGGGCGGCGCTGACCACAGCGGACACCTGCGGGGGCAGCTCATCCAGGATGATTTTCATTTGGAACCCCTGGGGGCCGATTCCAGCCCGAGCCAGCGTCCGCTGGATCTGTTTGTCTGGACAGGGCAGGTAGAGACAGCCGGTGGTTTCGCGGTTCGGCCCGGACTTGATCTCAACGGCCATCAGGCTTGCTTGATAATAGTATTCTGGGAAGTGCCGCCCATCGTAAATTGCCTCCAGCTTCATGCCGTTGTCATACACCACGCCGTAGGGTGTGACCGCTCCGATGCCACGCCGGATCAGGTCCAGGGCCACCGCCCGGCCATCCACCTTGTCGTACTCATCGGAGGGCATTGAACCGCCGTTGACCGTCAGGCTGTGTGCTTTGCCCACTCTCTCCAGCTTGGAAAAGTCGGTGATCACCGTGGCCTGCTGACAGCAGGAGGTAAGGTTGATGAAGTCCTTGATGTCCGACAGGCCCAGCTTGCTGGCCATGGCCTCAAATTGGGTATCCTCTCCTTGGCAGAAACTGGCCAGGCGCTTGGCCAGATGATCCAGTTCATCCACATTGACGCTCTGGGACACTAGCCGGTTGAGGATGGGGTACGGGCCGTCCAGCTCGTCCACCCGGCAGTCCTGGGCGGTGGGGGAGCCGATGCCCATACCTTCCAGCAGAGCGATGATGTGGTCGTAGTCACTGTCCGGGATAGGGAAGGGGATGGTGGTCTGCCCGTATTCCGGGTGAGCCTTGTTGCTGATGGCTGCTTTCATGATCATATCAGGGCTTCCTCCTATGCGATTATACTGTCAGAAAACTGCGGTCGATTGCCGCTCTTTTCCTCGGGGCAAAAAAACAAGGACCTATGCACTTTTTAAATACATAAGTCCCTGCTTTTTGGTGGCCCATTGTCCACCATATCCGAACCGTTCACAGGGGTGGCACCCTTTTTGAAATTGAAAAAGGGCACCAGCTTGCTCAGATTTTCAAAAGGCACTTTAAGTGAAAAGCGGCATTCACAGAGGGCACTAACTTGAGAACGCTAGGGGTGTGAGTTCGAGTCCCCCCAGTCAGGGATTGATAGTAATTTTTCACAGCCCTCGGATTTTGCCGTCCGAGGGCTGTGAAGGCGTTGAAAACACTGGCTTGACGGGCAAGATAGCATTTTCACCCTATTAAGTTGGTGCCGGTGGTGGGACTCGAACCCACACGGGGGATTAGCCCGGCGGATTTTGAATCCGCTACGTCTACCAATTCCATCACACCGGCAGGTGCAAAGGAATGATACCACGTTTTTCTCTGAAACGCAAGAGTCAGTCAGCAACTTTTTCAAATTTTTCTTCCCCATCGTCCGCCTCTAAATCCAGGTCAGCCACGGTGAGGGCCATTAAGTCTTCTTTTTTGGGCGCCACCATGGCCGCCACCCGGTTGGCCTGGCGGGCTACGGCGTTCTCAAACACGTTGCGCACATCCCGGGCGTTGCCAAAATTCTCGTCCCGCCGGTCGTACATCACCTGGAACGCCTCCGCCGACGCCTGATCCGCCGCCTCGTCCAGCTCGTAGCCGTTCTTTTTGCACACGGACCGGAAAATTTCCGCCAACTGGCCCCCGTCATAGTCCTCAAAATAGAAATATTTGTTGAATCGGCTCTCCAAACCGGGATTGGCGTGAATAAAGTCTCCCATCAGGTCGGTGTATCCCGCCACAATGACGATCAGGTTGTCCCGGTGGTCCTCCATCCCCTTGAGCAGTACCTCAATGGCCTCCCGCCCGAAGTCGTTGGGGTTGTCCTGATTGGCCAAGGCATATGCCTCGTCGATGAACAGCACTCCGCCCAGAGCCTTGTCGATGGCCTCTTGGGTTTTCAGGGCAGTCTGCCCCACAAAGCCAGCCACCAGCCCAGAGCGGTCCACCTCCACCAGCTGGCCCTTGCTCAGCACACCGACCGCGTGGTAAATCTTCGCCAGCAGACGGGCCACGGTGGTTTTTCCGGTGCCTGGATTGCCCATGAACACCAGATGCAGAGACATGGGCGGTACGGGCAATCCTGCCTCCTGGCGCAGTTTGCGCACCTTCACCAGGTTGATGAGGCCCTTCACGTCCTCCTTCACCTTGTCCAGCCCACACAGGCTGTCCAGCTCGGCCAGCAGCTCCTCCAGAGTGGGCTCCGGCTCCGCCGGGGCCTCCTCCTTTTTGGGGGCTTCCGTCTTGGCGGGGGCGGGGAACACCGCCTCGTCCTCCGGCTTCCCCGTTTTCACCGGCTCGCCGTCGGTGCGCCGGGCCACAAACTCGTTCACGTCCAGCCCGGACTTGCCCCCCTTCATCCCGCAGTGGTCGCAGTAGCTGGACAGGGAGTCCGCGCAGGCGTTGACAAAGCCCGCCTCCGCCTCGCTGACCTTGCCGTCCACGGCGGCGAACAGCAGCAGCATCAGGGTGAAGGTGTCCACAAAACGGCGGCTCAGAGTCGTGCCCCGCTCCAGGTCCGCCTGAATCATCTGCCGGTAAAAATTGGGCAGCACAAACCTGTCGTAGCTCTCCACCTGGGCGGCCAGCTCCCAATACAGGGCGGTGGGCACCGGGTTTCCCTTAGAGTAGATGGCGTTATAGTATTCCACATGGCGGGGGGTCATCCCCTGGTCGGCCCGCCACACCCCGCAAGCGCACTGGCGCATGAAGGCGTCGGCCTCCCGGCCGAAGGCCACCCGGGCGGCGGCGTCGGCAATCTGACGCCGGAAGGCGGTCATGGCCTCGTCGTATTGCTTGTGGACGGCGGCGGGCGTCATGGGCTGAGACATATCGGACACGCTCCTTTTCTATTTCTCCAGGCGGGACACCAGCCCGCCGATGTAATCCCGGTCTATCACCCGGAACCGGTCCTCGGGCGGGTACAGGCATCCGCCGAAGTGGATGGCCCGGTCGTTGGCGGCGGACAGGTCCACCCCGTCCCGGTGGCCGGTCAGGTGGATCTGGGTGCAGCCGGTCTGGGCAATCACCTGGTCCATGTTCCCGGCCTTGATGCCTCCGCCGGGCAGAATTTCGATCCGCCCCGCCGCGTATTGAATCATCTCCCGAATGGTGTCCGCCCCCAGGGGCGCCGTGGCCTGCTGGCCGCTGGTGAGCACCCGGGTGACGCCCAGGTCCATCAGCCCGTCCAGCGCCGCCCGCCAGTCCGGCGCCACATCAATGGCGCGGTGGAATACGCATTCTCTCCCCGCCTCCTGGGCCAACTCCACCAGAATGCGGGTGCGCTCCATATCCAACGTGCCGTCCTCGCGGAGGAAGCCGAACACCAACCCGTCCGCACCGTGGGACAGCAGCAGCTTGGAGTCCTCCACCGCTGTGTCAAACTCCACCGGGGTGTAGCAGAAGCCGCCCTCCCGGGGCCGGACCATAGCCATGATTTTCATGCCTGTCTCCCGTTTGGCCACAGTCAACGCCCCCAAGCTGGGGGTCAAGCCGCCGTGGAACAGGTCGCAGTTCAGCTCCACCCGGTCCGCCCCAGCCCTGTGAGCTTGAATTACGTCGTCCACACTGCCACAGCAGACCTCTAACAGCACGCGGCCCATGCTTACACCCCCAAAAACAGATTTGACTTTGCCTCTATATTATAGTATGTTTGAGGAGTACTGTCAAGAAATGCTGTTTTACGGTATGTGTAACAAAATCGTTGGCAAGGGGGGCTGGCACTCAATAAGACCAGTAG
>CAJUQN010000154.1 GCA_910588625.1 uncultured Oscillospiraceae bacterium
GAGGCCCTGCGGGGCATCGAGGGCTTTTCCCACCTGTGGCTGATCTGGGAGTTCTCCAAAAACAGGCGGGAGGGCTGGTCCCCCACGGTTCGCCCGCCCCGGCTGGGCGGAAACCAGCGCCTGGGGGTGTTCGCCACCCGCTCCCCCTTCCGGCCCAATCCAATTGGGCTGTCCTGCGTGAAGCTGGAAAGGGTGGAGCTGGACACGCCGGAAGGTCCGGTGCTCCACATCTCCGGCGCGGACCTGGTAGACGGCACGCCCATTTTCGACGTCAAGCCATACATCCCATATGCCGACTGCCATCCCGAAGCGGTGGGCGGCTTTGCCGGGACCGCCCCCGAGGGGGCGCTGACGGTGAACATCCCACCCAATCTGCTGGAGCGTGTACCCCCGGATCGGCGGGCGGCGCTGGCGGGCGTGCTGGCCCAGGACCCCCGGCCCTCCTACCAGAACGACCCCGGGCGGGTGTACGGCTTTGGGTTCGCGGGGTTAGAGGTGCGGTTTTGTGTCAAGGACGGGACGCTCACCGTGGTGGACATCGTGCAGAACTGAAAACGCGGAGGCCCCAGAACGGGGCCTCCGCGTTTGTGTGTCCGGGCTGAGTTTAGGGGATGATGTACCAGTCGCCCCAGATGGTGGTCACGTCTGTGGGGTCCTTTTCATTGTAGATATTAGCCCGCTGGACAAACCCGTCGATGCTCCAGGCATCCGTGAACACGAGCGAGTCAGCGGCCAGAACGCCGTTTTGCTCGGCGGGAGCCGCCAGCATATCCACGGGCTTGCCGTCCACCAGGGCGGTGGCCTCCCCAGCCTTAAGGACCACGGCGACGCCCCGGTAAACGCAGGTCACGCTGCCGGTGGCGGGGTCCCAGTCACAGGTCCCGCCCAGTTTTTCCGTCAGCTCCCGGACGGGGATGGAATACCCGCTTTTGTCTGACAGCTTCTCCATCCGCGTCACGGTGATGGGGTCCAGAGAATCGTCGTGCTCCACCGGGGCGGGCTTGGAGCCGTCCACGGGGTACTCCATGTCGAACACGATAAAGGAGACGATATCCTCCGGGTGCTGGACCTCCTTGAAACGGTAGTCGGCGCTGGAGCCGCCCCAGCTGATGGCGTCCAGCATCTGCGCCTGGGTGCGGACGCTCCCATCCGCCATACGGAAACGGATGTTGGGCTCGGTGGCGTTGGCTTTGCCGAGGGAGCCCTTAACGTGGACGGTGAGGGGAGAGAAGGCGATCTCGCTGATGGTGATGGTTTCCGGCTCCGGCAGGGTGGTGGGGGCCAGGGCCAGAACGCCCGTACCCTTTGCCCCGATCTTCACGGTCCGGGAGGGGACGGGGGCCAGCGGCACCTCGATAGACTTGCCCTCCTCCATATATCCGCACCGGACCCGCAAGGCGGTGGTGGAGGCGGGAAGCGCCCACATATCCAGGGCAAACCGGCGGGCATTTTCCGTGCCGCACTCCAGCTCGTGGCAGCCGGGGCCGCTGTAGGCCATGGGTTCGGAACTGTCCCCCGTCTTGGGGGCCCGGCACAGGGGGGCAACGTAAAACAGGTCCATGTCGATGAACCGCTCGTTCCAGAGAAATTCCCTGGCCTCGCCGCTGAGGGCCGTGATGGTGACGGTGAGGTAGGCGCTGCTCTCGTCCGCCACGCAGCCCTCCACGGTCAGGTTATAATCCTTGTCGGCAACCTCGCGGACGGTGCTGTCCACATACTCCTGGACGGGGGCGGGGTCCCCCCGGAACCAGGCGGACAGGCCGTTCCACCCGGTGGTGGCCGCGAAGGCGGAGCCGGTCAGGGCCGCCGCAGCCGCGGCGGCAATCAGCGCCATGCGCAGTTTTTGCTTCATATAAATCTTCCTTTCCGCTTGGTCGGCGTCCAGCGCGGCGTTGACCCGCGCCTTGACGCGCTTGACATCCAGGGTGGGCGGGACGCCGGGGCCGTCCACGCTCCGCCACAGCTCATTCAGCCGCGCCATTTGCCAGACCTCCTTTGATGAGAATTTCCTTCAGCCTGCGCCGCGCCCGGCACAGCCTGCTTTTTGCCCCCGGGACGGACAGGCCCAGGTCCCGGGCAATGTCCTTCAGCTTTTCCTCCTCGTAGTAGAAACGCAGGACCAGCTGATCGTCCGGGGGCGGCAGTCCCTCCAC
This sequence comes from uncultured Oscillospiraceae bacterium, assembly GCA_910588625.1. Taxonomy (GTDB): domain Bacteria; phylum Bacillota; class Clostridia; order Oscillospirales; family Oscillospiraceae; genus Enterenecus. The sequence goes on from CAJUQN010000154.1 coordinate 2,154, forward strand.
CGCCCGGCGCAGGGCGTCGGCGAACATCCGCCGCTCCAGCTCATCCTCGGGTGTGGGGCCGTCCGCCCCGCCGGTTTCGTCGTCCAGGGGCAGGGGGGCCGGGGGCGCGGCCCGCAAGCGGTCCACGGCCCGGTTCCGGGCCACCGCCGCCAGCCAGGATTTGAGCCCCTGCTCCGGGTCCAGGCTGTCCCGGCGGGACCAGAGGGCCAAAAAGGCGTCGGAGACGATCTCCTCCACGTCCTGCGCGGTGGCGGCGGGGCCCAGGGCGCGCCACACTACGGCGGATAGATAGCCGGTGTAGGCGTCCATGGCCCGGTCCAGGGCTAGGCGGTCGCCCCGCTTTAGCCGATGGGCCAGCTTCTTCTCGTTCAAGGTCTCACTTCCTCAAGAACCGGTTCTGTTATTAGATACGGATAAAATCGAAAAAGGTTGCAGAAAAGTTTAGATTCTCAGGGCAAATTTGAAACTGGAAATAAAAGAGACAGGCCGCCTGCTGTTGCAGACGGCCTGTTTGATGCGAAGTACCTCATGTTCACAAAATCATCTCTTCCACCGCTTGAGCATGGGGAAAAATTGGTGCATCCGGGCCTTGGCCTGCTCTTCGGTCATGCCCGGGTTGGCCTGGGCCATCATGGGGGCGCAGAAGTCGATCATCTGCTCCATGGTCATCTCCCCCGCGAACTTCCCATCCTTGTAGCAGTAGGAGCAGTAGTCGGCGCTGGGGGAGCCGTCCGCCTCGGTGCCGTGGGCGGTGTCGGGACCCAGAGGCATCCCGCAGGACTGGCAGAATTTCATGTCTTTGTATTGTTCCATGGTTGGAACCTCCTTTGTTTGGGATGGTCCCATCATATCACCCGGAACCTGACAAGGTGTGTCAGGTTCCGAATGCGCCCGAAAAATTTCCTGCCCCAGGAGGGCCAGCCGCTTTCGCAAGGTATCGGGTGAGAGCACCTCCACCCCCGCGCCGAAGCTGAGCAGATAGCCGTACAGCCACTGGTCCTCGGGGAACACGGTCTCCACCAGCAGGGAGCCGTCTGGCTGATGGGCGACACAGCTCTGGTCGAACTCGTCGTACACCCGGTAGGCCATGCAGGGGGCGAAACGGAGCCTGGTCTCTACCCGGAACAGGGGCGGGATATCGCCGGAAAAATCGATGTCCGGCGGGTCCAGCCGGCGGTGAAACACCTCGCCGGTGAAGGCCGGGGACAGGATGCGGGATAGGCGGAAGGTACGGTAGGCCTCCCGATCCAAATCGAAGGCTTGGAGATACCATCCCTGGCCCTTAAATACCAGCCGGGCGGGGAGCACCTTCCGCTCCCGCGTAGAGCCGTAAGAGCTGGCGTAGGTGAAGGAAAGGGTCTGGCGCTCCACCGCGGCCTGTTTCAGGAGGCGGAATTTTTCGTTGTCCGCCTCCCCGGCCCCCCAGCGGGAGAGGTTCACCTGCAACCAGTCCTCCCGGCTGCGGCGAAACAGGGCGGACAGCTTGATGAGGGCCTGTTCTCCCTCCTGGCCGGGCAGGCTTTGCAGGGCAGTGAGCAGCTGGCGCTGTTCCTCCTCGGTGAAGGCGGCACGGTCCAGGACGTAGCCGTCCAGCAGGGCCACCCCCCCGCCGCCCCCCTGGGTAGTGTAGACGGGTACTCCGGCGGCAGACAGGGCGTCTACGTCCCGCAAAATGGTGCGGGGGGAGACCTCCAGCTTTTCGGCCAGCTCCCCGGCGGTCATGCGCCCCTTTTCCAGCAGAAGGTACACCATTTGAAATTGGCGGGCGACGACAGACATGGGATGCCTCCTCTTCCTGTTTGTGCAAGCCTCCACCCATGAAAGGAAAAAGCCTAATACGTTATTTATTGTATCACATTAAAAATCAAAGGGGAAGCCCCTGACGGGGCGGCAACGTAAGAAAACATTTTAAGCGAGGGTCGGCGTAGCGTCAAGCTGCGCCGACTTTCGCATTATTTTGGTCTTGGGCAGTTTGGGATTGCTCCCGCGCTCCCTCAAAATCAAACGCACCAATGAAGTTATAGACGATTTCAATTTCCCGGATTTTCACCCGCTTCTGCTGTTCGTCGGTCGTGTAGGTGTCGGACACCCTGATCTGTTCCACGAACTCACGCAGGATGGTGGCGTCAAGCTGGGTCATGTCCGTGTACTTCTTCACCACGGAAATGAACTTCCTGACGTTGGTTTTCTTCTGCTCCTGCTGTTTTACTTCCCACCCCAGGATTTCCACTGTCAACGCCAATCTAAAATTGTAAGAAAACGCCGAACAAATTTTGTCGTTT
>CAJUQN010000155.1 GCA_910588625.1 uncultured Oscillospiraceae bacterium
CCTATTATCTCCCACTCCGCCATTTTTGTCAAAAGATTTTAAACAGGCTCTTAGGGCGTCCGGGAACACCGGGGCGTTGACCCAGTGGCGGCGGATCAGGTCCCGCAAGATGGCGGGGTCCTCCGTCAAGCCGATCTGTGCCTCCATATCCGAGATGAGCCGGTCCACAATTTCATCCTCGGTCAAATAGCTCTCCAAATAGCTGTCCGACTCATAGCGGCGGCGGTTGTCCAAAATAAAACGCTGGACCTGCTTTGGGTCATGAACGCCGCTGTTTTTGCAGATGCGGCGGACAATTTCCGCCATTTCCGGGCTGTGTTCGTCCACCGTGGCGCCCATATAGTCAATGAAAACCGCGTTAATCATTGTGATACCTCTTTCATCAAGTCTTGGATCTCCGCCGCAGTCCGCTCGATCTGCTCCTTGCCGGAAATGGACGGCGTGCCGTCGCCGTCCTGGGGGCCGTAGGCCCCGAACCCCGCGTGGCACCCGCCCTCTATGACTACCTCGATGGCATCGGCGGGCAGATGGTCCCGGTTGGCCTCATATTTTTCCATGTTGAGCACATCGTCCTCGGAACCGTAGATCGACAGGACGGCCAAGTCGGAGCCGCTCAGGTCCTTGGTGGAGTACGCCGCCAGCAGGATCAGACCCTCAAATTCGCCGCTGTGACCGGCTGCGTAATTTGCCGCCATAGCGCCGCTCAAAGAGTGCCCGCCAATGTACCAGGCATCAATATCAGGGAATTGCTCTGCAATCCCGTCCGCTGCGTTCATATCCAGCACCGCCAGGTTCCAGGGCATTTTGAGGAGCACACATAGGATACCTCGTTCCGCGCAGGCCCGCATCAGCGGCGCGTAGGCGGTGCGCTCCACCTTCCCGCCGGGATAGAAGATCAGTCCGGTCTGGGGATCGTCCGGGAGAAACAGGAGGGTCCCATCCTCCGCTGTGCGCACCGTGACGTGATCGTCCGCCGCCATGGCCTGCACTGCCGTTTCCTCTGCGTGATAATAATCATTCACATAGACGGCGCAGCCGATGACACATAGAAGAACAATCGTAAAAATCGCGGTGATTACCACGTATTTTTTCTTTCTGCGGATATTTACTTGCTGCCGGGTCATGAAGCGCCACCTGCCAATCCCAATAAAGAGTTGTCGATACCATCCGAAAAGGCCCTGTGCCCAGACTCTGAAAAATGGACGCCATCATAGGCGAGTTCGACGTTCCAATCCTTCGCGTCCGCAAATGAGATCCCCAGTTTTTGGGCTGTCGCTTGGTAATGTGCGCCCAAGCGCCGGGAGGTCTCAACGATCCGCGGATCATCCACCCAGGCCCCCAGTGCCACCGGAGGAGGAGCAATCAAAAGAAACTGACAGGACAGCTTCTGTTCCAAAAGAGAATTCAGAAACCGTTCCATTCTCTCCGCGCAGTCGGCGGCGGATATGCTGGAGCTCTGGAGCAGATCGTTGGTTCCCAACATGACGGTGGTGATTTCCGGCTCCTGGCGGCGGATCGTTTGGAGGAGCGGTTCAACTTCCCATCTGTTTCGGGGGATGGAGCGGCCATTCTGTCCCGCGTTGAAAACGGTCCAGCCCTGTGCTTGAAGCAGGGCGGTCCACCGAACAGTTTCCGGATATCGTCCGCCCAGGCAGGAGCGGGGGTCGTACCCATAGGTGTTGGAGTCGCCATAGCACAAGATCCGGTGTCCCATGCGGTCAGCGCTCCGTGCTCCGCAGTTGGGAGAGGAGGCTCTGGCACCCAGCCAGCACGTCCCGCCAGGTGGTCTCGAAGTCGCCGGTATACCAGGGATCGGCCACATCGTCGCCGCAAGCTTCATATCCCTCACTTCCGACTGACGCCGAAAGTTCGCTCATTCCACTGCGGCTCCTCTCCCCACAAAGCCTGAAGGACGGCTTTGCGGGGGCCCCTTTCCGGCGGTCCGTGCAGTCCATCAGCAGGCGCAGCTTGCCATCGGGGTCGCCGCCGCAGACGTGGCCCATATCCCGCAGGTTGGCCCGGTCCATCCCGATCAGCAGGCCGAAGCGGTCGTAATCGGCACGGGTGAGCTGTCGGGCAGTTTTGCCCGTGCAGTCGATGCTGTGCTCGGCCAGCTTGCGCCGGGCTGGGGGATAGACCGGATTGCCGATCTCCTCGGTGCTGGTGGCAGCAGACTCGATGTGGAATCGGTTCTCCACCCCGGCCTTTTTCACCAGGTCCTTCATCACAAATTCGGCCATCGGGCTCCGGCATATATTGCCGTGGCATACGAATAAAATCCTTGTCATATTCTGAAACCTCTTGAAAGTATTGATATTCCGGGCCTTGCAGGTGTTTTGCGGCATTTTCTTCCGCTCATTCTCTTGGCATATCCCGGCATAAAATAGCACAGCTTTGACCCCGAAAGTAGTAGGAAAGGTAGTAAATCAAGGGTGCTTATCCCGTTTTACTACCCGCCGCTGGCAACCCGTTTCAGCTCCGCCTGCGCGTCCTCAAAGCCCAGGTGGGTGTAGGTGTTCAGCGTGACGCCAATATCCGAGTGACCCATGAGGTATTGCAGCGTCTTGGGGTTCATACCGCTCTTTGCCATGTTGGAACAGAATGTGTGCCTGCAAACGTGCGGGGTGACTTTGGGCATCTGCAACCTTGTAGATGCTGTTGTACTTCTGGCAGATGTGCTTGAAGTAATGCTCCCAGTGAAGTGCCACCATTGGCTTGCCGTCCTTATCCAAATATAGAAAGCCGCACCTGCCGCCGATCATCGGCTCGGTCTTGGGCTTCGGCCTGTTGGCGATAATGCGCTGGAAGCACTGGTACACATCGTCCGTCATAGGGATTTCCCGCGTTCCGCTGGAGGTTTTCGTGTCCTCGATGATATACTCCATGTTCCGCTTCCGCTGAAGCTGGTGGTTGACACTGATTTTTCGGTTCTTCATATCCAGGTCAGCCAGCGTCAGGCCTACAAACTCCGAGATACGAAGTCCCGTCTTGAACAGAATATAGATGCCGTCATAGTACCGGGAAAAGTGCTTGTCACCCTTTACAAATTCCAGAAATGCCCGTTCCTGTTTCCTTGTGATCGCTTCCCTTGTCACGCTGTCGTTAACAACGACGGTGGCAAGCTGAAACTCAAACGGATTTTTGCGTATCAAATCATCGTCCACGGCCATCTGAAACGCGGGTCGGACAACGCCCCGAATGGAGTGGATGGAACTGTACCCTCTGCCGTCCTGCTGTAACTTGATAAGCCAGCACTTGGCGTCGGACAGCTTCACCCGGTCAATGCGCTGTCTGCCGAAGTCCTCTTTCTTGATGATATTGAGGACAAAGTTATAGTTGGCCTCGGTGTTGTGCCGGACGCCGGTTTTCTGTGAGAGGTACTTTTTTACCAAATCCAGAACGGTCATTTCTCCGCCGCGGGGAATAATTGCATCTTCAATGTCCCGCCGGATTTGCTTCTCCTTTTCCCGCAGGGAAAGCCCGTCACGTTTGCCCTGGGGTGTGCTGTCCGTGGCTTCCAGCTTCCAACTGTAAACAAATTGTGGCTTGCCGGTGGCATCAATGTATTTGTACGCATATCGTCCGTCTTTGCGTTGGCTCTCTCCGCTGCGAAGAATGCGGTTCTTGCTGTCACGTCGCTTTTCGCTCACGTCTATGCTCCTTTCTGTGAAAAGAGCCTCGGCACGATATAATCATATTATACCATAGCCGAGGCTCATTTTCCATATCAATCCGACCGCTTTCTTAAAACTTTTCGCAAGGTGCGGTGCTTAAATCGACGACAGCTTATCCAAAAACTGCTCAAACCGCTGGCGTTTGATTAGGATTTTTACGCCGTTCTGAATGACAAAGCCGGCGTCCAGGTTGCTGTTTACCAGCTTTCGCAGTTTCTTTTCTCCAATTCCGAAATAGCGGGAGGCTTCCTCAATGGTGAGGCAGAATTTGTCCTTTACCGAAATGCCGATTTCCTCGGCCATAGTTCACCAGCCTTTCTTTGAAATGCCCAGGCCCGCAGGCGGGAGGAACAGGGAAAGGGTAAGCTGCTCCCCCCAGCCGGGGCCGGTTATCAGTTCATGCCGAGAATGGCGCGGATGAGTTTGTTTTCCAGACGGCTTTTCATGTACTCGTCCAGGCAGGTGTGGGGACAGCCGCTTTCGTCGTAGATCGCCCGGGTACACAGCTTGTTTATGTAGCCCTCGTAGTATCGCAAGACCTGCCCCACAGCATCAGCATCCCCAGCTTGGGCCGCATCGCTCACCGCCAGCGGCAGCAATTCACGGCCCTTGTAGTTCCGGCGCTTCATGGCGCTAACCTCCTTTCCTCGCTGTCAGTTTTGCCCGCAGGACATTCCCTTTCCGCTAACAGAGCGTTCAGCGGCACAGGTTTTGCGCGCAAAACCGCT
>CAJUQN010000156.1:0-2068 GCA_910588625.1 uncultured Oscillospiraceae bacterium
GATGGAGGAACGCTGGGACGGGCTGGACGAGTACCGGCAGGAGGCCAACGCCATTTTGAAGCGCCGCGCCGCCGAGAGCAACAATCTTGTGCAGGAGAAGTACATCACCCTGTCCATCCCCCAGCGGAAGATCGAGGAAACCCGTTCCTATTTCCGGCGGGTGGACGGCAACCTGACCAAGAGCCTGGGGCGGCTGGACAGTACGGCGCGGGAGGTTGCCAACCATGACCGGCTCCGCATCCTCCATGATTTTTTCCGGCCCGGAGAGGAGCAGTATTTCACCTTCGACCAAACTGCGGCGATCCGGCATGGGGTAGACTTCAAAGACCTGGTTTGCCCGGACGGTATTTCCTTTAAGGCCGGACACTTTGAGATGGGCGGCAAGTATGGGCGCGTCCTCTTTCTCAAGGAGTACGCCAGCTATATTGAGGACGATATGATCTCCGACCTGTCCGATTTTGACCGCAGCCTCATGCTGTCCATTGACATCCTGCCCATTCCCACCGACGAGGCGGTCAAGGAAATTCAAAGCCGGATTTTAGGCATTGAGAGCGACATCACCCGCTGGCAGCAGCGGCAGAACGACCGGAATAATTTTACCGCCGCCATTCCCTACGAGTTGGAGCAGCTCCGCTCCGAGACAAAGGAATTTTTGTCCGACCTCACCGAGCGCGACCAGCGCATGATTTTTGCCGTGGTGACGCTGGTGCATATCGCGGACACGCTGGAGCAGTTGGACGCGGACACGGAAACCCTGCTGTCCATTGGCCGGGAACACCTCTGCCAGTTTTCCGTTTTGCGCTACCAGCAGGAGGACGGGCTGAACACCGTCCTGCCCTACGGCCTCCGGCGCGTCAAGGCCCTGCGGACGCTGACTACCGAGAGCGCCGCCGTCCTCATGCCCTACCGGGTGCAGGAGATACAAGACCCCGGCGGGCTGTCCTACGGCATTAACGCCATTTCCCGCAACCTCTTAATCTGTGACCGCAAGCGGCTCATTTCCCCCCACGGCTTTTATTTGGGCGTCTCCGGCTCCGGCAAGAGCATGGGAATGAAGGACGCCATTACCGAGGTTGTGCTGGGCACCGGCGACGATGTGATTATTATTGACGCCGAGCGCGAGTACGGCCCGCTGGCCAAGGCCCTGGGCGGCGAGATCATCGAAATTTCACCCCACAGCCAGCACCACATTTCCCCCCTTGATCTTGCCAGCGGCTACGCCGACGACGAAAACCCCGTTGCCATGAAGTCTGAGATCATCACCAGCATTTTGGAGCAGCAGATGGGCGCGGGGCGCATGAGCGCCAGCCACAAATCCATCATTGACCGCTGTACCTCCAATATCTATCAGAACTACTTCCAAGGAAAGGGCAAAGTCCGTATGCCCCTGCTCACCGACTGGCGGGAGGAAGTGCTGAAGCAGGCCGACCCGGAGGCGCGGGAGATTGCCCTCGCCGCCGAGCTGATCACCGAGGGCAGCTTGAATGTGTTCGCCCACCCCACCAACGTCAACATGGATAACCGGCTGGTTGTCCTCGATCTCTACGAGATGGGGGAGCAGCTCCGGCCCACGGCCCTGGTGGTGACGCTGGAGGCCATCCAGAACCGGGTGATGGAGAACCGCAAGCGGGGCAAGTTTACATGGGTATTTATTGACGAGTGCTATTTGTACTTTAAGTACCACTATTCCGGCGAATTTCTTTACCGGGCGTGGAAACGCTTTCGCAAGTACGCCGGGATCATGACGGCGGCGACGCAGAACGTGGAGGAATGTCTGAAGTCCGAGACGGCGCGGCTCATGCTGGCCAACAGCGAATTTCTGCTGCTGTTCAACCAGTCCGCCACAGACCGGGCGGAGCTGTCCAAGCTCCTGCACATTTCCGACACGCAGATGGGCTACATCACCAACGCCGACCCCGGACACGGCCTGCTGCGGTTTGGCGGGGCGCTGGTGCCCTTTGCCAACACCATCCCCCGCGACTCCGGCCTTTACCGCTTGATGTCCACAACGCCCGGAGAAAACTGAACCACTGCCGGGAAATGCGTCTCACGGTGAGACGCATTTCCC
>CAJUQN010000156.1:2168-4395 GCA_910588625.1 uncultured Oscillospiraceae bacterium
TTGCCCGAAGTACGGGAGCGAAAAAACAGCGATAAAATCAAAGGGAAAAGTGACAAGAAAAGCGGCTCTGTGAAAAAGGACGTGCGCCGCCAGATGACGGCTAAATATGTGAAAGAGCTGACCCAGCGGCAGCGGAACCGGGACACGAGCGGCAGTACGGATACGGCCCCGGAAGTCCAGGCGGCGGAGCAGGTGGAGGAGATGATCTACACCACCGCCGACAGCCTCCGGGATCGCACCGCCACCGCTGTTTCAAAATCCATTTCCCGCCATAAGCGGAAACAGCAGAAGAAAAAGGGCCGCACGGAGCAGCCCCCCGGCGAGACGCCCCCCACGGGGACGGAGGCCCCGCCGCCCCCGGCAGGGGAACATTCACGGGAGCAGCCACAAGAGCATCCACGGGAGAAGCCCGCCAGCGATATGCGGACGCGCCCCCCAAAGGACAGCCATCGCCCCGCCCCCATGCGGGAGCGCCGGCCTGATACCGTCCGTGAGCGGCCAGCGGCCTCCCGCCCCGGCCCGGATCGTGCCCCGGCAGCGCCGACCCCGAAAGAGCGGATGCGGCAGACCGCCATTAAGGAAAAACGGAACCGGCAGACGGACATCCGGCGCAGGCCCGCCGGTCCCACAGGCCAGCGGCAGACCAGCCCACCGGGACGAAAACCTGCAGCGGCCCAGCCGAAGCCCCAGGAGCGCATGAGGCAAAAGGCCAAGGCAGAGGCACAGACCCGGCGGGCAAAGGCGGGACGCGTTCCCACCCCGCCCCGCCCGGAACGCCAGCCAGCCCCCAGGCACATCGCGGGGAGTACCCCTGCCTCTCCCGGCAATCAATCTATCAATCCAATCAAAGAGCGCCCCCGGCGCTCTTTTGCGCCGAAAGAGAAGCCCACTGGCGGCTCTTTTATCCCAAAGACCCGGCAGAGCGGCGCGGCGGCGTACAAGTCCACCGCAAAGGCGGCATCGGCGGCGAAGAAGAAAACGACGGCGCGGCCTTTAGAACTGGCAAAGCGGCGTGTCCAGCGCAACGCCCAGCGCAAGCTGCTCCGGCAGTCCACGGCCAAGGCAAAGACCGCGCTGGATCTGTCCCGGAAAGCCGCCGTTGTGACGGCCAAGGCCGTGTCCTCCCTGATCAGCGCCATCGCCGGACTTTTGGGCGGCGCGTTCCTGATCCCGATTATCTGCCTGATTGTTTTAGTTGCGGCGATTATCGCCTCGCCATTCGGCATCCTCTTTGCCAATGAACCGACGCCGGGGGCCATGCCCCTCAATGTGGCCGTGGGGCAGCTCAACATGGAGCTGGCCAACACACTGGAGACGATGCAGACCGGCGACTACGACAGCATCGACATCCAGGGCCAAGGCCCGGACTGGCGGGAGGTTGTCGCCGTGTTCGCCGCGAGGACGGCGGGGGCCGACGACGGCATAGACGTTGCCGCCCTGACCCCCGACCGGGTGGACCGGCTGAAGGCCGTCTTTTGGGATATGTGCGCCATTTCCTCGGAGGTGGAGACAATATCCCACCCGGACAGCGACCCGGACGATGATACGGACGATAGCTGGACGGAGCGTATTCTGCATATCACCATCACGGCCAAAACCGCCGAGGATATGCGGACAGAGTATGCCTTTACCGATTATCAGAACCGGGCGTTGACGGAACTGCTGGCCGAGCTTTCCACAATGGATCTGCTGCTCACCGACCTGTCCGCGTCCCAGGAGCAGGCCCGGAACATCCTGCGGAACCTCCCCGCCGGTCTTTCCCCGGAACGGCGGGCCGTGGTGGAGACTGCCTGTAAGCTGGTGGGCAAAGTCAATTATTTTTGGGGCGGCAAAAGCCGGGTGATCGGCTGGGACAGCCGCTGGGGAACCATTCAAAAGGTATGGGCAGACGGCAGCAGCACAACCGGAACCTACCGGCCCTACGGCCTCGACTGCTCCGGTTTTGTGGATTGGGTATTTTACAATATCTCCGATGGGGCCTACACCATAGGCCACGGCGGGGGCGCTCACGCCCAGCATACTTACTGCACAGCAATTACCTGGACTGAGGCGCAGCCGGGCGATTTGGTTTTCTACCCGGAGGACACCCACGTTGGCATCGTGGGCGGCTGGGACGAGAGCGGCAATATCCTGATTATCCACTGCGCCAGCGGCTATAACAATGTAGTCGTTACAAAGCAGGAGGGCTTTGCCACCATAGGCAGACCGTTGTATTACTCTGAATAAA
>CAJUQN010000157.1 GCA_910588625.1 uncultured Oscillospiraceae bacterium
GGATCAAGAGAGGACAGCAGGGAGGAAATTCCCACAAGCATCATCCCGCTCAAAATTAGTGAGGTAAAGGTCAATATGCTTTTCTTCCTGTCCCGCAGTAAATTCATCGCCGCAAGTGAAAGAGGAGTGAGGGGTTTCCTGTCTTTTTTCAGGCGTTTCCCGCTCTTTTTCAGGCACTTCCCGCTCTTTTTTACCTCGGCATAGCTGCTGTAACGGGATGCTTCCATGGGTGAAACCGACATTGCGATTTTGGCCGGCTTCAAAATGGACAGCTTGACACAAATAAATACGACGGCACCGGACAAAAGCACGATCACAATGTCAGGAAACAGCTGAAAAGCGTCTCTGTCTATCAGGAAGGACAGCATCCCGCCCACAATGCACCCAAGCGGAATAAAACGGAAGGCAAGATAGTTTCCCTCCTTTGAAATGATTCGCTTGATTTGCTTTTTCGTGGTGCCAAGTGTACGCAGCTGCCCAAAGGAGGTAACATTGTTCATGACTGAAATAAAAAATATGTTGTAGATGACCAGGGAACATACGCCAATCAAGACCAGCCCAACGAGCAGAACCGTCAGTACCGTCTCTTTTGACATATTATTGCTGTCAATGTATAAATTGTTGATCTGAATATTGTCTGTGGAGATTCCGCAATCCAGGCCAATCGTCCGCACCAGTTCTTTCAGTTCCTGGTTCGTATATTTCGCGGTATTACGAACAGAAATCATAGCTGCCACAGGCCCGGCGGTAAGAGCAGAGTTTTCCTGAACAAAGCTCTGTGAAACGATGGCGTTATAAGCAACCCTGTTTCTATCATTTTCAGCGGTTGTCTGAATAAAGCCAGTGATTTGAAAATCTACGGTTTCTAATTGGCGGCTTGCCTGGTTGCGGTAATGAACAGATATGGTATCTCCAACATCCGCTTTCAAATTCAGAGCGTCTATATATCCCTTTTCTACAAGCAGTTCATTCGCGGCCTGCGGCATACACCCTTTAATCAGTTTGATATTGGAAAGCCGCATAGTTGCTTCGTCGGAACATACGATGCCCATTGTGATTCCGTTCTCCCGCTCCGTCATGCCGACGGATTGGTAAACGCCTACACTCTCGATACGGGGATCGGCTGTCAGCAGGGAGATGTTCTCCTGAGAGAGATTTTGAAAAATTCCCTGATACGCAGTAGATGCCGCATATTCACTTGTAACATTGAAGGCATAAGAAGAAACAAAAGCCATAATGGCGGCGGCCATAAAGATAATAACCCCAATCAGACGGTTTCTGAAATGATGCTGTTTGAGACGGGCGTTTGACAGTTTGCGGATGACCGCGCTGGTGTCGTTTTCAAAAGGCCAAGTCATCGCTGCCACCCCCTCAGCCCACGATTTTGCCGTCCTCGATCCGCACGATGCGGTCGGCCAGCTGTGCGATCTCGTTGTTGTGGGTGATCATCACGATGGTCTGGTTGAACTGCGTGCTGGTGCGCTTGAGCAGGCCCAGCACATCGGCGCTGGTCTTGCTGTCCAGGTTGCCGGTGGGCTCGTCGGCCAGGACGATGGCCGGTTTGGTAATCAGGGCCCGGGCAATCGCCACCCGCTGCTGCTGTCCGCCGGAGAGGTTGTTGGGCATATTTTGCAGCTTATCCTCCAGGGCCAGCATGTGGACGATTTCGTCCATGAACTTCTGGTCCACCGTGTCCCCGTCCAGCTCTACGGGCAAGACGATGTTCTCGTAGACGTTCAGAATGGGAACCAGGTTGTAGTTCTGGAAGATGAAGCCGATGTTCCGGCGGCGGAAGATGGTCAGTTCCTCGTCGTTCTTCTTTGCCAGCTCGTCCCCCCGGACGATGACGCTGCCGGAGGTGGGGGTGTCGAGACCGCCCATCATATTGAGAAGGGTGGACTTGCCGCTGCCGGAGGTCCCCACCACGGCCACGAACTCCCCCTGCTCCACAGAGAGGTTGACCCCATCCAGGGCGCGGGTGATGTTCGGCTCACTGCCATATTGCTTTTTCAGGTCGATGGTTTGTAATACGTTCATTTTTGTCTGCTCCTTTCACGGCTCTTCGCCTGTTGCAGAGCGATTGTAAAATCCAAATGTCTCAGAAATGTCCGAATTGGAGCTTTGAATGTGAATTTTTTGTGAACAGTTTATCGCCGGGGCAGGAACACGGAAAAGGTAGACCCCCGGCCAACCTCCGAGGTCACCTTGATATAGCCGCCCTGCCGGGAAACAATCTCCCGGGCCAGATACAGCCCGATGCCCACCCCCGGCTGGTCGTGGACCTCCTCCTCACGGTAAAAACGCCGGAAGATGGCGGCCTGACGGCTCTCCGGGATGCCCTTGCCGGTGTCGGTCACATCCAGCTTGACATACATCTCCCACCGTTCCACGGATACGCTGATCCTCCCGCCCGCCGGGGTATACTTTACCGCGTTGTCCAGCAGGTTGAACAGGGCCTCCGCCGTCCACTTGCTGTCGTGGGACACCCGCAGGTCGTCAGGGCACTGTACCTCCACAGAGATGCCCTTTTGCTCCGCCCCGTAGACGATGCCGCTCATAGCCTGGGCCAGAGTGTCCAGCAGCGGCACGTCCTTCTTTTCAAGCGTGATGGCCCCAGTCTCCAGGCGGGAGGCTTTTCCCATGGACTGCACCAGAAATTCCAGCTTGTCCGTCTGACTGCGGATGCCCTGCAAGAACTCCCGCCGCTCCTGCTCGGTAACAGGCTTTGCCAGCAGGGTGTCTGTCACCATTTTCAGATTTGCCACCGGCGTTTTTACCTGATGGGAAATGTCCGACACCAGCGTTTGCAGCTCCCGCCGCTCCTCGTCCACCCTGCGCCGGTTTTCCTGGAGGATGCTATATAGCCGGGAGAGGCGGTAGCTGATGCGGGCGAAGATGGTCTCACGGTCTTCGGCTCTGGCCGGCTCTTGGCCGCCGCTGATCATGCTGTCCATGGTCTGGCACAGGTCGTTGGTGAAGCGGGACAGCCGCTTGGCGAAAAACAGCGTCAGGAGGAACATCCAGAAAAGAGCGCAGGCCGTCAACAGCGAACCGGCCAGCAGCACCCACCCCTGGCCCGTCATGGCGGAGAGGAGGAAGGAGAGAGCCAGCATGGAAATGGCCGCGCCGGCCTCCACCAGCAGAAACATGGTTTTGACGGGCATACGCCTCATTTCCGCTCACCTCCTGTCCACTGATAGCCGATGCCGTAGATGGTCTTGATATAGGTGTCGCCCTCCGCCTCGATCTTGCCCCGGATGCGGCTGATGGAGGTGGTCAGGGTGTGCTCGTCCACAAATTTTTCGTCCACGTCCCACAGCCGCTCCAGGAGCCGCTGCCGGGTCAGGACCTGGCGGGGATTTTTGCAGAACAGGTACAGCATCTTGTACTCCATGGAGGAGAGGGTGATCGGCTTTCCGTTCAGGGTGGCGGACTGCTCCGAGAAGTCCAGGAACAGCCTGCCGTCGTCGTAGAGATCCTTTGCCGGTCTGTGGTGCTCCAGCATGGCGAACATGGCGCGGATCTTCCGCTGCAGGGCCTCGATGGAGAAGGGCTTGGTGATGTAGTCCACCGCCCCCGCCTCATAGCCCCGAAGCTGATCGCTCTCCTGGTCGTTGGCGGTGAGGAAGATTACCACCGTGTCGGGGTGCTCCGGCTTGACAAGTCTGCACAGGTCGTAGCCGTTCCCGTCCGGCAGATTGATGTCCAGCAGCACAAGATCATACTCTGTCCCGGCCAGCAGGGCGGCGGCGGTTTTGGCGTTCAGGGCGGGGGTGACGTCCCAGCCGTCGGAACTCAGGTTGTAGGCTAACGTTTTATTCAAAAGGGCGTCGTCCTCCACGATCAGTATCCGTTTCATGGCCTGTCCTCCTTTTGGTGATAAGGGCAGTATAACAGATAAATGTCCGCGAAATGTTACAGCAGTCTGTCTTTTTGAAAAAATTCTGCCTGAGCGATCCTATCCGCCCAGGCAGAAAATTGTTTCAGAACATACTCACCAGCCCGGCCAGCAGGAGCATGACAGCGGGCACAATATATTTTCGCGGGTGATGCCAGAGGTCGCTCTCGATTTTCCATCCCCGAATGGGGCAGTACCACTCCAGCAGGACGGAGCCGACCGCGCTCAGCAGAGCGAAAGCCGCCGCCGTCAAAGCATAAAACAACGTGATACCGCCAAGCTGAATCTGCCAGCTGCACAGGAAAACGATGTCCGCCGCCAGATTGCATAGGAAGATGAACAGGCAGTAGGGGACGCAGAACGCCTTCCCCTGCCCCGGCAGGAACCGCACCGCCCGCTCCAGGGCCGGGTCGCAGGACAGCAGGATGCAGATGGGGGTGTTCAGGGAGAGGATGGCAA
>CAJUQN010000158.1:0-2027 GCA_910588625.1 uncultured Oscillospiraceae bacterium
CTGGGGCCGATGATCAGGCCGCTTCGCTCTCCTACCTCCAGGGTACTGCCCTTGTAGCTGCTCACCCGGATGGGTTCGTTGGGCGCTTCCGCTGCCGCGGCGGGGACGGTGAGCCCAATGGTGAGGGTGGCTGCCGTCAATGCGGCGGCAATGCGCTTTTTCATGCTGGTCATACTTTTTTCCTCCTGTATTCCGTATTTTGTGGTGCTTTTGCAAGCAATACAATATCGGAACAGAGGTCAAAAGTCGAGAAGAAAATGCAATCTAAAATGGAGAAACGAGCGGGCGAAAACGAAGCATATTAGCTAATTTCCACACCCTGGACGCACCACCGCTGGTCACGCTGGTCACGGACACAGGTATAAAGCGTGATCATGTTGGTGGTGGAGGCGGCGAGGGCGCTGCGGTCTGTCTCACTCACCTTGGAGACACTGGTCACCTCATAGGTTCGGGTCCCCAGCCGTGTGGTCAGGGTGATGGTATCGCCCACCTCCAGCGTATGGATCTCCCCGAAGTGGTTGTTCACGCCCCGATTGTGGGCAGCCAGCGCCACATTTCCATCCCAGATGGAGGTGTCCTCAAAATGACCCGCGCCCTTCTTCAGCGCGGCGCTGTCCGTACCCTGGTAGATCTTGACGCTCAGACCAATGGCGGGGATCTTCAGCGTGCCCAAGTGTCCTCCGGAATAATAGAGATCGTCCGTTACCGCCGTGTAGCCGCCGGAGGCACTGCCGGGGTTGGTCACTGTCACCGAGGACGAGCCGGGGACATAGACGGAGCCGATGCCGGAATCCGTTTCCAAACTGCCGCCCATGGCGGGAGGCTGAATGACACCGGCGCTGCCGTTGATGATGGCTCCGGAGGTGGGCTGATAGCCGGGAGCCAGATTGGGAGTGAGGGGCGTGCCGGTGTGCAGGGTGTCGGCGCTGTAGCTGCCGAAGGCGGGGGGAGCGAGAGCGGCGTTCTTGCTCACGTCCTCGTTTTTCATGGCCCCGCCGCCAGGGGTATGCACCACCTCAATGGACGTGGACTTGCCGTACTCCGGGTTGCCAGTGCCGTCAATCGTGTACTCCAGAGGCTCCGCGGCATAGGCGGTCGCCATCGTGGAGGCCATCATGCACAGAGCCAGGAGGAGCATGGTCAGTTTCTTCTTCATCACATTCACCAGTCCTTTCTGATTACGGGTTTGGAATTACGCATCCTCATCGCCGCCCTCGGCCAGCTCACTGCGCCGTTTGAGGAACAGGGCGATCCCGATGCCGCCGCCAGCCGCGGCGATGAGGCCCAGAGGCGCCAGCAGGAGCGGCCAGTTGAAGCTGGCGGCGGGGGCCGGATCGGTTGCCTCCAGACCGTCGTCCACAGGCTCCAGAGGCTGGAGGGGAGTCCCCTCGAAAATTGCCACATACCGGGTCTTGTTCAGGGCGATTCTGCTGACTGTCCCAGTGTAGTCGGCGGTGACGGTATAGCCTTTGACATAGCTGCTGGTGGCGCTGCCGGTGTAGGTGGCCACGGCGGTGTAGCGGTCGCCCAGGGCGTAGCCGTCCAGACTTCCCGTGTTGTCCGTCTGCCAGCTGACGTCCTGGAGGGTCAGAGTGCGCCCGCCGTCCTGGATGGTCTTGGGGATGTACTGGGTGTCCTGTCCCGCCAGATTGGGATAGGTCCGGGTGGCGGAGACCTGCCTGGTGGAGCTGCCGTAGCCGGCCACCTCCACCTGCACCGTATCCAGCCGCAGGGTCAGCGTCCCGGCAAGGCCGTCGTCGGTGATGAACGCCTTCTCCTGGGGCAGCAGAGCCAGCACAGAGGCCATATCCTTGTTTTTACTGTCCAGCGTCACCGTCTCGGTGTGCTGGCGGCTCTCATGCTCCGGAAGTTCCTGCTTGAGCAGATCCACCAGGGTGTAGTGGTATCCGTCCTGCTCGAAGTCCGAGCGGGGGATGCCGGTGGGATCGTCCTCCGGGGACAGATCGTAGAACTTGCGGATCTCAGTTCCGTCCTCACTTTGGGTGACGGAGCTGGGGTAGCAGACC
>CAJUQN010000158.1:2127-4271 GCA_910588625.1 uncultured Oscillospiraceae bacterium
GGGATCTGAGCCAGAGTCTGCTGATAGGCGTCCAGCACTGCCTGATGGAACTGCTGGTGGAACTCCTTCGTACAGGGAAAGCAGATGTCCTTATAGCCGTCCCTGCCCTTGTAGCTGGGCAGGGAGACGAAGGGGCCGTTGCTGCCCTCCACCACCTTGACGCCCCGGATAGCGAAGCACCCGTTCAGGTTGACGGAGGCGTCCGCCAGGACGGGACCGCTGGCGTGGAGGGAGTGGATTTTCACATCCACCTGCATGGGGAGGGTCTCCCGCTGAGATGTGAGGGTCGGGTCAGGGGCCTGTTTCATTGTCGGTTCCTCCTAAAAAATTTTTGGTAAAATGGAATTACTCCATGGTCATGCCGCCCATGGCGGGCCCGGTGTCCTGTTCCTGCTGGGGAGTGCGAAGCTCCTCCAGCTTCTCCCGCGCCCAGTCCGGCAGATACTGCTCATCCAGAACGCCAGCGAAGTCGGAGCGGTTCCAGCGGGTCTTTTCGCCGTCGCCCAGGCAGGTGGCGTAGACCGCCTGACCTCTGGCGTGGGGAGAACAGCCAAAGCCGCCTTCCGCCAGCCAGAGCATATTGCGGGGGTCCCAGCAGCTCTCCCGGAGCGTGTCGGGACGCATCACCAGCACTTTGCCCTTGTAGTCCTGCTCCAGCGGGTTACCGGCACAGTGTTCCAGGCCGAACAGCCCCAGCGCCTGGTATGCGTCCCTGGCCTGTCCGATGAACGACTCCAGCAGTCCCGCGGCGGTATCCACCGCGTAGCAGCGGTTATATTGGCCGTCCTGGGGAACAAAGGTTTTCCTGCCCCACCGATAGGTCTCCTCGCTGACCAGATACTTGCAGGCCGACTCGCGGAACTCCTGCAGGGAGTTGGCGAGAACGAAGTTTACACGCTTAAAGCCGAACTGTTCCAGCACAGACTGGGCGCAGCCCTCGGCCAGCGACTCGTCCGCCGCGTTGAAATGATCCCGGACAGCCTGCTCGATGGCTCTGGCGCAGTCCACATTCACCCGAAAGCTGTCCTCGTGCATCTGCGTCTGCCTCAGACGGCGGGCGTCGGCGCGGGAGTAGGGGTACAGATAGGGAAAATCAGCCGCCATAGACGGTATCCTCCGCGATCAGATGCTCCTCCAGCCTGCCCAGGCAGGCGCCCACCACCATGAAGGTCTCCAGCAGATCCGCCGGAAGGTCCCGCAGGTCATAGCGGTGTTCCGCCGCCAGAACCGTGATGGTGTGGGCCTCCTCGTCCACCTCGGCGCACAGCTTGGCCCCATCGGGGATGCCGGCGGCCTCCCGCAGATACTCGTTCACCTGAACGGCTTCCTCCTCGAAGTCGTTGTAGGGGCAGCTGTCCTTATCACAGTCCTCACAGGGGCCGCAGACCTCCGACAGGTAGTGGAGCAGCTGGGCCGACGTGCTCGTGAGCTGTTGGACAACGGCCAGCAGCTCCGGCGCGCTCATCCGCCCTTTCAGCACCAGCATGGCCCCATCCAGGGTGTGGTACTCCACCTTGTCGCCGGCGTTGAACCCGGCCAGCCGTGCGGCGGTCACCGGGAGCAGGAGTCCCTTGGGGGTGATCTCTTTGATGAATTTCATGTGATATTCCTCCGATTTCTGATTAAATTTCCTGTCCGAAATCAAACAGGTTCAGCTGTGTGGCGGCACGCTGCCGCTCGGTCATGTCGTAGTTGGCGATGAACACCTCGGCAAACTGGCAGTTGGGGTCGTACCGCTGCTTGATGTTGTTCAGCCGGGTGACCGCCTCGATCTGGATGCCGGGGGCATCGTACAGCTCCCGGACAAAGGCGTCGTCGTTGTAGGAGAGCAGGAACTTCCCCTCAATGGACAGAAGGGCGTCCCGCAGGCGGATGTGGTCCTTCTCTGTGAATCCGTCCTCCCCGATGTTCTGGTAGTACCCCTCGGTGGCGTGGTAGGGGGGATCACAGTAAAAGAGGCTCACCGGGCGGTCGTACTGCCGGATGAGCTTCTCAAAGTCCTTGTTTTCCACCACCACATCCTTCAGACGCCGGTGGGCCTGCTCAATAAGGGGGAAGTTGGCCCGCATATCGTGGGGCTGGCTGCCGTAGCTGGTGAGAGCGGAGGCGTAGCTGTAGCGGATGATTTGATAGAACCAGGACGC
>CAJUQN010000159.1 GCA_910588625.1 uncultured Oscillospiraceae bacterium
CAAAGTGAACTAAGCAGACTCACTATAAATCGTCTGCAAATCTTATTATACGAGGCAATCCATCATGGAGCTTATCAAACTGACCCACGACAACATTGACCAGGAGCACATCTGCTGCGCCATATCCAACAATAAGGATGTGCAAGTCATGTCCAAAAAGGCTTGGCTGAAGGAGCGGCTGGACGAGGGGCTTGTTTTCCTGAAGGGCAATGTCCGGGGGAAATGCTTTATTGAGTACATCCCCGCCGAGTACGCCTGGGTGCCCGTCGAGGCGGAGGGGTACATGGTTATCGACTGCCTGTGGGTGTCCGGGCAGTTCAAGGGGCATGGGTACTCCAACCTTCTGCTGGACGCCTGCATCGAGGACAGCAAGGCAAAGGGGAAAAAGGGACTTGTGATCCTGTCCTCCAAAAAGAAACTGGGTTTTCTCTCCGACCCCGGATATATGCGGCACAAGGGCTTTGTGACGGCGGATACGGTGGAGCCCTATTTTGAGCTGCTGTATCTGCCCTTCATGGAGGGCGCGGAGCGGCCCCGCTTCCGGGATACCGTGCGGGAGCATGGGGCCGTGCCCAAGGGATTTGTGCTCTATTACACTAGCCAGTGCCCGTTTACGGCGAAGTATGTGCCGGTGCTGGAGCGCATGGCAAAGGAACGGAACGCCGTTTTCCAAGCTGTCCACATCCAGACCAGGGAGGAGGCCCAGAACGCTCCCTCGCCCTTTACCACCTTCTCTCTGTTCTATGACGGCCAGCTGGTGACCCATGAGATCCTGTCGGAGAAGAAGTTTGATAAAATCCTAACGGATAGGGGTTGGTAAAACATCAATGAAAAACAGCCGTCTCTTTGAAATTCTATATCTTCTGGTGGAGAAACGTGCTGTCACCGCCGGGGAGCTGGCCCAGCGGCTGGAGGTGTCAGAGCGGACCATTTACCGGGACATTGAAGCCCTTTCCGCCGCCGGTATTCCTGTATTTACCCAGCAGGGCCAGGGCGGCGGCATCCGGCTGATGGATCAGTTTGTACTGGACAAGGCACTGCTCTCCCAGGCCCAGCAGGACGAGATCCTGTTCGCCCTCCAGGCCGTCCTGGCCGCCGGCAGCGGGCTGGAGAAGGAAACGCTTGCCCAACTGACCGCCCTGTTCCACCGGGAGGGTGGGGACTGGCTGGAGGTAGACTTCACTGACTGGGGCAGCGGAGCGGCGGAGCGTGAAACCTTCACCCTGGTGAAGAGAGCCATCCTGGCCCGTCGGCCTCTGTCCTTCACCTACTACAGCTCCGCCGGGGAGAAAAGCCGCCGGGCCGTAGAACCCGCCCGGCTGGTGTTCAAGAGCGGGTGCTGGTATCTGTCGGCCTACTGCCGGATTCGGCAGGATTGGCGTATTTTCCGTTTGGCGCGGATGGAGGATCCGACTTTGGAGGAGGAAAGCTGCCCACCCCGGCATCCCCCGGAACGGCTGGAGGTTCCCTCTCCCGGCGGGGAGCAGGGGACAGAGCTGCGCCTGCGGTTCCAGCCCTCCGCCGCCTGGCGGGTGCAGGACTACTTCCACCCGAAGCAAATTACCCGGGAGTCGGACAGCCATCTGCTGGTGAACTGTAATTTTCCTGAAGACCAGTGGCTTCTATCCTTCTTGCTTTCCTTCGGCAGTCAGCTTGAGGTGCTGTCTCCTGGCTATTGGCGGGATATTCTTGTCCGGGAAGGTAAAAAGTTTTTGGAGGTCTACGAAACTTGACAGGCCGTGTCAGGGTTGAAGGCGTATTCTTGTGTCAGAGGCGCGGGAGAAAACCCCGCCAAAAATAAGGAGGTACTTCTCATGGAAGAACGTAATTTTTGTCAGTGCTGCGGTATGCCCCTGGACAAGCCCGAGGATGCGGGGACAGAGGCGGACGGAACCCTCAGCGGCGAGTACTGCCGCTACTGCTATCAGAACGGGGCCTTTACCGCCCCCGACGCCACTATGGATGACATGATTGCCTTTAACCTGAAGTTCAATGAGGAGAACGGCCACCCCTTCGGCACCCAGGAGGAGGCGGAGAAGATGATGCGAAGCTGGTTCCCGACCTTGAAGCGGTGGAGGAAAGCGTAAGAAGTCCGTCTGAAGGCGAAATAATCTGGAGTGTAGGAAAATTGTCAGAAAATCTGTAGGGAAAACGCAAAACAAGTATCGGCGGTTTTGGTATGATAGAACCAAAACCGCCGGTGTTTTTGTGGGAGGAACGTCTATGTTTATGATTCGAGAAATCCTGGGCTATTGTATCATCAGGAGTTTTCACATGGAATTGCTGATTGATCACGTTTCCAAGCGGTTCAAGGATAAAAAAGCAGTTAATGACATCAGTCTGGAACTGACACCGGGGGTATGGGGCCTGCTGGGGGCCAACGGCGCGGGCAAGACCACCCTCATGCGGATGATTGCCGGGATCATGCAGCCCACCTCCGGCCGGGTGGTGTATGACGGTGTTCCCATTCAGGAGTTAGGGGAACGGTATCGGAGCATTTTCGGGTTTCTGCCCCAGGACTTCGGCTTCCACCCGGAGTTCACCGTCAAGGACTACCTGGCCTATGTGGCTGCCCTAAAGGGGCTCCCGGAGCGGCAGAGCTGGCGGAGGATTCGTGAGCTGCTGGAACGGGTCTCCCTGATGGACGTCTACAACAAGAAGATTTCCAAGCTCTCCGGCGGCATGAGACGCCGGGTAGGGATTGCCCAGGCTCTGCTGAACGACCCGGAGGTGCTGATTCTGGACGAACCCACCGGGGGCCTGGACCCCGGCGAGCGGGTGCGCTTCCGCAATCTGCTCTCGGAGTTCGCCCATGACCGGATTGTGCTGATCTCCACCCATATCGTCCCCGACGTGGAGTACATCGCCACCTGCCACGCCATCATCAAAGGCGGCAAGCTGCTGGCGACGGGGACGACGGAGGAACTCGTCAGGCTGGTGGAGGGCAAGGTGTGGAGCTGCACTATCCCGGCAGATGCCGTACCGGAGTATGAGAGCAAGCTGCAAATCACCAATCTGCGCAACGAGAACGATGGCAGCGTCTCCATTCGCTATCTGTCGGACCGGCCCTGCACCGCTGTTTCCAGCGCCGCGACGCCCCGCCTGGAGGATCTGTATTTGTGGATGTTCCCGGAAAGCAGCGGAGAAAATGACAGGAGGTATCGGCAAATGAGAATCTTTCGGTTGGAATTGAAACGGGTCTTGAAGTCAAGGCTCACCTGGATTTTGCTGGCGTTGGCATTGATTCTCTCCGTCCTGCTGGCCTATCTCCCAACAACTTACTGCTACAGCAACTACACGGATGAGTCCGGGAACGAGGTCAATCTGACTGGGCTGGCTTCCATCGCCTACGAAAAGGAGCGTCAGGCGGATGCCATCGGCATTGTCACCCCGGAGCGGGTGCGGGAGGCCGTGGAAATTTATCAAGCCTGCCTCACGTCCTACGGCGTCACGGAGTCCTACGATCTGCCGGAGGGCGTCTATGAAAAGGAGATTCTCCCCATCTCTCCGCTGCTCCACGGCGTCAAGGAGGCTTTTGCCGACCCGGACACCGGCATGGCCCCCACCATCATGGAGATCGACCCCGAGCAAATCGACGATTACTATTCCGTCTGCGAGGCCCGAATCACCTCCCTGATGGCGATGGAGCAGCCGGACAGCCCCGCCGTCCAGCGCAAGGCCGTGGAGATGTACCAGAAGGTGGAAAAGCCCTTTGAGGTCTATCCCGGCATGAGTTCCACTATCCTGGACTACCAGAACATCATGGGCTTTCTGGTGCTGCTGTTCTGCGTGGTGATTGCAGCCCCGGTGTTCTCCGCCGATTATCAGTCTGGTGCGGATGATATTCTGCGCTGTACCCGGAATGGCCGGGCCAGGCTGGGGATTGCCAAGCTGCTGGCCGCCTTGTTCATTAGCGGGGCCGCCTTTGTAATCTGCGCCGTCGTGCATATTCTGGTGGTCAACAGCCTGTTCGGCTGGGAGTGTACCAAGACCTCCATCCAGATGCTCTACTCCATCGTGACCCTGACCGACATGAATATCGGGGAGCTCCAGCGCCTGTTTGCCGTGGCCGGTCTGCTCTCGGTGCTGGCTTCTGTCAGCTTCACGCTGTTCCTCTCCTCCAGAAGCAAGACCACTGTGGCGTCTCTGGCCTCCGGGCTGGTGTTCTGCATCGCGCCGGTGGTACTCTCCATGACAGTGCCGGGGGCGCTGTCCACCTGGCTGTGCAGCATCCTCCCTGCCAGCGGCAC
>CAJUQN010000160.1 GCA_910588625.1 uncultured Oscillospiraceae bacterium
AAACTACATTTTTTCCTCGGCGTTTTTTTACATTTTATCACTGGCGCTGACAGCCCTGGTTCACCGCCTCCAGCAGCAGCTTGCCCAGCAGGGTAGACTTGCCCGAGCCCCGCTTCCCGGTCCATACGGACAGCTCCCCGCCCGAGAATCCGCCAATCTCTCTATCCAGCGCCGGGAAACCGGAGAGCACACGCCGCAAGTCCAGGCTCTGGTCCAGGCTCACGTCCGCCAGGTCCAACACGCCCCGCATGGGAATCTCTTTCGCCCCGTACAGCAGGTTGCTGATCGCCTTCTCGCCGCGCTGATCCTTCAGCTGGCCCACGTTGACACAGCCATGAAACGCGTCTTCCTGCGGCACCAGCACCGGCGTGTAAAAAAGCGCGGTCAGGTGCTCAACCACCTCGTCCTGGTCCGGGCCCGGCGGGACACAGACCAGAATGAACTCGTAACAGCCAACGATGTCCGCAATCTCGCTGTAGAGGAGCTTGGCCGTAGAGGAAAGCTCCGGGTCGTACCGGACCGGGGCCGTAATGACGGCATAGTAAGCGGCGTCTTTCTGGAGCTGATTCATTTCGGGGCCTCCGCTTCTGCTTGCCTGTCGTTCCCCGCCCCGTCCTCTGCTGTCTCAGCCAATACCCTCGCGGTGCCGGCAAGGGTTGTGTAGACGATACCCAACAAGGCGGAAAGCCGGTCCTGCATGGTTTTCCACGGGTCAAAGGGGCCCTGGAGGGTTTCGGATGAAGTAGATTCGATGTTGTCCCGGACCAAATCGACAAGGACGTTGATTTGACCCAGATACATTGCCGTGTTTTCCATCACGGTCAAAAGGTCGGTGTGGGTTGGCTGATACTTGGGCTTTTGTCTCATGGTAAACCTCCGTTTCATTGACAGCCCGGCTTGCGGCCTGGGCTTAACGCTGTTTTTTTAACGCCCCCCTTGCAAGGTGCGCTTGGATGTGCTATAATATTTTTGTCTTCATGGTAGGCTTTCTTCTCCGGCTTACCTGCCCCCGGTGAGTCCTCCAACCCGCCGGGGGCCCCCTTTTATGCCGCGCTGCCGCCGCGATCAGGCGGGCCGTCAGCGAGGGCGCTCAAACTGGCTGAACTCCACGCCGCCCACGGTGACCGACACCAGTTGGCCCGTCAATTGGGTGTCAACACCGGCCCTGTGGGCGGCGGCCAGCTCTCTGACGCCGGACGCCAGGCTCACATGGATGCGGGGGGCGGGGTCAATCAGAGACGTTTCAATGCTGGCCCTGCTGACGTCGCAGTCATCCGGCATCTGCTCCACCGCAGCCCGGAGCTCGTTCAGCTTGTCCAGAACGGTTTGCTTTGTCATAAATCCTCCTTGATTTTCGCCCACGCCCGTGGTACAATCTGGGCGTGGGCTGATTTGTGGAATGGTCGTGCCTCACGCTCCCCGCCTGGTGCCGCTAACACCCGGCGGGGTTTTTCTTTCCGGGAACAGGACGGAGGAGATCTCCTCGTTCGTCCAGCCCATGGCAGTCCCCAGGATGGCCGCCTTCTCAAGGGACAGCTTCCCCGGGTCACGTCGGTAGCTCCGCAGGGTATCACGGTTCACACCGAGCATGGCCGCGATATCCGGCTCCAGCAGGCCCAGCCGGGCCTTGCCCACCCGATACAGGACTTCGAACCGTTCAGCTCTGCGCTGGGCGGTCGTTTTTTTTGGCCTGCCCATGGTTTACACCTCCTTTCACGCGCTGTCCTGGGTATTCGGTTTGCGGCCCAGCAGCTGGTCCATGGAGCAGCAGTACAGGTCAGCCATCTTCACCAGCATGGACGCCCGGGGGAAGTTCCGGCCGGTCTCCCAGAAGCACACCGTGGACTGGTTCACGCACAGCTTCTCCGCCGCCTCCCGCTGGGTCAAGCCGGCGTTTTCTCTCGCGGCGATGAACGCCTTTGCAAAGCTCACTCTATCACTCCCTTTTTTTGGTTGATATTAGCCCAGGACATTGACAAAAACTAATTTCTGATTTACTATGATGATGGGTTGGAGTAATCACGGCCCGAGTGCCGGGAAATGATGCTCCTTCCCTGGGCCCCACCTCCTCGCCTGCTCTGTCTGTCCTTGTGCTATGCTAATCATAAATCACAAATTTGTTATTGCCAACATTCAAATAACGCACAGATTATTATTTGGCTAATTGACGAATTCTAATTTAAGAGGAGTGATACCACTTGGACACTGAAAAAATTGTGCAGAATATACAACGAGCTTGCAAAGCAAAGGGGGTAACTCCCACGGTGGCCGCCAGGGAAAGCGGTGCGGGGCAAAACATGGTTACGGCACTGAAGAAAAAAGGCAGTATCCCATCTGTTGAAAAAATGAGTATGCTCGCCTCCTATCTCGGTGTCACCACCAGCGAGCTGCTGGGCGAAGAAATAGCGCCCACCCCCGTGGCCGAGGGTGGGCCGCGATACCCGCCGGAGTATGACTTGCTTGATCCAGAGGACCAAGCGCTGATCGACAGCATGATCCGCCGTCTCATCCTAGAGAAGAATCAGGGGGACGCATCGTCCCCATCGAACGGGGCCGGAAGCGAGACGGCATAAGACAAAAATAAAAAAGTGCCCGAATTGGGCACAAGAGGGAGCGATGATGGTGCGTTTTATCGTGTTTCTTGATGTTGAAACTACTGGTACTGATCCCTCTAAAGATGAGATCATTCAAATCTCAGCCATCAAATTTCTCGGGACTCAGGAAATCGAAAGATTTAACACATATGTTAACCCAGGCTGCCCCATTCCATTTGAGGCTACTTCAGTAAATGGAATTACAGATACCATAGTCGCAAATGCCCCGAAAATTTATGATATCAAAGAATCATTTTTTCGTTTTATTGATGATGCGGTTCTTGTGGGCTATAACGTATCTTTCGATTTGAGGTTTATTAGCATAGCCTATGGCGGAGCGCTTGATGGAGTCCAATTCATAGACGTAATGAATTGGGCACACAAACACTTAGATTTACCCAATTATCATTTAAAAACTGTTGCTGAATACCTTGGCTTTCATCCCGTAGGTAGCTTTCATGATGCACTAACTGATTGTGAGGCAACCTCAGATATATTTTGGAAACTCTGCATTCAAGAGCTTATGGACTATTCAAACATTTTTTATGCGCCCAAGCAAAAAAAGAAGAAAAGGGCTTTTGCTCAATTTCGCCCTAAAGAAATTGTTCCAAGAACAACACCAACGGATACAAGCCACCCTCTATTCGGAAAGAAAATTGTTTTTACCGGAGACTTATCCATTAGCCGACTCGAAGCTGCTCAGATGGCAGTAGACTGCGGCGCACTCGTCAGAACTTCCGTTTCAGGCAAAACCAATTACTTAGTTGTTGGCAAACAGGACATTACTATAGTCGGTGAGGATGGAATGAGTGATAAAGAAGAAAAAGCGCATGAGCTAAACGCATCTGGCAAAGCTTCCATTGAAGTTATTAGTGAGTGCGAATTTATGTCATTACTGGGGGAGGTCATTCAATGTGGATAGTCAAATAACGCTTACAGGCTTTGAATCCCCTGAACATCATGAAAAGGAATTCCTTTCTACTATCGAATCCGGTTTGCGGGCCGCTGTCAAATCAATGGGTGGGGACAGCAGTTTATTGTCTATCACTGCTACTAAACCCACAAAATTTTCGGCTGGTGGATATACCGTTGTCAAGTTTGGAAACCTGACCGCATTCCGCATTAGGATTCGAGGAAAACAGCACTATATATCTATTCCGACGTCCCTTGCTGACTTAATCCCAACAGATGCCCCATGTAAGAAACCCACAAAGAATGAAAAATATTACCGAGTTCTCATTACTGACGAATACCCTTTTGAAAGCTATACTCCCTTTCTTGTCAACGTAGTAAGTGAGACTGTGAACAGATACCCCAAAGAGTGGGATTGTTGCTCACGATATTTAGAATGCAGTGATGCAAAAACCTGTGTGCATCCAGATAAAGCGTTTGCACTCGGTTGTGGATATCGTAAAATCTTGAGTTCTGGCCGGATATTTTATGGAAACAACAGGAATATTTAGCTTCTCTGTATGTCAGAAAGGAGTTCTCCACAAACACTAAAGAAGAGCCCCATCTCTACGGTTAGTGTAAAATTTTCATTGGCAAACGAAAAAGGGAAGCGGTGAAAGCACCA
>CAJUQN010000161.1 GCA_910588625.1 uncultured Oscillospiraceae bacterium
GCACGGTCCCCGGCTGGAAATTCATATTCTCCACCGCCTGATACATGGCCTTGATAACGGTAGGGCTGGTGTAGTGGGCGTTGAGTACCGTACTGCGGGCGGAATTGTATTCGTCCTGGGTCAGCAGCTCCTTCAGCTCGGCATACTCCTTGGCCCACTTGGGATCATTTTCATCAAACGCCCCGGCAATACCGCCCCAGCCCACATAGCGGGATAGGGTTTCCTGTTCCTCCGGCGTGGCAAGACGGCACTCTGTCTCGATCTGCTTCAAGGTACGGATAGCCGCCACATTGTACTGATATTTCGTTTTTTCGCCGCCCACGCCCAGGTTATCATCGGTGATCTGGAAATTATGACGTTCCCGGCGCGGCTGGCGGGAAGCTGGCGGAGGGGGCGGAACCACCTGCCCGCCGTCAATCTCCACCTGTTCCGGCTCCTTATGGGGGTCTGCGGCCTGGGCCTCTGCCACTTTGCGGCGAACATAGGCTGCGGGGCGCACGACGAACATGGGAGGTCCGTCCTTCGCATCCAAATCCAACAGCATGACATCATTCCCAGCTTTATCCACGCTGTCGATTTTCATGCGGTGGCCGTCAATGGTCAACACCGCGCCAACGGAAATTGTGTCCGCCGTGCTTCTGCCATGCGTTTGACCGTCCTCCTGTCGCCCCGGTTCGGGAGACGGTACAGAATCCTCCGGGCCAAGGACGGCAGCGCGGGCTTTGGAAACAAGGTCCCGCACGGCCTGGATGGGCCGCTGGAGATAGGAATAGGCCGTATCCAGAATTTTCAGGCGGACAACATCATGTTCCGCGTCTACGCTGTGGATTTTGACGCGCTGTCCGTCCACCGTCAGCTCCATGCCCACGGGGATTTCATCAGCGGCCTCCAGCCGTTGACGGTGTGCCGCCACCTCCGCAATGGTGTATTCCTCACTTCGCTGGGCTTCCTCTATAAATTCCCGCACAAAGGGAATCGGCTCTGAGCGGAAAATGGGAAACCAGCCCTTCATATCCAAGTCCAGCAGACTGACGGTCCCCGCCTGGAAGTCCACGCTGTCGATCTTCATGCGCCGCCCGTCCATGGTCAGCTCCATGCCCAGGGGGATGAACTCCGCCGCGCTCCGCTCCTTGATGATCTCATAGGGCGCGTCCGGGCCGCGTTCGGGGTCAGGCCGGGCCAGAACCACACTATGACCATGTTCCAGCAGGTCCGTCAATGCGGACTGCCAGCCCAGGGAGGTTCCGGTGACAAAGGTGCTGCCCAGGCCGGGAATATCCCGCGTCAGCAGGTCCTTCCCCATGGCGGGGGCCGCTGCTTCGGCGTCCTTCCCGTAGAACAGCATATAGTCCCCCACTTGGACGCCAACGAGCTTGTCCGGGTATCGGGCCTTCAAGTCCAGATATTCGTCAACATTGGGCGTGAGATTGGGTTCAGACTGGACAGCGGCAGGGGTTTCCGGCTGCTCCGGCGCACCTACCCCGGTTGGTTCCGGCACTGTCTCCGGCGCGGGGGGTATCTCTACACCGGCCTCCGCTTGTTCCGGCTCCGAACGGTCCGCAGCGGGGACAGCCCGCGCCCAATCCGGTGCGTCCGGGCTGTCGGCATACCGTTCCGGCGCAAGGCGCGGGTCCGTAATCACGTCCTGATAACGGCGCTCCATGAGGTCCTCTACCAGCCACTCCCGGAACATCGGGAGAGAATGGAACGCGGCAAGAATGTCGGGATAAGCCCTCGCCGCCTCCATGAGATCGGGCATTTCAGCATTCAGCGTGTCCGCCGCTTCATTGTAATCCAGATCACGGTCCCGCAGATATTGAGAAAGACTGCTGTTCCCGATTGCCCGGTCCAGTATTTTCAGTGCCGTTTCATAGAGCGTAATCGGAGTGACCACCCACTCTGCGGAAGTCTCTGGGGGAACCGTCCGCCCGGTGACGCGGTGGATATTCGCCAGATAATTCTCCGCGCTGCCCCGCTCTACGAATTGGAGCGTTTGGGTTCCTTCCGCATAGAAGAGTTCCAGTGCATTGTCATAAATACCAAAGGGGCCGTTTCCCCAAAGGCGGACAATTTCAAACCGTTCCGGGGAATCCATGGAGACGGGCGCTTTTGCGGCCTGCTCCGGCTGGGGCTGGGAGATTGTGGAATAGGTTTCGCTGATAATCTCCTGATGGAGCCGGTTACGGAAAGCGGTATTATCATAATACTGCTTCAACAGCGGTGTCTCATTGATCGCCAGCACCGCCCGCTTGATTGCCTCGTTACCCTCCAAACGGGCAAGGTCCTGGTCGGAATTGGCGCAGGCGTTTTGATACGCCGTATCCGCCAGAACCATATTTTTGACTATGGGCGTGTAATGCTCATATATCTGCCTGACAGTAGGATTATCGCTTAAATTGTCATTTTCCACCGCCCTGCCGTCCTGGTCAAAGGTCAGGCGCACGTCCTCGCCGTCCCGGACCATGACGGCCTCCCGCTTGTGGTAGCCCTGCTCACTGATATTCTTCAGCCATTGTTGGGCAAAGGTGTTCAAATCCCGGTGCAGCTTGGGAATCCACTTACCGGGTTCCGGGTAGACCTCCTGATAAATCTGAATAGAGCCGTCCTGCCGGAAGGTCAGCGGTTCCATGGTTCCCTTCTCCCGGTCCACCCGGAAGGTCATTTCCGGGTCGCGCATGAGATCGCCATTCTGCGTATAGGTATGGCTGACGGCGATCACGTCCGTGTCAATCCATTCCAGGTGGAGGGGCATCATGGCTTCGCCCGCTTCCATGCTCAAATAGCGGTATTCGCCGCTGGCGATTTCCGGGAACAGCTTCACAAAATTGCGGTAATTCAGCTCCACCTTGGTCCGTCCGGGCTTTTGGGGCTTGGTAGTGGCGTAACTTGCCGCCACCGCCTTTTCCAGCTCCGCCCGCAGCCTTGCAATCAGATTTTCAACCGCGTCCCGGTCAGCCGCCGAAAAGCTGAATGTAACTTCGCCGCTCTCATGGTTAAACTGCGCGGCACCGATTTCATTGGCCTGCATGAGCCTTGCCAGAAGCGGCGCTTCTTCCGCAGTTACCGTGGTCTGATAGTTGCGCTCGGCAACGGTAGTTTTCCAGCCCTGTTCACCGCTGTCTTGAATCGCCTGTTCCTGCCGGGAGAGCAAGGTGCTGGGCCGACGCTCCCCGGTCTGCGCCTCAACGGGCGCAAGGGTCACAGAATGAAATTCCCGCAGCTTTTCAACATACTGCTCCACCGCATGGGCGGGGATGCCGCACATCTCCACACGCCCGACGCCAGCTATGGGCCGGGTAGTCAGGCTGAGGTCCAGCAGGGCAGCGGCGGTTTTGGCATCCTCACCGAACATCTCAAAGAAATCCCCCACTTGAAACAGCACGATATTGTGGGGATTCGCCTCTTTGATCTCCTTGTAGCCATCCCACCACGGAGAGCGGGAGGTTTCCTCATGCTCTGCCGCCTGGGGAGGGGCAGAGGGTTCCGGTTCCAGCGGGGCGGGCGCTGCCGGGGAGAACAAGCTGAATTGGCCGCTCTGGTCCTCCTGGGCCGGGGTGCGCCGCTTGTTCGCCAGGGCACGGGCCGCAGCCGCCAGCCGGTCCCCGGAAGCAGGCGGGGCCTCGGAAGTTGTGCGTTGGGGCGCGGGGGCTTTTCGCTTGACCTCTTTTGCCACCTGCTTCTTCTGGCGCTCCGCCTGCAAAACAGCTTCCGGCAGAGGTTCATACAGAGAATATTCACCCCGCGTGAACGTCTCCATATCCCGCAGGGCGGGGATCATCCGCCGGTACTCCGGGCTGTCCGGGGAAACAGCAGCCATAATGGTGAACATTTCGCCGTACAGTTTAGAGTGTTTTTTGGAATCATCAGATTCCAGAATGGCCCGGATTTTCTTCACGGCGGCGTCCATATCGCTGCCGGGGGGATTGGTTCGGTTGGGGTCCATACTGTAAAAATGATAAATCCGCCGGGCAAGGGTTACTTTCTCATAGGCCGGAAGGTACGCCTTTTCCTGATCGTTGAGGTACTGCCCGCTGTCAATCAAGGCTCGGACAC
>CAJUQN010000162.1 GCA_910588625.1 uncultured Oscillospiraceae bacterium
TCGGACAGAATGGGCTGCCGGGATTTGCCGCCGCTGGCGATCAGCTCATGGTAGACGCTGGCGGTGCAGCGGTCAATGATGGACTTGTGGAAAGCCCCCAACTGGCCCGCGCCCATTTGCTGCTCGCAGATGCTCATAAGCAGCTCGGACTTCATAGCAACCGGGTTTTCGCCGGTGCCGTAGCCCCTGGCAATTTCCAGAGGGTTGATGTGGTGGGGACTGTTGGGGGAAATTTCGATCACCGCCCCGCCCAGGGCGCGGGTCAGGTCGCCGTACTCGCGCTCGGCGTCAATGATGATAATATCATCACTGGTGGACAGGGCGATAAAAGTGATGGCCTCCTTCATGCTGAAGGATTTGCCGGAGCCGGACACGCCCAGGATAAAGCCATGGGGGTTCAGCAGGCGCTTTCGGTTGCAGATCAGGAGATTTTTGCTGACGGCGTTGACGCCGTAGTAGATGCCCCCGGCGTCCTGTATCTCCTGGACGCGGAAGGGCATGAGGACGGCGGCGCTCTCGGTGGTGAGGGTGCGGGTGGTCTTGACGCGGCGCAGGCCATAGGGCAGGGCGGTGTTCAAACCGTCCTCCTGCTGGTAGCGCAGGACGGAGAACTGACACAGGCTTTCGTTGCCGATGGCCTGCAAGGTCTCGGTGTCCGCGTCCAACTGCTCCAGCGTGTCGGCCATGTGGACCAGGGTGACGTTGGCGAAGATCATGCGCTGGTCGCGGGTGCTGAGGTCGTCCAAAAACTCCTTGTTCTCCGCCCGGAGCTGTTCCAGCTCGTAGGGGACGGTGGCGGTAAAGTTGTTGTTGGCGTTCTGCTTCTGCTGCCAGCGGGTGATGTCGCTCTCCACGCCCAAAATCCGGGACTGCATCTCCTTGACGGCCTCGTTGGTGGGGATGGGCAGAATGTCAATGGACAGCATGAGGTTCCGGGAGAAGTCGGACAGGTCGGTAATCATGCGGTCTTTGATGTAGCTGGCGTATTCCCGGAGGAACAGGACCCGGCCCACCTTGCCGCCCAGCTCGAAGTGATCGGCCTTGAAGTGCATCCCGTCCGGGGCGATAGCGTCCTTGAAATGGTGGCCCCGGCGCATGGCGGCGGAGAGGTCGAATTGAAAATCCCGTTCCTCGCTGGGCCGGAAAAAGTCATGGAAGATCCGCAGGCGCTCGTGATTGTCCAGGGGCTTGGCCCCGCTGTCCAGCTTGCCGAAGCTCTTGGACAGGTCAATGTCCACCCGCTTGAAAAAGGTGCGGGCCTCGTCAATGCTCTTTCGCGCCACGGAAATGGTGATGTATTTGTCCTGAATGAGATTGTTGCTCTCCAGCGCCTTTTCGGTGAGGATACCGTTGTACTCCTGGCGGTAGCGGTCCAGCTCGTCCCCTTTCAGCCGCATGAGGACGCTGTGCTGGAAGTCAGCGCCATTGAGACGGCGGTTGTTAATGGTGATTTTGGCGGTGGCCCCGGTGGGCAGGCTGTTCAGAACGCCGCAGTAGGCCAGAAACATTTCCTGTTGGTCCTCGTGGGACGCTACGGAGTAGTTAATATCCGCAAACCGCCACGTCCGGCTGTACTTATTGCGGCCCGTCTGCCAGATGCCGTCCCGGAACACCCGCTGGATGGGAATGGACTGCTGAACGCTGCGCGGGATTCTAAAGGTCTCCCGTTCGCTCTTGTTGGCGGCGGCCAAAGTCTTAATCATAGTCGTGTACCCCCTTTTTTGCCAGCGCCGCGCAGCAGATATTTTCCGATTGGAATACCCTCGGCCCGGCGCAAAGGAATTGAGATTTCAGATAAGCCCAAACAAACTGCTCGAAGGTCATGCAGTTGTATTGGAAAAAGCCGGTGACGGCCACGGGAGCCGCCGCCACGATGCAGGCCCAGCTTGCGGTTTCCGGGCCGGTGATGGTTTTCAGAAGGAAGTACACGCCCACAGCTATGCCGACGGCCAGGACCGCGCAGACAAATTGCCGGACGGACAGGCCGAAAAAAATGGTTTCCTTATGTTGGCGTACTTCTTTGACTTCCCGGATGGTCTGCACTCGGTTCGCGCCGTTGTATAGCGCCGGGGCAGCCTGTTCCAGCAGGTCAGCGATGCTTATGCTGATTTCCGCGCCGCTGCGGACCGCTTGAAAACGGGTCATAAAATCCCCTCCTTTCTGGCATTATTGGCTGTTTTGCTGAATGTACGAAAAAGGTCGGAAAATGCGTCTCAAGTTGAGACGCATTTCCGACAGAGGGTGTTAATAGCCTGTCTTGGGCAGGGGCGTGGGTTTGCCGTACACCGTTGTTACCCAGCGGGTCACGGCCTGAACCCATACGCCGTTGTAGGTGCCGCCCACGTCAGCCACGTTGACAAAGCTGCTGCCAGCGGAAAGGCCGGAGACAGCGGTACAGTAGAGCATGGGAGCCTCCACTTGGCTAAAGCCTCCGGGGACCTGCCCGAACACAAACATGATCTCGGTCACGCGCTCATTGGCGGCAAGGCCCAGGGCGGTGGGGCTGGCGGCAAGGGTGTAATTCTGGCTGGTGGAAAGGCTGTCGGCCAGGGTGCGGTAGTCCCCGGTGTTGTTCACCTTATAGACGATCTTATAGGTGCCGGGGAAATTGTAGGTGCCGGTGGTAACGCTCTCCAGGCGAACGGCGGCAGGCAGCGTATCCCTCCAATAAAAACTCTGGAGCGTGACGTTGCTGGTGTTGCCGATGCCGGAGAACACATAGCGGACGGGCTGGCCGCTCATAGCCTCCTTGGGTCCGGTCTTGGTGATGGAAACGCCGGTGGACAGGCTCTTGTTGGTGATTTCCAGCTTGACGATCTGCCCGGAGTATTCCAGCACGGCGGTATAGGTTTCCGCAGACGCGCCGTAGTTGTTCGGGGCCTTGGTCTCCCGGATAGTATAGCGGCCCAGGGGGAGCTGCTTGGAGGACGCAAGGCCGTTGGCCCCGGTCACGATGGTGTCCACCTTGTTCCCGGTACGCTCATTGTAAATCTCAAAGGTGGCCCCGGCCAGCAGCGTCCCGGCAGGCAGGCCGTTGGTGGAGTTGTAGTCGGCGGACTTCTTCACAATCTGGATTTGTCCCCGGACGGCGGTGTTGGGCCATGTGATGGTGGTGCAGCCGCCGTATTCCACATAGAAGGTCTTGGGCTGGGTGTCCAGAATATAGCCGTCCGCACATTCAATCTCCCGGACGGTGTACTTGCCGTCCGCCAGCTCCTTGTCAATATACACATAGCCCTCGTTGTCGCTCTGGTAGGTGCCGATGGGATTGCCCTTGGCATCGGAAACAAGGAAGGTCACGCCGTAAATCCCCTCGCCGGTGAGACTGTCCACCTTATGAATGATGGCGCTCCCGGCCTGACGGTTGGTGATTTCCAGGGTGGCGGTCTGGCCGTCCTTCACCTCAATCTGGTAGGGCTGGCTGTCCAGCCGGTAGCCCTTGGCGGCTTTCAGCTCCGTCACCTGATACCAGCCGTTTTCAGCCTGGGGCAGACTGATAACGCCGGTGCGGTTGGTGGTATAGGTGCCGATGATTTCCCCGTTGAGCTTGCGGATTTCAAACTGTACGCCGCTGATTCGCTCCCCGGTTTCCTCGTCTGTCTTGATGATGGTCAAACCGCCCGCCTTCGTGTTATACACGGTGATGGTCTGCGTATCGGTGGGGTTCATCCTGACGGTCTGCGTCCTGGTGCCCTCGTCCATCACATAGCCGGGCAGGGGCTTGGTTTCGGTGAT
The DNA here is from genome assembly GCA_910588625.1 of uncultured Oscillospiraceae bacterium. Lineage (GTDB taxonomy): Bacteria > Bacillota > Clostridia > Oscillospirales > Oscillospiraceae > Enterenecus. The sequence continues at coordinate 3,736 of CAJUQN010000162.1, forward strand.
AACCAGCGTACCCACCACGCCAGCGATGCGGATTTCGCCGTTGGCATCGGTCTTGTAAAGGCCCTTGCTGGACAGGTGGCCGTTGTCATTGTCAACAAAGCCCCCGCCCGCATAAGTAAGCTGGAACTGCGCCCCGGCGATAAAATTGCCCGTCACCGCGTCCTTTTTCTGGACTACCAGCGTTCCGGCCCTGCTGTTCCAGAAAACAAGGTTCTGCACTTCCCCCGCCTTAATCAACTCTAAATGAGCAAATCTGAAAAATAAACGAAGGCAAACCTCAGCGGAAGTGG
>CAJUQN010000163.1 GCA_910588625.1 uncultured Oscillospiraceae bacterium
CCCGGTTCAGCTTGTCCTCCCGCGTCTCCATGCGGAGCTTGGACTTGCTGATTTTATCGTGTTCGCTTTCCATGCGGAATTTCGATTTTTTGGTTTTGGGCCCCTTCCCGGCCCGGCAGTCTACCATCATGCGGCTGAACTCGTCCCGGTTCCGGGTAGCAAGGCCGCTGATGCCTTCATCGGCATAGAGATCTGCCAACTCCCAGTACGGGTTCTCCCCAATGCGGCGGGTGTAGTAGTCCACCTGGGCCAGATAGGAGTTGAGCTGGTCGGCGGAGTCGCTGCTGACCCGGGCGTAGGCTGCTACCCGGAGCTTGGCCTTTTCCTGACCAATAGGGTCAATCACGGTGACCTGTGGGTTTTTGATTTCTGCCATGGGTTTGCCTCCTTTCCAGCGACAACGATACCACAACACCTAAGAATCCCCTTCGCGTTCTGAACGTGTACGTGATTGTAACGCCGGAGCAGAACCTGATAATTGATACTGGCTTTAATCGCATTGAGTGCAGGGAGGCTTTATGGTGTGAAATTCGTGAATTGGATTTAGATTTGAAAAAGACCAGCGTTTTCCTCACCCATCTCCATTCTGATCACACCGGGCTGGCGGGGGATTTCGTATTGCAGAGTTGCCCAATTTATATGGGACGAATTGATTACTCGTATCTGAAAGGAATGAAAACCGGAAACCATTTGAGAGCCGTGGAGGAATTGTTCCGGCAGGAAGGTTTTCCAAATGAACTGCTGTCCCGTCAAGAGCGGGAAAACCAGGGACGTCGATACAGCGTATTTCAGATGTTCCCAGCCGTGATGGTAGATGACGGTTCTATTATCCGCCTGGGTGATTTAGAGATGCAAGCACTGTCGCCGGCAACGCTCGGTGATGGCGGGGACTGCCCTGCACCGCACCCATCTTCCGCTGACAATCTGGTTTTTGGGCAAAAAGCATCTGCAACGCTACTTTGATGAGTTTTGTTTTCGCTTCAACCGCCGTTTCTGGCCGCTCCAGCTTTTCCCCAGGCTTGTCTGAGCTGTGGTTGCTTCCAACATCTTGGGCTATGTTGACTTAACGCGATAACCGCATTTAAAATTGTATACTATGCGTGATGCACCCTGTCATAAAATTGGATTGATGGCGTGATTCACCCGTAAGGCCACAGGTCGGGATGATGTGCATCTCGTCTTACAAATTGTATACATCTGTGTAAATCATCTAATTTCAACTGCCATTTTATTGCAAAACGCCGAATTTCTGTATTCAAGCAAAAAACTTTTTAATAAGAAGTGCCGTTTCAGGTTTAGCTGTTATACTCCCGAACATGGATCGGATGGCGGGAGGTGAGCTCGAATGAATCTGTTCGAGCGCCGCAATGCCATCATGAAAATACTGCGCAAAGAGGGGCGCACCACTGTGTCCAGCTTAGCCCAAAGGTTTGATGTCAGCGAGCGCGCCATTTACAGCGACATCACAGCTCTTTCCCTTGACTAACCGCTCCAAACTGTCCGAGGCTGCTATGGTGGTGGCGTTAAATTGGCAAATTGGTTTCATCCCAATGCCAATGCGCTGGCCCCCAGGCAGGAAGAACTGCTCCAACGATTGAAATCGACCCTGGCGGGCGACGATTTGATCGTGATGAACGGTATCCTCGCTCAGTGTTCTCCTTCTGGCAGATGCTGATAAGCATCTTTGTACCTTGAAAATTGAACGTCCGGCGACTGAAATACGTTCCCTGACGAAGCGCCCAGAAGGCGCGGAGCGACTCTGGAGGATGCGCCAAGACCACCTGTGCGGGATCTCCGCATAAAAGATGGCCAATGTAAGGTGCAGAGCGGTTCCCATCCGTCCACAAAACAGCTGGACAAGCTGTTTCGCCATAACCTCGTCAGTACGCAATGATATTTCCGCCTGCGGGCGGCTCGGAGAGAACCTCGGAGGGGTGAAATTCCCGTGACGCGCAATACGCGGTTTCAGTCTGACGCCCACGTCTGGGGAAGTAGTGTCGAATACAGGCAAACGAGAGACAGGTATACACCGTCTTTCGAGCAAAATCTTGATAATAGAAGCCACGGGGGCCATCTGGCGCTAAGACTGGATGGCCCCTGTTTTTGTGTTATCAAGCACCAAATCATGCAAGGGAAAGCTGTATCATGTCTGAGCAATGAGGAATACCGGGCCGCTCTGGACACGCTGGTGGCGGCGGCGCCGCCGCAGATGGAGCTGTACCGCGAGGATTGGCCGTCTGGTCAGCGGCAGGCCGAAAAAGGGTGCGGCTGTGGCCGCCGTCGGGTACCTTCATACCGTGTTCCCTGACGTTTCCGGGTTCTCTCCCCGGAACCTGCGCCAGATGCGGGACTTTTACCGAACCTATGAGGACGCTCCGGAAGTGATGACGGAGGCCATGGATATCGGCTGGACCCAGAACGTGGTCATCCTGGAGGCGGAGCTGACGCTCCAGGAAAAGCTGTGGTACATCCAAGCGGTGCGCCGGTTCGGATGGTCCAAGCTGAAGCTGGCGGAGCAAATCACCGCCTCCGCCCACCTGGAGATGGCCCTCGACTTGACGGCAGAAGTGTGTTATACTGAGGAAAATACCGTCACGGAGCGTGTGAACGATGACGAATATCCTCTTTATCTGCCATGGGAATATATGCCGGAGCCCGATGGCCGAGTTCGTGATGAAGGACCTGGTGAAAAAGGCCGGGCTGGAGAACCGATTCCACATCGAGTCCGCCGCCACCAGCACGGAGGAAATCGGCAATCCGGTCTATCCCCCAGCCCAGCGCAAGCTGGCCGAGCACGGCATCGACTGCACGGGCAAAACCGCCCGGCAGCTCAGGAACAGCGACTACGACCGATTCGACCTTCTAATCGGGATGGACCGGGCCAACCTGCGGAATATGAACCGCATCTGCGGCGGCGATCCTGGCGGAAAGCTGCACCTCCTGATGGACTATACCGACCATCCCGGCGATGTTGCCGACCCGTGGTATACCGGCGATTTTGAGGCCACCTGGCAGGATGTGCTGGCCGGGTGCCGTAGCCTGCTGGCAAAACTGTCAGGACAATAGGCCCAGGTGTAAATTGCGGCGCATTCGGTTATGCTCTCAATGACAGGAAAGGCGATGAGGACAATGGATCGACCCAATTTCCATACTAACGTAGTAACCGGCCCAGCCCTGCTCGCCCTGTCAGAAAACGTCCGTGGCTGGCAAAAGCGGGACTGCTTCCGCAAGTTGGATGCCTACCTTCGCGGCCCGGAGTGCGACCGGGTGTGTCTGCTGTACGGTCTGAGGAGGACGGGCAAGACCACCCTGCTCCGTCAGGCGGTGCTGGACATGGAGCCGGAGGCCGCGGCCCGGACCGCCTACATCAAGGCCACCTCAATGGACACCATGGCGGCGCTGAACCGGGACATGGAGCGGCTCCGCTCCATGGGCTTCCGTTATGTGTTTCTGGATGAGGTCACGCTGATTCATGACTTCATCGACTCCGCCGCTTTGCTGTCCGATGTCTATGCCGCCCAAGGCATGAAAATTGTCCTGTCCGGCACGGACTCCCTGGGGTTTTGGTTCGCGCTTCATCAGGATCTGTACGACCGGGCCAAGGCGATCCACACCACCTTCATCCCCTACCGGGAACACAGCCGCCTGCTGGGTATCAGCGGGATAGATGAATATATCCGCTACGGCGGTACTCTCCGGGCTGGAGAGTTGGCCTTTGATGACGCCAAGGTCAATGCGGAGGACGCCTCCTTCCGGGATGACGAGTCCACTCGGCGGTACATCGACACCGCCATCTGCAAAAATATCCAACACTCCCTAGTCTGCTGTGAGGGCGGCGGGCATTTCCGCCACCTCCGTCCGCTGTACGAAGCGGGAGAGCTGACCGGGGCCATCAACCGCATCATTGAGGATATGAACCACGCCTTTCTGGTTTCTGTGCTGACCCGGGATTTCCTGTCCCACGACCTGGGGCTGGCGGCACGGAA
>CAJUQN010000164.1 GCA_910588625.1 uncultured Oscillospiraceae bacterium
AGGCCATGCCGTTCCGCTTTACCTCGATTCCATAGTGTTCCGCCGCTTCTCTGGTACTGATGGACTGCTTTACCGTTTCAAAGACATTCCCGGCCATGTACGCACAGATGGCCGACCATGCGGCGGTGCAGCTCACTTCCAGCTGGAATGAGTGGATGCGGTTTCTGGACACAGCCTCCAGGCTTTACAAAGATGTATGTTGTAAAGGGTGAATGTGAGATTTCGCCTAATACAACATAGCGGCTTGCTCGTTTGTGGTGAATGACGGTGCTATAGGAGGGGGTGATACCAATATCCGCACAACTTCGAGCGACAAAATGTCGGTCACGTTACACCAAAATCAAGTGTGCATTCTGCACTTCTGATTTCATCTTGCATTTTTGCAATTTTTCAGAACAGAACGGCCTAATCTTGCATTATCGCCATATTTTTGCGGTCATGGCCAATTTGACCGTATAATAGAGATGGGCGAACAAACCGGGCCGCTCCAAGAAATTTTCTAAACCTTTTTGAAAATGGTTCCGCCATACCCCCGGTTTTTCTCCTATAAGTGAGAGGATGATTTGGATGCTGTGAAAACTGACATCCTTTCACGACAAAAGTACATAGGCACTCAAGCCAGCTTTCGACTGCAAACGACATTACGCAGCCGGGGGCTGGCTTTCTGTGTGCCTGGAACATCCACCACCATCATACTACGGGTTGCGTCCTACCGCAAGAAAGGAAGGCCAATATAGCTACAATTCAACCAGCAGAGGCGAAAACTGCCACCATTTACCGCCGCATCGGTTCCACTACCTACAAAGTCAGAGTTCATTTCAGCGACACCGCCCAGGAGACAATCAATGACAAAATTCTGCGTTTAATTCAGCGCGAAGCCGTGACAAACGGTGCTGACTGTGGTATAATAGGCACACCACAAACGAGCCAGCCGCTTGAAGGGAGTTCGCTATGAGCGAGAAGCGGTTGGAGCAGGAGAAAATCACGGCATTATATGAGAGATTGTCCCATGACGATGAATTGATTGGGGACAGCAACTCGGTCGTGAATCAAAAGGCCATGTTGGAAAGCTACGCCGCCCAGCATGGTTTCACAAATTGCGTCCATTACACGGATGACGGATGGAGCGGGGCCAATTTTGAGCGGCCCAGTTGGAAACGGCTTGTGGCGGACATTGAGGCCGGGAAGGTCGGCTGCGTGATCGCCAAGGACATGAGCCGGGTCGGGAGAGATTACCTGCAAACAGGATTTTATACGGAAATCCTGTTTAGGGAGAAGGGTGTTCGGTTTATCGCTATTTCCAACGGTGTGGACAGTTTTGACCACAATTCGGGGGAATTTGCGCCCTTTTTGAACATCATGAATGAGTGGTACGTCCGGGACTGTAGCCGGAAACAGAAAGCGCAGTATCAGGTGCGTGGACGGTCCGGCAAGCCCGTCACCAACACGATCCCCTACGGGTTCAAGGAGGACCCGGAGGAAAAGCACCATTGGCTGGTGGACGAAGAAGCGGCGGATGTTGTGCGCCGCATTTTTCGGTTGAGCGTGGAGGGCAAAGGCCCTTTAACCATTGCCAAAATCCTGATGAATGACAAGGTGGAGCGCCCCTCCTACTACCTCGCCCAGCGGGGCCGGGGAACGTGCCAGAGCAAAACGGATATGTCCCGTCCCTATGACTGGACGAGCAACACCGTTGCGGATATGCTCGCCAAGCCGGAGTATATGGGGCATACCGTCAACTTCCGCGCCTATAAGCCCTCCTATAAGGACAAGAAGATGATAAAACGTCCCCCGGAGGAATGGCTGATTTTTGAAAACACCCATGAGGCTATTGTTGACCCGGAAACCTGGAAACTGGCCCAGCGGTCACGGCAGACAGTACGCCGGACGGACACCACGGGCGAGGCCAATCCCCTGACGGGGCTGTTGTTCTGCGCCGAGTGCGGGGCCAGGATGTATAACCATCGAAGCAGAGGCAGGGCGCTGAAAGAGGGGTGGGAACCTGACCCTGACAGCGGCCTCTATCCCAGCGATAACTACAACTGCTCCACCTATATGCTGACCGCCAAACACTCCGAGCAGAAGTGTTGCAGCCACTATATCACCACCAGGGCAGTCCGGGCGCTACTGCTGGATACCATCAAAACCGTCAGCGCCTATGCGATCTCCGATGAAAAGGGCTTTGTCGAGAAGATTCGCGCCGCCTCCCAGCTTCGGCAGGACAACGCCGCGAAGGAGTTGAAGCGCAAGCTGAACCGGGACCGCAAACGGTCCGCAGAACTGGACGGGCTGATAAAGAAGCTCTATGAATCCTTTGCCACGGGCAGTTTGACGGAGAAGCGGTTTAAGCTGCTGTCGGACGGATATGAACAGGAGCAGGAGGAACTGGACGCGGCAATCGTGCGGGAACAGGCAGAATTGGATGCGTTCAACGCCGACACGGACCGGGCAGATCAATTTTTGGAGCTTGTCAAGCGGTACACTGATTTTTCTATGCTGACCACGCCGATGATCTTGGAGTTCGTGGATAAGATCGTTGTCCACGCGCCGGACAGGTCCAGCGGTGAGCGGATGCAGGAGGTCGACATTTATCTGAAGTTCATCGGTAAGTTTGATGTACCGCTCCCGGAGCCTACGCCGGAGGAGCTGGCGGAACAGGAGCGGTTGCGGAAGAAACGGGAAAAGCAGCGGGAATACTCCCGGCGCTCCCGTGAAAAGAAGAAACGGGCGGCGGCTCAAAATTGACTATGCTGTGCCGGAGGGCGGTTTGCGTCAAGCAGACCGCCCTTTTTGTGTCCTAAATTTCAATCCATGTGAAATCAGCGAACAAAACAGCGTCAGAATTGCGATTTTTCATGGAAACACGCAACGCTGGACAGCGAACACGGTACGTTGTCCTCTGCTGGTTTTCACGGTGACCCATGACTTCACGCTGAACGCTGAAATCCGATGTGCGCTCCTGTGACCTGGGCATTGTGAACAGCTTGCCCAGGCCGCTGGGAGCGTTTTCAAATTCTACGCCGGATGGCGAATACGATTATCGAAGGAGATATGATTATGAATATCAGGAACGAAATCAAAGCCTACATTGTCCGTGAGGGCTTCACCATGAGCGAGTTAGTGGAAAAGCTGGCGGAACAGTACGGATGGAGCCCCAGCGTCCCCAATCTCTCCGACAAGCTGCGCCGGGAGTCCCTGCGCTATAAGGAGGCGGTGGAGTTGGCCGATGCGCTTGGCTATGACCTCGTTTGGCAGAAACGGAGGTAAGATGACAAAGGAAAAGACCAGCGGGATTTATTTCAAAGTCACGAACGAGGAACGGGCGCTGATTGAGCAGAAGATGGCGCTAGCTGGTGTCCGCAACATGAGCGGCTACATTCGGAAGATGTGCATTGATGGCTACATTGTCCAACTGCAAATCAAGGAACTGGACGAGTGTGCCAAGCTCCTGCGATATACCTCCAACAATGTGAATCAGATTGCCCGCCGGGTCAACGCTGGCGGCGGTGTCTACCCTGACGAGGTGGATGAAATTTGCGGCAAGCTGACGGAGGTTGGTGGGCTTTTCGGAAACATTTTGGAGCAACTATCGAAAATTCAATGACAGTCTGGTGGTGGGCGAAGATTTTTCGCTCACCACCATTTTCTTTTGAGGGGAGGTTTTGAAGATAGCGACAACACGACTGATGCCCCTGCACAGCGGCAAGGGCCGAACCGTGGCCGAGGCCCTGGGTCGGGTAACGGACTACGTAGAGAATCCTGAGAAGACCAATGGAGGCGATTTGGTCACGGCCTATCAATGTAACCCGTCCATCGCTGACCAGGAGTTTCTCTTTTCCAAGCGGCAGTATGCCGCCATTACCGGCAGGGAACGGAAGGACAATGATG
>CAJUQN010000165.1:0-1098 GCA_910588625.1 uncultured Oscillospiraceae bacterium
CTTGACTGGAATCGAACACAATTTGATACCGCGCCTCTAACCCGCCGTCCAAAAACTCACAGACGACTTGCCGCGCCAGCTCCACGAAATAGACTTTCTCCATCCGAAGGGGCTGCATGGAATACTCCAGCCTGGACGTGAGGTTCAAATCGGAAATCAGGCTCCGCAGCTTTTCCCCCTGCCTGCGGATATGGGACGCCTGCTCACGGGCGGAGGCTGGGAGAGTCCGGTCATCCTCCAACTGTCCGGCAAAACCCAAAATCACCGAGAGGGGCGTCCGCACGTCATGGGAGATACCGCTGATCCAGTCGGCGCGGGCGCTGTCCTTTTTGGCAATAAAAGCCCCCGCCCTGTTGAGCTGCCGGTTGATCTCCGCCAATTCTCCCTTCTCCGGGAGGCTGACCGACTGGCCGGAGGAAACCGTTTCAATCCCCCGCAAAATAGGCGTGACTGCCTTTTCAACGTGCCGGGTGTTCTTCCAGATCAGCAGGACCACCACAATGATATTGGTCAGAAAGACGGCAGCCAGCCCGACAAGCAGTTTTCTCGCATAGCTCTCACTGACAGAAAAGTAATACTTCGCCTGACTGCCCTTTTCGCCGCCCACTACCAATAGCCCCTGGGGATGCTCCTGCACATAGACCGGATAATCCCCCAAATACCACCGGCTGAATTTTGCCACGTCCGCTGCCGTGTACCGCCGGGGCAATTCCTCCGGCAGTCTGCTCTGAAAAATGACCGTTCCTATATCGTCCAAAACCATGGCCCAGGCGTGATGTTCTTCCAACATTTCGGCCAGCTCCCCAGCCGCCGTCAAATGTCCTGTTCCGTCCAGAGTAATCCTGTCACAGATTTCGCTCATGGAGAGGTCCGGTGTCTCCGAGGTCTGCCAGGCCCAGATCAGCACAGAGAAAAACAGGACAACATTGAGCAGCAGGAACAGCGCGATGATGCCCACCATGGATAAAAAGTATTTCCGAAAGAAGCGTTCCACAGGTTTCATTTCTCCGGCTCCTTTACCACCAGCTTATATCCCAGGCCCTTCACCGTCAGGAGCGACACGGGCTTTGACGGATTTTCCTCGATCTTCTCCCGCAG
>CAJUQN010000165.1:1198-3875 GCA_910588625.1 uncultured Oscillospiraceae bacterium
TCACCGTCAGGAGCGACACGGGCTTTGACGGATTTTCCTCGATCTTCTCCCGCAGATGCCGGATATGGGTCATCAGCGTTGTCTCATACCCCTGCCAGATGTCCCCGCACAGCGTTTGACAGAGAACGCCGATGGTGACAATCCGGCCAGCGTTCTCCGCCAGCTTTTCAAAAATGCTGTACTCCTTCGCGGTCAAGGGCGTCCGCTGTCCATCTCGGATAACCTCCGCCCGGTCTAAATCCACCGCGGCAGCGTTCAGCGTAACAACCCGCTCTTTTTCAGGATAGGCCCGTTTCAAAATCGCCTGAACCCGCAGCAGCAATTCCTTCGGGAGAAAAGGCTTGACCAGATAATCGTCCGCCCCCAGCTCGAACCCGGCAAAGCGGTCCTCGGCTTCCCCCTTCGCGGTGAGCATAAGAACGGGAACTTTGCTGACGGCCCGAATTTCCTGGAGCAGTTCAAACCCGTCCATATCCGGCATCATCACATCCAGAATGATGATGCCGGGTATTTTTTTCGCCATCACCGCCAGCGCCTCTTGCCCGGAGGCCGCTGTTGTAATCTGTGTATATCCGGCGCTCTCAAAAATGGAGCGGATCATTGTCCGCAAATCTTTTTCATCGTCTACAACGAGGATTTCTCTGTCCAGCATATAAGCCCCTCCTGTCCGCACTCATTATAGCGCAGAAACTAAAAATTGTATATGCCGCCGGCGCAATCTCAAGGTTATCTCAAGGTTGCCTCAAGGATCGCTCAAGGATGGTGTTGTATATTGACCCCATAAAGGAGGTAACCGCTATGAGCGAAATCGTCATCGAAACAAAACAGCTGACCAAACAGTACGGGACCCAAAAGAGCGTGGCGGAGCTGAACATCCATGTTCAAAGAGGCCGCATCTATGGTCTGCTGGGCCGAAACGGAGCCGGAAAAACCACCACCATGAAGATGCTGCTGGGCCTGACCCAGCCCACGTCAGGGAAGGTGACGATCTGGGGGAAGTCCCTGCTGGGCAATGAGAAGAAGCTGCTGCCCCGCATCGGCAGCCTGATTGAATCCCCCGGCTTCTATCCCAACCTGACGGGAACGGAGAACCTGCGCATTTTCGCCGCCCTGCGGGGACTGAAAAATCAGGGGGCTATTAAGAACGCCCTGGAGCTGGTGGGCCTGCCCTACCGGGATAAAAAGCTCTTTTCTCAATACTCCCTGGGCATGAAGCAGCGGCTGGCCATCGCCCTGGCAGTGATGCACGACCCGGAATTGTTGATCCTGGACGAGCCCATCAATGGCCTGGACCCCATTGGTATCGCCGAGGTGCGCTCCTTCATCCGGGCGCTGTGCGACGAGCGGGGCAAGACCATCCTGATCTCCAGTCACATTCTCTCCGAGGTGGCGCTGCTGGCGGACGACATCGGCATCATCGACCACGGTGTGCTGCTGGAGGAGGAGAGCCTTGCGGACCTGGAAGCCAAGAGCGACCGGTATATCCGCTTCACAGTCTCCGACACGGGGCGGGCGGCGGAGGTCTTGAACGGTGTGTTCCACGAAAATCAGTTTGCCGTACAGGACGGCCATCATCTGCGGCTGGATTCTGCCAAGGTCCCCGTGGCAAAGATCGTTTCTGCCTTTGTGCAGTATGGTCTGGAGGTGTCGGAGGCCGCGACCGTGGAGGAAAGCCTGGAGGATTACTTCAAGCGGGTGACCGGGGGTGAGGGGATTGCTTAAGCTGATTTCCTGTGAGCTTCAGAAGCTGAAACGGAAGAAGTTCATTCCTTTTGTGATCCTCTCCGCGTTCCTGTTCCCGCCCCCGCTGGCACTGATGATGCTGACGCCCCGCATGATGGACCGATACGACACGAAAGCCGAGCTCTTTGACGACTTTTACCAGTTTGTCCTGGGCTATGGGGTGGAGCTGCTTCTGCCCTGCGTCATCGGCGTCATCGCCGCCATGCTGTTCTTTATGGAGCGGGACAACGACACCTTCAAAAACCTGCGGACCATCCCGGTGACCAGCACCCAGATGATTTTTGCCAAAATTATCGTTCTGTTCCTGTTCGGGCTGATCTTCTGCCTGTCCACAGCCGCCGTCACCATTGTCTGCGGGAGCCTGATTGCCGAGGTCGGCGGGCTGGGCTACAAGCTATGGCTGTCGGTGGAGATGGGGATTTTCATTACGGCGGGCACCCTGCCGCTGGTGGTGCTGGTGGTCTTTTTCAGCAAGACCTATATCTTCTCCGTTCTGCTGTGCATTTTTTACAGCGTGTTAAGCCTGACCGCCGAAAGCAGCTTCGGTGCCCTGCCGAAGTTTCTGTGCTGGCTGATGCCGATTCCCCTCACAAACCTCTGGTGCGCGGGGGATATGGTTCGGCATGGCGTCAAGGGCAGCTTGGGGGAACTGCAATACCTGATTCCCTCAACAATGCAGACCGTCTTGATTTTGAGTGCAATGGCTGTCCTGTCCATTCTGGTGATTGACCGGCTGTATAAAAAGAGAGGGGGAGATTGAGATGCTGGTACTGCTGAAAACTGAAGTTTGGAAACTGAAACGGTATCACATGGTCTGGGCAGGGGTTTTCCTGATGCTGCTGTCCGTCCTGCTGACCGTTTTCTCCACCACCGCCCAGGATGGAAGTGTATGGACCTTCTCCTTTTTCGTGGAGCAGGTCCTGAAGAACAACAT
>CAJUQN010000166.1 GCA_910588625.1 uncultured Oscillospiraceae bacterium
AAGAACAAATACTGTTTGGGAGGGGTATGAGCAAAACTCTCAGAAGGCAGACTATGGCTTGCCACTTCAAGGCGCATTTTATTCAGCCGGTTCTACGAAATAGTGTGAGATTGCTTGCTGGCCTTTATTAAATCGACAAAGCTATATGCAAGAGGTTCAATTACTGTTCCATCCACGCAAACCACTTTGACATCGCGCTGTTGCAGCCAGCGAACGCAGTTATTAGTTTTTGCAACATCACGACCAAGACGGGAGATATCTGCCACCAGGACAAGATCAATCTCACCATCTTCTGCTGCCCGCAGCACCTCACACAGTCCATCTCTGTGATAGTCCAGACCGCTACACTGTTCAGCGGTGGTGCCTGCAATCTCGAAGTCCTGACTGCTGGCGTATTTAGCCAGTAAGTTTTTCTGACACTCCAGCGCAGTAAAATCAGGGTGGGCCACCCTGGAATACAGCCAAACCCGTGTGCGGTCCATAGCCATGTCCTCCTGTCCTTCAAAATTATATTTCCGCATACGCTTCACTCGACCAATCCCACAAAACGATAGAACACTTTGATATCCTGCCTGCGCTGACCGTCCACGACGGTGCGCTCACCGATTTCAATGTGGTCAATCAGCTCGTCTATGGCAGCACGGTCAAGTTCCCGCAAATTCAGATATTTACGGATAATTGCCGCCCAATTATGAATGGCGGCAGTTTCCTGCTCTGCCTGATTGATCTCGGACAGAAGTGCCTCCAGGCGTTCCGCCTTTGCCAGTCGCTCCTGTTCGTTTTTTTGCGCCAGCACCTTGAAGGTGCCCTCGCTGACCACCCCGGCATATTTGTCCTCATAGAGTTTGGCGGTCATGGCCTCCAGCTCCTGCACTCGGCGGCGGAGCTTGCTGACTTCCTGCTGTACGTCAGCCAATCGCTGCGCATCGTATCGGGCAATGTTCCGCTTCAACCTTTCAACTACACTGGCTTCGTCCAGCGTCACAGCCTGGGCATGGGCTTTGATTTCAGCGGTCAAAATCTGCACCAGCGTTTGCTCGTAAATCCTATGCCATGAGCATACGCTGCGGCCAGATTTACCGTAGGTCGAGCAGAAATAAGATACATAGCGTTTGCTAGTGCCATTTTTACGTCGCTGAGTTTCAGCTATGGCACTTAACGGGGCCTTACAGTCGGCGCACATCAGCTTGCCGGTGAACAGTTTTGGGGTAGGCGGTTGTCTGCCCTCAAAGCGGCGTTTTGTCGCCGCGTTGATTTCCTGCACAGCGTTCCATTCCTCAACGGTCACTATGGCTTCGTGCGCGTTTTCCCGACGAATCCATTCAGCTTCCGGCTTGTCGATTCTGGTATGGTCCTTATAGGAGCGTGTGCCAAAACGGTTCATCAGGACGGTGCCACAGTAAAACTCGTTGCGCAGGATGGTCTTAATGGTGGCGTAGGTCCAAAGGGAAGGGGATTTCCACTCGCCTTTTCCGTTGGCCTGGTTCCAATAGACACGAGGGGATGTGATTCCCTCCCGGTTGAGTGCGGCGGCGATCTGCCCATAGGCCGCACCCGCCAACCGCATATCGTATATCCGGCGCACAATGCCTGCGGCATACTCGTCGATCACCAGCTTATGCCGGTCCTCGTCACTCTTGCGGTAGCCATAGGGCGTATATGAGGAAACATACTGCCCGCTGGCTTTTTTGCTGTAGAGGATGGACTTGACCTTATCGCTCAAATCCCGAAGATGATAGTCGTTCATCAGGCTGCGGAAATGGAGCATATCGCTGCTGTCGCCCTCGCTGTCCAGGCAGTCCAGCACAGATACGAACCGGCATCCCAGGGAAGGGAATACGACATCCACATACCGCCCGACCTCCACATAGTCCCGGCCCAGCCGGGAGAGGTCTTTGACCAGGATCAGGTCGATCACACCCTTCCGGGCATCCTCCAGCATCTCCAAAAATCCGGGGCGCTGGAAATTTCCTCCGCTGTACCCATCGTCCACATAGGTCTTGGTTTCCACCCAGCCGTTGAGCATGGCGAATTTAGAAAGAAGTTCCCGCTGGTTTTCAATGCTGGTGGATTCATCAGCGGGGATGTAGTTCCGGGCTTTGGCGGCGTTGGAGGCATCGTCCACACTCAGGCGGCAGTAAATACCCACGTTATACAGTGTTTTCATACCGCTTCCCGCCTTTCCTGGGCCAGTGCGTCATCCACACAGCCGACATAGCGGTAAAACACCTTCACGTCCTGGATGCGGGTCTTGCCGCACTTCTGGGCTTCCCCAACCTCAATGCGGTCCACCAGCTCGAACAAGATCGTCTCGTCCAAATCAGTGATTTCCGTGTAGCGGCGGATGATCTCGGCCCATTGACCGGCATCGTGGCGATTCTCCATCTGCGCCCGGACCTTCCGCTCCAGCTCCGGGATGGCGGCGGCTTTCTGTGCCCGCTCCATCTCATACTTTTTCATCAGCGTCTGGAACACGGTTTGAGGGACAACGCCGGTGCATTTATCCTCATAGAGATTCTGCATCAGCCGTTCCAACTCGCTGACGCGGGCAGAGGCGGCTTTCAGTTCCTGCTCATAGGAGGCTGTCCGGCTGTGCAACTCCTTGTCCTTCATGCGGATGATCTGCGTCAGCAGGCGCTCCCGGTCATACTCGGCATACTGCGCCTTTTCCCGGATATCTGCCAGAACAAGCTGTTTCAGCACATCCTCATAGATGGTATGGATGGTGCAGGCTTTCTTTCCGCTTCGGGAATAATTGCCGCATATGAACGAGCTGTACCGCCCTGGGGTCCCATCCTTATAAGTGAACCGCTCGACCTGATTGCGCATTTTGAAACCACAGTCCGCACAATAGACAAGGCCGGTAAAAATGCTCTTGATGCCGTCCGCCGTGTCAGATTTCCGCACCCGCTTCTGGTCGATGGCAGCCACGGTGTCCCAAACCTCACGGGAGATGATCGGCTCATGGGTGCCCTCCACGCGAATCCACTCCTCTTTGGGTTTGCACACCAGCTTTTTGGACTTGTACGAGAGCGTTCCGCATTTGCCCTGGACCATGTTTCCGATGTAGGCTTCGTTGCGGAGCATCACCTTGACGGTGCTCTCATTCCACAGGTGGTTGACACGGCGGGGGTTGGCGCGGCCCTGGCGCTGGTAATACAGCTCACCGGGCGGCTGGATGCCCTCGTCGTTGAGGGTGGTGGCGATTTTGCGGAAGGGGGTGCCGGAGGCCCGCATAGCGAACATACGGCGGACCAGGGGTGCGGTTTCCTCGTCAATGATGAAATGGTGCTTGTCCTGCGGGTCCCGCTTGTAGCCGTAGGGCGGATGGGTGCCCATGTATTTCCCGTTCTCCGCGCAGGCTTTCTTGACGGCTTTCACTTTCTTGCTGGTGTCACGGCTGTAAAACTCATTGAACAGGTTCAAAAAGCACATGACATCGGTGCTGCCGTCGTTCCGCATGGTGTCGATGCCGTTGTTGAGCGCGATGAAACGGCACCCAATGGAGGGAAAGAGGTAATCGGTATACTGACCGAACTCAATGTAGTTCCGGCCAAACCGGGAGAGGTCTTTGACGAGGATGACATTGATGCGCTTGGCCTTGGCGTCAGCGATCAGGCGCTGAACGCCGGGGCGCTGGAAATTTGTCCCACTGTAGCCATCATCAATGTAAACGTCGATTTCGTTCCACCCCTGTTCCCGCACATACCGCTGGAGCAGGAGCTTTTGATTTTCGATGCTCACGGATTCCCCGTCACGCTCGTCATCGTTGCTCAGTCTGCAATAGATGCCGACATTGTATGTTTTTTCGATCATTATTTTACCTCCCGATCTGCCAGATT
>CAJUQN010000167.1 GCA_910588625.1 uncultured Oscillospiraceae bacterium
TCCAACATTTGATAATCCCATATTATCTATCGAAATAACAAGGGCCACCAGAGATCCGGTGGCCCTTACCAATCATTAGAGCGAGAATGTCATTTTACCTCGTGGATGTTTTTCAGCTAACAGCAGCGTCTGTTGCCGGGCAGTCACATGGGTGTAGATTTGCGTGGTAGAAATGGAACTGTGACCAAGCAGGGATTGAATGTACCGTATATCCATTCCCGCCTCTAAGAGTGAGGTTGCAAACGTATGGCGAAACATATGAGGTGTTATACGGTTGGATGCACCAATTCGATTCAGATATTTATTAATAATCCGCCTGACTGACTGCGGGGAGAGGGGGCGTCCCCGCCGGTTGAACAGAATTGCCCCCTGTTCCTGAATCTCCTTAGAAAACACATCGCAGTACGTCTGCGCAAGCTGGAGCAGTTCGGAAGTTGTAATTTGAATGATACGCTCTTTTCTGCCCTTACCCTTGACTAAAAGCCGAAGTCCGCTGTCGCTTAACAGAAAAGTATCCTGTGACAATGCACACAGTTCCGATACGCGAAGTCCCGTACTGAACAGGAGCTCCAGCACCAGGATATCCCGAAGGATCTCCCGGCACCCCTGTGTATAGGCATCATAGGCACTTTGCAAAAGGGCCTGCACGATTTGCTCGGGGATGATCCGTGGAAGTTGCTGCGGCGAATGGATACGGATGTGGAGTTTGTCAAATGGGTTCTTCTCTAGCTCTCCACTAATTTCCATCTCGTGATAAAAAGCTCGAATGCTCGCTAGTTTACGCTTGACAGACCGAGGGGCAAAGTGCTGGTTGAGATATTTGATGTACTGATTCAACATATCCTTATCAGCCCACGCACCTTCTGTAAAGTCAACAAACTGCCGTAGATCGATGCGATAAGCCTTTATCGTATCTGGCGACAGTTGCTTTTCGTACTCGCCTGTTTCAAGATAACCGGCGATTAGTGATGATAGTGTCCGCATAACACAGCCTCCATTTTCTAAAAACTTTCTTTATTATGGAGATTCTGTTTCTGCCTGTCCACATATGCATTTCAAAATACCTCAAAATTCAAGAATTTCGCCGCCATCATCGCACGACGTGCGATGATGGCGGTATGGTTGCTAAAGGCAACCAAGCCGAATCGCACATAATTTCTGAGATACAATGATCTCAAGAATCATATAGTTTTTCTGGTGACTCGGTAGGCGGGTGACCAGGGGGCCCCAACGACTTCATCTGATAAGTATATAAATCTCTGTAAAATGAGAGAAAATAAAAACTTTTCAAGTGCTAAAATTGAGGTAAGGGGTATAGCTCAGCTGGGAGAGCGCTTGAATGGCATTCAAGAGGTCAGCGGTTCGATCCCGCTTATCTCCACCAAACAAACCACAAAGCCAAGGCTTTGTGGTTTGAACTTTTTAAGGAAAAACTGAGGAATCGGATACCAAGAAAAGGGGCAGGGAGCGCTTCGTCAAAAGCACTCCCTGCCCCTTTTTTGTTTTTTGCCTCGCCTATGATCAGCCGGAATCCCAGCTGCCTATGGGCGGTATTCACATTGGTGGTTATGGGGGAGCTGGTTGACCACATGGTCCAGCGCGTCACCACCTGCGGGGACTATTACAAGGCCCTCAACATTATCAGCGAGTATGTGGACACCGAGCTGTCCGACAACACCCAACCCAAAAAATCTCACGAAAAGAAAGGAAACGATGCCCATGAACGTTGATTCCCGCTGGCAAATCATCCACGGCGACTCCCTGAAGCTGCTGCCGGGCTTTGCCCCCGGTTCCTTTGACGCCGTCGTCACCGACCCGCCCTACGCCTCTGGGGGCCGCACCCAGGCGGAGAAAAACAAGTCCACCGCCAAGAAGTATTCCAGCATGGGCGCGGGCGCTCCCCCTGACTTCGAGGGGGACGCCAAGGACCAGCGCTCCTGGACCCGCTGGGCAGCGGAGTGGCTGGCCGATGCCAGAAAGCTGTGCAAGCCCGGGGCCCCGGTGTGTATGTTCATCGACTGGCGGCAGCTCCCCGCCGCCTCCGACGCCCTCCAGTGGGCGGGCTGGATCTGGCGGGGCACCGCTGTGTGGGACAAAGGCAACTCCCGTCCCCAGAAGGGCCGCTTCCGCCAGCAGGCCGAGTACATCGTGTGGGGCTCCAACAGCGATATGCCCGTCAACCGCCCTGTTCCCTGCCTGCCGGGGGTGTTCAAATACGGCAATCCCCAGCGCCGCATCCACCTGACGGAGAAGCCCCTCCAGCTCATGCGGGACATTGTGAAGATCACCGAGCCGGGAGGCCGCATCCTGGACCCCTTCGCCGGGTCCGGCACCACGGTGCTGGCCGCTGTGCTGGAGGGTTATGAGGCCACCGGCATTGAAATGAGCGACGAGTACGCCAGACTGGCGGCGGAGCGTATTGAGACTGAAGGTGAACATGGAGCGGATGCTGCGGGAGACCCGGGACCTGCGGCTGTTCCCCATGTTGCCGGAGCAGTACAAACAATTTCAGAAATTGGCGAAAAAGCACAAGATTTTGTTTTCCGCCGTCAAAGACCGGGACGGCACAGGCCGGGTGATCGACGTGGTGATGCCGGTGACGGAGCTGGACCGGGCCAACCAGATCTTCGAGCGCATCCTGTACCAAGGCCCTCCCCGTCAGGCTCCGGAACGGGATGAGAGGGCCCCGTCCGGGCCTCAGAGGGACCGCCCGGGGCCTTCCCCGGACCGGGGCAGGGAACCGCCCCAGCGGGCCCAGGAAGGGCCCCAGGAAAGCCCTCCGGGGCAGGAGCGGGCCGAGGAGTCCAAGGCGGAGCGGGAGGACCCCCAACGCCCCCCGGTGGGGCGGGAGGAGAGCAGGTGGGACCCTCCCCCGCCCCGGTCCCAGCTGCCGGACGATCCCTGGGACATCCTGCCAAAAAGAGATTCTCCGTCGGGACCAGACTCGCCCGATACCAGAGCCAGCTCCTCTGTTTCCAGAGGGAGCGGCGGGAGGAGTGACAGGCCGTCCATCCTGGCGCGGCTGGAGGCGTACCGTGTCCGGCTGGACAGCGGCAGCCGGTCCGCCCCGGTCCGGGAAAAAACCAGAGTCAAACCCAAGGCGAGGTGACCGATCTTGAACCAACAGACCCGAACGGGCAGACTGGTCGTCTGCCTGTTTTTGTATGCCTTCGTGGTGTGGGCGGCGCTGCTGCTGGCCCAGTCCCTGGGCGGCGGGCTGCCGGATATCCTGGCTAATCTGACGACGGCATTGGAGCACCCCTTCGCCATCCACTGGGCGGAGCAAAGCCTCGTTTCCATCCTAATCTGCTCGGCCCTTTACGCCGCCGCGCTGTGCTACCTCTCCGCCAACCAGGGCAGGACTCGGGACGGGGCCGAGCACGGCTCCGCCGCCTGGGGGACGCCCCAGCAGGTCAACGCCATGTTCGCTCAAAAGCAGAACAAGCTGCTGACCCAGAACGTGCGCCTGGGGCTGGACACCCACAAGCACCGCAGGTCGCTGAACGTGCTGGTCATCGGCGGCTCCGGCGCGGGCAAAAGCCGTTCATATGTGGTGCCCAACATTTTGGAGGCCAAAAAAGATACAAGCAAAAAACGCAGAAATAAAATTATTCAATGCGAAAGAAAAGACAGATTTGCAATGAGTAAAGCGAGAAAAAGTTGGATTTTTCAAAACGGCCTCTCGTTTCAAAAATTTTACGCACCAGAGATGCAAGTAAGCGACAAACTGCCGGATACGAGTCTGAAAGACCACAGGTCGTAAAAATCCC
>CAJUQN010000168.1 GCA_910588625.1 uncultured Oscillospiraceae bacterium
CTGCTTTCAATCTTTCTAGTTCCATATTTCCTATTATATCGCTTCCCCTGAGATTTTCAAATGCTGTTGCCCTGGCACTTAGGCCCGGAAGAACGAGGCGCCATCAAAGCCTTGAAGAAACAGAAGTTTGGTGTACGAGCCATTTCCAGGGTGATTGGCTGCGCTCCAAGCACCGTTACAAACGAGTTAAAGCGAGGCACACCGCCCCATGGGAGCGTGCCCAGAACGAGCGGCACAATGGCCTGTTCCGGGCGTTCGTCCCCAAGGGCGTCTCCATTGAGCTGTTCACCGATGAGGACATCCTTGCAGCTGCTGACGAGTTGAATGGACGGCCTCGGCGAAAGCTCGGTTACTGTACTCCGGAGGAACTCTTTGAGGCCTTCCTAGATACTATTTACACAGCCTGACGGCTGCGCCAGCCCCGCTCACGGACAGAGCCTCCGGCACCATCCGTGACTAGGGCTATGATGATCTGCTTTCTACCTCGGAGTGTCCAACTTGCACTTGCAATGTTCGATTATTTCTTGATGTATTCTTTGATAATGCGCCTGATGGTCTTTTCTGAGTAGTTATACTTGATTGCCAATAACTGAATGCTTGTTCCATCATACTCCTAGATAATTGCCTGATGTATCATAGAGGAATCAAAAAAGCGGGTGGGAAAGCTGATTTGCTGGCCTTTGAACATCTCATATATGGTCATAGCAGCGTTCATTCCCAGCCTTTCGCTAAGCTCTCTGTAAACCGTATTGAGCAGTTCAGAATCGTTTTCAGCCATTCTCATCCCCCCTTTTTGACAAGTTTAGCACGCTCACTTTTCAAAGGAAAATTTCATTGCCTTATTTTTGTCCCTATCCATTTTCTGCCCTACTCAGCACCACGGCGTAATCATCCCGCAAAAAGTACGCAGAAGCGCAATAATCCGGGTCATGTGATATACTCGTCACCCAGTCCGTAGCAAGGCCGTCAAAATCGAAATAACGCTGGATTTCGCTGCCTGTGGTGCCTGGGGTGCAGAACAGCACATAGCCGCCATCATCCTGCTCCACATCCCTGTCCGCCCCATACTCGTTATCCAGAACCAGCAGAAACTCTAAAAGGTTGTCGTAGAGCTTGCGAGATACTCGAAAAGGGAGACTGCCTAGCTTAGTTTAGCAAATCGACTTTTGAAATGCAAAGGTCAATTTTCACAAAAATTCACCGGAGATGAGGAGCTTTTGCCCAGAATATGGTAAGTCCGCGCAATGACTACGACGCCAACGAGGAACGTGAGCACATCGGACGCCGGCATGGAGTACAGCACCCCGTCCAGCCCAAACCAGCAGGGCAGCAACAGGGCAAAGCCCACGCCGAACACCACCTCGCGCACCAGGGACAGGGCGGTGGATTCCAGCGCCTGGCCCAGGGATTGGAGATAGATGAAGGTCCCCTTATTTACCGTGGCCAGCGCCACCATGCAGAGATAGACCCGGAAGCATTTTACGCCGTACTGCGTGTAGTAGGCACTCTCGTTGGCTGCCCCGAAAAGGCCGATAAGCTGCTGCGGAAGCAGCTCCACTACGAGCAAGGCAATGCCGCCCACCACGGCTTCCGCCGCCAGCAGACGGGTAAACAGCGCCCGTGCCCGGTCTTTGCGGCCGGCGCCGATGTTGTAGCCCACCACTGGAATACATCCAGCCGCCAATCCCACCGCGATGGAGATGACGATTTGGAAAAACTTCATCACGATCCCCAGCACTGCCATCGGGATTTGGGCATACTGCTTCTGACCGAAAACTGGGTCCAGGGCGCCGAATTTCAGCGTCATATTTTGAATAGCCGCCATAGCCATGACCAGAGAAATCTGGGACAGAAGGCTGCAAATGCCCAGGGGCAGGTACTCCTTCATCAGTACAGGGTGAAAGCGGAAGCTGCTTCCTTCCAGCTGAACCGCTTTCATGTGGCGGAGATACCATATGGACAGGGCGGCAGTGAGTACCTGTCCGGCCACAGTGGCTACCGCCGCGCCCATCATCCCCCAGCGGAAGATGAAAATGAACACGGGGTCCAGCACAATGTTGACCAGCGCGCCCGCCAAGGTCGCCGTCATGGCGAATTTGGGGCTTCCATCGGAGCGAATGACGGGATTCATGGCCTGCCCGAACATATAAAACGGCACTCCCAGCGTGATCCAGAAAAAATATTCCTTTGCGTGGCGGAAGGTTTCCTCATTGACCCGCCCGCCGAACAGGGTGAGGATGGACTCCTGGAGGAGCAGGTAAAAGGCGGTGAGCAAAAGGCTGGCGGAGACGCACAGGAGCACTGCGCTGCCGATGCTCTTGTGCGCGGCGTCTCTGCGGTTTGCTCCCAGGCTGATGCTGACAAAGGCGCAGCAACCGTCGCCAATCATCACCGCAATGGACAGGGCCACAACGGTCAGCGGGAACACCACCGTGTTGGCGGCGTTTCCGTAGGAGCCGAGGTAGTCCGCATTGGCGATAAAGAGCTGATCCACGATGTTGTACAGCGCCGCCACCAGCAGGGAGATAACACAGGGGACGGCGTATTTTGCCATCAACCTGCCGATGGGCTGGGTTTCCAGAAATGTATTTGATTTTTGATCCATGATGACGGCCTCCTGAGCATGAGAAAGCGCCCGGCGAGATGAGCTGGACTTATGCCATCTGGCCGCGCGCTTTCCGTAGTGATTTTTGGGCAAATAAAAACAACGTGCAACCGTCAACTGGAATTACGCCGTGACGCCACACGTTGTAAGCGTAAGTGTACCAGATGGCAGAGCAAAAGTCAAGCGGTTTCCCAAATAATTTGGTACCTTGACAAGCGATGTGCTGTTCGCTGAACTATCAAGGCACCGATAAATATGGAGAGGAAGAGCACCATGAACCATCGCGAGAAAAATCAACCAAGATGCACACTGCAATATCCTGAGGAAAACGTCAAAGGATCAGTTGCTCACCCTGCTGGAAAACTCAACCGTGACTGGGACAGCCGATATCGGAACAGGTAGTCCTCCAGCGCTGTTCGATGAAGGGGCGGGCCTTCGTGTTGACGAAAGTATAGGTGATCTGCAAATCCGGGCTTTCCGTGATCAGCTGGTCGCCTACGCCGGTGATGAAGTCATAACCGGAGGTTCCCTCAGCCAGCATGACGCCGATCTCAATGGAACCGGATATTTTTCTGTGCCATCCGCGCTGGGGGGGAGTGCTGGCGCCGCCGGACAATAGCATACACAGGGCAAGAAACAGAGCGGTCAATTTCGCCTTTTTCATATTAGCCTCCTATTCTTGTATACAGTAATCGTTTGGTGAAGTTGGGGATAATCACGCCGATATCCTGGCTCTTCCCGATCTTCAAAGACTGCCCGATGGCATTGGGGACATGGTTCATCTCCCGCGCGGCCTTTTTCACGGCCTCCCGCAAAGCATTGCTCACCGGGTAGTCCGCGCCGCTCAGCACGCGGGAGACGGTGGCGGTGGAGGTATTGGCGATCCGGGCGATTTCAACGATCGTCGTCTGTTTTTTCGGTCGGCATGTGGGTACCTCACAGAGACGTATAGAATACGTTTACTTTTTATTTTCCTGATTATAACTTTCAGGCTCATCGGTAGAATGAGTGGGTGGTAAAAACTGAACAAGCCCTTGGCAACAC
>CAJUQN010000169.1 GCA_910588625.1 uncultured Oscillospiraceae bacterium
TTCATCCCACTCTCCCTAACCGCTGACCCGACCACTCTTTCTACCGAAGCCTCTTATATTTCCTACATTAGGGCTTATTTGAAAATTATTAACATACCCAAGCTGAGGCTCTTTTTCCGCCGTACTTTTCCAGTTTTCCTTGGAATACGCCAAGTATTCCTGCGTCAAATTGGCTTCGTCTGACGAAAAAATCTCTTACTGCTGGGCATATTCCCAATTTTCAAACAGCGCCTAGAATAGTTGAAATTTTTATAACATTTTTCTAAAGGACAAGTTGTGCTTGCCCTTTAACTGCTACGGTTATCCTAGAGAGCAATGGAAGGAGGGTAAAACATATGGGTGCCGCCGAACGCCGCCAGCGATTATTAGAAGTATTGTGCTTTAGACGGCAGGATACATACTACAACTTGGCGTGTGAGTTCGGTGTTTCAAGAGAAACAATTCGGCATGATATTGTGGTTCTCATGTGTTCTTACCCAATTGAAACTGTCCGTGGTCGGTTCGGTGGCGGTGTCAGAGTTTTGGATGGCTATTACTGCTATCAAAAAACCTCGGGCCGCAAATCCCTCACCCCAAAGCAGACCTCGCTTCTTCGGAGGCTGAGGAAACAGCTTCAGGGTGACGACCTAGACACGATCAACAGCATCCTCGTCCAATTTGCTCCCTGACGCATAACCCGCACTTTGAAAAACAACGGGACAAGCTCCCGTTTATAGTCAATATGTAAGTGTGCGTCCCACACAGGCCACCCAATCGCCAAGACTGCCTGCGGGCCAGGGCCGGAGAAAAGGAGGTGATCCCTTCCGCTCCCTGCCCGTCAAAGCGATCACATCAAAGGCACGAGCGACACCTGAATGACCGAACGGCGCTGGCACCGCCGTCAGATGTGGGATGCACCGCAAAGATCCGTACCGCAGGATAAAAGGGGGATGCTGGGGGATCGGCCTGGGCAGCTTAGTCAACTGCCGCCACCGTCTGCTGGCACCGCGCCGCCACGCCAAAGGCGGGCTTACATATTCCCGTGCCGGGGGTGAGCAGCGGGGCGGTCATGCCGCCCGATAATACGGCACACAACCACATATAGGGCATGGGAGGGGCACCCGCGCCGGTCAATTTCCTCACAGCATGAGGGCGCAAACAGGACCGGCGCGGCCCTCCGTCCCACTTGCGGGATGCAAGACCCAGCACCGCAGGGCTTTCCTGTGGTGTTGGGTGTTCCATCCGGCAAAAACGAATGGCTAAACGGCCCATGGCCGGGGAGGTGAGCACAATGCAGGTTCCAATTTTTCAAATCAACGTCAACGCTGGACGGCGGGAGGCTGACCCGGAGGCTGTGCAGAAGCTGGCGGACAGCATTTCCAAGGTGGGGTTGCTGAACCCCATCACCGTGGATCAGGAGTACACCCTGATTGCCGGACTGCACCGGCTGGAGGCGGCGAAGCGTCTGGGCTGGCCGGAAATCGAATGTACGGTCAAGAATTTAGATGGTCTGTTGGCAGAGCTGGCGGAAATTGACGAAAACCTGATCCGCCGTAAGCTCCACTATACGGACGAGGGAAAACAGTTGACCCGCCGCAAAGAAATTTATGAGGTGTTGCATCCAGAAACCCAACAGGGCAGGCGAAATGGTCAGACTTCTAAAAACGAAACCGTTTCGTTTTTAGAAGCAAAACCATTTTCAGTGGATACAGCGGAGAAAATCGGCACGTCGCGGCGAGCGGTTGAGCAAAAAATTCAAGTCGCCAAAAATCTGACCCCAAAAGCGACAAAGACTGTAAAAGAGCATGACATAGGTTTCAAAAATGCGCTGAAGCTCTCCCGCCTACCCCCGGAGCAGCAGGAGGACGCGGCCAGCCAACTGGCGGCAGGCGAGATTCATTCGGTAGATGAATACTGCTCCGCCCCTGCAATGGCCCAGGAGGACGTTCCGCCTCCCGCGCCCCAGGCGTCGGAGGTCTGTTACCTCACGATCAAGGATTCGGTGGAGGATTTGAAGAACCCGGACAAGGACCGCAGACGCACCCCGGACACCTTTCTCATGACATTCTCGTTTTTCCTGCAAAGGTTCTGCCAGGGGATTGCAAACTACTCCACCCCGGAGCATGAGGCGATTTTCCCGGCGCTGACGCGGGAGCAGTTGAGACAGATTCGGGCTGAAATACAGTCCGTTCACACCATTTTAGACGGTTTATTTCACAAAATGGAAGGATGTGCACAAAAATGAGTTACCGCAAGAAAAAGCGAACCCCCGCAAATCCGAAGCAGACCGTGCTCACCGGCATGAACGCCGATGTCCAGGGCGTCGAGGAGCTTCTGTCCACCGGGGAGCTGTATTCCGGCCAGCCCTACCAGCGCCCTGTGCTGGACAGGGTGGTGGACAAGCTGGTGCGGGAGTGGGACCCCCGTCTGCTGACGCCGCTGGTGGTCAGCTACCGGGATGGCCGCTACAATCTGGTGGACGGCCAGCACCGGGTTTGCGCCATGCGCAAGAAGAACGGCGGCAAGGATGTGACGGCGCTGTGCCGGGTTTACCACGGCCTGACCTACGAGCAGGAGGCGGAGCTGTACTACAAACTGGACAGGGCCAAGGGCCACCTGCGGCTGTCCCATGCCACCAAAGCCCTGGTGGAGTCCGGTGCGGACGCGGAGATCATCGAGATCAAGCGTCTGCTGGAGGACGCTGGCTTTGTGTGGGCGCTGGACAAGCCCACCTGGGAGGCGTTTGAGGTGGAGGCCACCCGTGCCGTTATCAACGCCTACCGCCTGCTGGGCGGCGCGGCTTTCTCCCGGATGTTGGAGCTGACCGCCAGAACGTGGCACGGCGCTCCCAGCTCGGTGAAGGCGTCCTTCCTCTCCGGCATGGCCCTGTTCCTCAAAACCTACGAAACGGAGCTGGACGATAATGTGTTCATCAAGCGGCTATCCGCCGTAGACCCGGAGGAGATCCTTCGGCGGGGCAAGGCTGACTTCTCCACGAATAAGGCCGCTCTGCGGTTCGCTCGGGTCATCCTGGGCAAATACAACAGCCAGCAGCGCGGGGGCCGCAAGCTCCCCTATCGCTTCAAAGGCTGAAACACTACATACCGCCACAGGCTGAATGGTCTGCGGCGGTTCTGCTTCACTGAGGAGGTAAAAATATGGAGCATCTGCCCTTTTCCCCTGCGGGTACACTCTTGGCCGATATTCGGGATGTGACCGTGGACCCGAAGCTCCCCAAGGAGGAACGGATCGCCGAATTTCTCCGGCAGATCAAAAATCCCTATTGCTTCAAGTGCGGCAAATTCACCGTCCGTGCGCAGTTTGCCGACAACGGCGTGTCCCTGGAGGACTGCTTGAAACAGATTCTAATTTAGCACTTTAATGTGTTGACTTACCCGCCTGGGTATGTTATACTTATGACTGGAAAAAGAACTTCATAAGGATAATCCAGCCACTCGTTACATTGCGGGGTAAGTCCGTGATGTGAAGGAGTGACTTTTTTATGCCTAAGTACCAAGGCGACGCATACCTGCGCCTGTCCTACTCCGCTGACCGAAGTGTGGAGAGCGACAGCATTGCCAATCAGAAGAAGCTCATTGAGGACTTTGTGGCGGCTCACCCGGACATTGA
>CAJUQN010000170.1 GCA_910588625.1 uncultured Oscillospiraceae bacterium
GATTCTCACGTTTGCCCTCATTGCCATCCTCATTAGAAGATTTTAAACAGGCTCTCACATTTTTTCAGCGGTGCCCGGTCCCCGTCTATATCATCACCAACAACGGCCTTCCCTACATGGAGCGGGCCCTGGGGCAGAACGGCCTGGACCCCGCGGGGGTGGTCAGCGCAGACACGGTCCGGGCCTACAAACCCCACCGGGAGATTTTCGACGAGGCTCTGCGGCGCGCCGGATGCTCCCCGGAGGAGGCCGTCCACATCGGGGATTCCTTCGATACCGACGTGGCCGGGGCGCGGGCGGCAGGCATCCGGCCCATCCTGCTCCTCCGGGGGCGGACGGGCCGCGAAGGCGTGGAAGCCGTAAACGATTTGGTCCAGGCATTGGAGCTGCTGTTCAAAATAAGCTGAGGAGGATATCATCATGCGGAAAAACTTTGGAGCCAAGCCCTACACCTACCCCCAGCCGGTGTTCATCATTGCCACCTACGGCCCGGACGGCACACCGGACGCCATGAACGCCGCCTGGGGCGGCATCAGTGAGGCCAATGAGCTGACCCTGTGCCTGAGCGCGGGACACAAGACCACCAAGAATATCCTGGAGCGCAAGGCGTTCACCGTCAGCATGGCGGACGCCGCCCATGTGGCAGAGTGTGATTATGTGGGCGTGGTGTCCGCCAACGATGTGCCGGACAAGCTGGCAAAGGCCGGATTCCACACCACAAAAAGCGAGTTCGTGGACGCTCCGCTCATCGACGAACTGGCCATGGCAGTGGAGTGCAGGCCGGTGAGCTACGACCCCGAGACCTGCCGCCTGGTGGGCGAGATCGTCAATGTCAGCGTGGACGAGAGTGTCCTCACTCCAGACGGAAAGGTAGACGTAAGCAAGCTGGCCCCCATCACCTTCGACCCCATCAACAACACTTACCACGTTTTGGGTGAAAAAGTGGGGAACGCTTTCCAGGATGGGATGAAGCTGAAATGACGGACTACCACACGCTGAACGTCCAGCTCTCGGCGCTGATCCACGATGTGCCTCACCCAATTGCCAATCTGGCCAATGCGGCGGCTCTGCTCTACCACACGCTGGACGGCCTCAACTGGGCGGGATTTTACCTACTGGAGGGGGATACGCTGGTGCTGGGGCCCTTCCAGGGCAGGCCCGCCTGCATCGAGATCCCGGTGGGCCGGGGCGTGTGCGGCACCGCTGTGGCGGAGGGCTGGACCAAGCGGGTCCCGGATGTCCACCAGTTTCCCGGACACATCGCCTGTGATAGAGCCTCCAACGCGGAGATCGTGGTACCCATCCGTGCAAGCGGAAAGATCGTGGGCGTGCTGGATATCGACAGTCCCCAGATCGGGCGCTTCACGGAGGAGGACCAGGCGGGGCTGGAAGCCTTCGTGAAACTTTTGGAAGCAGAACTATGGCCATAGACGGACTATTCTATCTGTCCTCCGGATGTACGCCCAGGTGGTCTACTGAGATCCCATTTCCCGGCAGGACCGGAAAAACACCCTGCACAAAACCGCGGAGCACATTTTTAGGATCAGCGCCTAAATGGCAGACCGTCATGTACTGATCCACGGTGCGCCTTACGGCGTTGCTCGTCCAGCCAACGTGGAGTGGATGAAAAGGGCGGCAGAGTTATTTCAAGGGCGCTAACGGGTACCTTCGCCTGCCGCTGCATAGGATGGTGTGGAAATATTATCTTGAGGAGCATCATGCTATGAACAAATCACCATCCCACAGCTATTCCGCAGCTCATCTTTGTTCCATCCTGCGCGGCAGGCCCCAGGCAGCGGCCAACCTTACAGGCAGCTCGAGCTATCCCGGTCTGTCCGGCACCGTAAGTTTTTATCGGACCGATGGAGGCGTGATCGTCCTTGCTGTGGTCAGCGGATTGCCCAGATCAGATGCCCCGTGCCAAGAGCGGATATTTGGGTTTCACATTCACGAAGGGAGTGACTGCGCCGGCAACATGGATGACCCGTTCGCGGATGCCATGTCGCATTACGATCCGGGCGGTTGTAAGCACCCGCATCACGCCGGAGATCTGCCGCCGCTGTTCGGAAACGACGGGTATGCGCTCTCCCTGTTTTTGACTGACCGCTTTTCCGTGGATGAGGTGATTGGCAGAACAATCATCATCCATGACCATCCCGACGATTTCACCACCCAGCCATCGGGCAATTCCGGCACGAAGGTCGCCTGTGGGGTCATTCGGCGAACAGCAGGTCCCTGTTGCTGAATTGCCTGCAATTTATAAGATATATCTCTGAAATCCGTTGCTCCGCAACGCATTTCAGAGATAGTGATTTTGCACACTTACCCCAAGTTGAATGCTGCATTTTGTCCCTGGTTTAGGGCAAAATGTAGCTTTTCTATTACAAACCCTCCATGATATACTGAAGTCCAGTATTGTCATGGAGGGTTTGCTATGCCCAGAAAAGTGACTGAGATTTCGCAAATAAAGCGAGATGTCCCCATCGAAGCCAGACAGCTCCGGGTCGCAGCCTATTGCCGTGTAAGTACCCGCCATGAAGTACAGCTCCATGGCCTGGAAGCGCAAATCGCCTACTACACAGATTACATCAAAAGTTGTGTAAACGCTAAAAAGCAACAACAACTGACAATTCCAATTTTTCACAGAAACAGATGAAACATCGAAAATAGACCGCTCATATTTCATCTGTTTCTGTAGAGCAGTTGTGATTAAGAGGTTATTTGGTCAGTTGTTGTTGCAATGCCTGTACACAAATTTTTCCGCCGAACCGATTTTATCGGAAATTTTTCATCACCGATATTTTTTTACAAAAAATCTGGCTAATTGCCCCTAAAATGTCAATTTCTCAAAGCTAAGATTTCCGATAAAAATGTTCCTGCGTGGTCAATTGCTCCGTAGGCCATTTTTTCTGTAGAATGAAAAGATATCCATTTTACAGAAAGGGGTCGACATATGGATTGCAACACTTACGGCTATGTTCGAGTATCCACCCGGGAGCAAAATGAGGCCCGTCAGCTTACAGCTATGCGGGAGTTTGGGATTGCGGAGGAAAATATCATCACGGAAAAATTGTCCGGGAAGGACTTTAACCGCCCGCTCTATCAGCGTTTGGTGAATAGGCTGGGAACAGAAGATGTGCTGGTGGTGAAAAGCATTGACCGGCTGGGACGCAATTATGAGGAAATTCTGGAACAGTGGGCTTACATCACAAAAGAACGTAAAGCCGCCATCGTAGTTTTGGATATGCCGCTGTTGGACACCCGGCAGGGGCGCGATCTGACCGGGACGCTGATTGCGGATATTGTGCTCCAGCTCCTCAGTTATGTGGCCCAGACGGAACGCGAAAACATCCGCCAGCGGCAGGCAGAGGGCATTGCGGCGGCAAGAGCGCGGGGAGTGCAGTTGGGACGGAGTCTAATGGTATGAAGTCAAGAGGAAAATAAGAGGAAATTTCG
>CAJUQN010000171.1 GCA_910588625.1 uncultured Oscillospiraceae bacterium
CCCGCCTTGCGCTCGATGCTGCTCTCGTGCCCGGTGAGCACCTCGGCCACGCCGGAGCCCACGGTGCCGAACCCTAAAATCGCTACATTTACCATAATACACTCATTCCTTCCTTCGGGCCACTCCCGCACTGCGTTTTTTTCGGCCCTCAAGCTGAGAAAAAGGCTGTAATTTTGAACTTCTTAGACTATAACATATCTTTCGCCGCTTGGCAATCGCCTGTCTCCCTGCTTTTTCACCAAACTTTTTCGCCCGGTGCCCGCTTCTTTAGCGGAATAAAGCAATAAAACCACCCGCCAGCCGCGCTGGCGGGTGGTTTTCCACTTTTCGCCCTTCCTCCGCTAGGGCTGAGGAATGGGATTGCCCCACTCATCCACCGGGACATAGGGATCCGGTGGCGGCGTAGGCTGCTCAAAGCTGGGCTGGGGAGGCTCGATGGAAATGATCGGCCCCGGGTCCTGGGTGGGCTGGACAAAGGGGTCGTCGGACTGCTCCGGCGGCACAGGCGGACCGAAGGGGTCGTCCGTCACGCCGGGCGGCACATCCATGGACTCAGTGGGCTCCGGCGAGGGCTCCCAGCCGTCCACGTGTACATAACAGTATCGATTCTCCTCCGGGATGACGTCGTACCAGCTCACCAGGGCGTCCGAGTCCCCGATTCTCAGGCCGGACCGGGCAAGCTCACGTTCATACTCCACCATATAAATGGTCCTGACGCTCTCCTCCGGGCACATATCCCCGGCCAGATGATAGCGGCCGATGGCCTCGCCGTTGTCGTTGAGGATGGGGCTGTCCATGCACACCCGCACCGGCACGTGGCAGGTGCAATCCTCCGCGGGCAAGTCGGAGGCGAACAGCCGGAAGGACTGGGCCCGGCTCCCCCGGACGTCAGAGGAACATGCAGCCGTGGCCTTCTTGCCGCAGTCAATGCAGATGGAGTAGGTGTTCAGGGTGTCCGGCACAGGGAAGGGCTGGTTTTCCTTGCCCTCGTGGACGGTGGCCATCACCCTCTGCCACAGCTTCATGGCCGGGCCATATCGGGAGCCATTGTCATTGATCTCCTCGTTCTTCTCGTAGCCCACCCACACCGCGCCGGTGTAGTAGGAGGTGTAGCCGCAGAACCACAGGTCGAACTTGTTGTTGGTGGTACCCGTCTTGCCCGCCACGGTCTGGCCGGGGATGCGGGCCAGATAGCCGGTGCCGGAGTTGACCACGTTGGTCAGCATGGAGTTCATATAATAGGCGGTCCTTTCGCTGATGGGCAGGGTGGCCTCAGGCCTGTTGTCCAAAATCACATTGCCGTCGGAATCCTGGATCTCGATCACCGTGGTGGCCTTGACAAAGGACCCGTTCCGGGGGAAGGTGGCGTAGGCCGCCGCCATCTCAAAGGTGGTCAGGCCCCAGGTCAGGCCGCCCATGGACAGCGGGCTCCGGTCGATGTCCGACTTGACCTCGCCCAAGCTGTTCACATAGTAGGGTTCCAGGGTGGTAAAGCCGAATTTGTTCTCCATAAAATCATAGGACGCCTGGGGTGTAATGAGGTCCACCGTCCGCAGGGCGCAGGTGTTCAGGGAGTTGGTCACCGCGTCCAGCACGCTGGTAAGACCCTTGTAGGTGGCCGTCACGTTCAGCGGCCACACCTGGCCGTTGAGCAGGAAGGGGTTGTCATCCACCGTGGAGGCCGGGGTGATGAAACCCATCTGGATGGCGGGGGCATAGACGGACAGAGGCTTGATGGACGACCCTGGCTGGCGCCGGGAGGTCACCGGCCAGATGGAGCCACGGTTCACCGTCTTTTCCGCCGTACTGCCCAGCGCCACCACATAGCCGGTGGAGTTGTCCACGATGGTGATGTTGGACATCCCCTTCTGGCCCCTCCTGGACACGTAGTTGGACAGCACTTCCGGGTCGTTGTATACTGCGTCCACCGCAGCCTGGACGTCGGGGTCATAGGCGCACACAATGGTCAAGCCGCCGCTGAACACGCGGTCCCGGCAGGCCTGCTCGTCGTGGCCGGTGGCGTCCACCAGGGCCTGGGTGGCCTCGCGGATGACCTCCTCCTCATACCAAGACAGGATGGCGGAGGGCAGTTTCTTCTCAGCGTCCGGGTTTTCCGGGTCGCTTTGCCGGTCCCAGGAAAACACCAGAGTCTCGGCCACAGCCGCTGCCCGCTCCGCCTCGGTGATATAGGCCCCGTTGGGGGAAATCTCCGGGTCGGCCATCTGCTTTAAAATCAACTCCTGGCGGGCCTTGTTGTACTCCCGGTTGGTCCACACCGCGCCGTTGTCAAAGGAGCGCCCCCCGCAAGTCTCACATACGTCAGGCTTCTCGTTCAAATAGTAATCGTCACAGTTCAAGCAGGTGTAGCGCGTCACCTCCACCACGCCCCTAGGGGCGTACAGAGACGGGTTGTTGGTAATGCCCGCCAGACTGGCGCACTCGGCCAGATCCAGCTCCCACACGTTTTTCCCGAAATAATACTGGGAAGCGGATTGCACGCCCCGGCAGCCATTGCCCATCCAGATCTGGTTCATATAGGCAGTAATGATGGTCTTTTTATCGTAATCGTTTTCCAAGTTCAGAGCGGTGAAAATCTCCAGAATTTTTCTGGTCACCGTCACGTCGTCATACTTGGTCAGATTTTTGATCAGCTGCTGGTCAATGGTGGAGCCGCCCTGGATGCTCCGCCCGGTGAGCATATAGAGCAGGCCTCCGGCGGTGCGCCGCCAGTTCACGCCGTTGTGCTCCCAGAAGGTCTTGTCCTCGATGGCCACAAAGGCGTTGATGAGGTCCTCTGGAAGCTGCTCGTACTCGATGAGCTCCCGGTTCTCCAGGCCTGTCAAGGTCTGGAGCTCTTTCAACTCCCCGGTGTTCTTGTCCACATACTTAATGACCGAATTTTCGTTCATGGTATAGTCGTCCAAGTTCAGGTAAGCCTTGGGCATCACCGCCGTTTTCACATAAACCACGGCGAAGCATACCATGAAACAGCCGGTAATCACGCCCACCAGCAACAAGGTGCCGACGAGCTGGAAGAAGCGGACGATGATGGTCAGCCAAACGGGCCGGCGGCGGCGCTTGCGGGGCTTCCGCTGGGCCTGACGCTGTCCGCCCTCCTGGGGCTGAGGCTCCCGGCGCTCAGGGGCGCGGTTCTGGTTCATATCTGGCATTTGAGATCCCTCCGATGTATTCAAGCCATCCCGCAAAGGGACGTTCGGGTCCCTCTCTCTTAAGTTGACGCCGCATTTGAGAATCAAGCGCTAAATGCGGTAATCATTGGTATTATAGCATATTGTGCCCGGTTTGTCCACCCTGTGCAAAACAACGTATGTAACGTATGTGTAACAAAATCGTTGGCAAGGGGGGCTGGCACTCAATAAGACCAGTAG
>CAJUQN010000172.1 GCA_910588625.1 uncultured Oscillospiraceae bacterium
CCTCCTTTTCCTTATAAATGCGTCTCACCGTGAGACGCATTTCACGGTCTATAAACGTCCCAAACTTCGCGCCGCAATGACGCCCGCACTCCCGCGTTTCGTGGGGGCTGTTCCCCTCGCGGCAGAGGAAATTCATTCCCCCCATGGGGGGAATGAGAAAGGGGCGCGCCCCTTTCTTAATCCATTTTCGTCGCAATTTTCTATTTCACAACATACACAAAACTTTCTAAAAAAACAAGGCCGCTCGACCAAAATGCAGGATTCGCTACCAATTAACATCCCCCGCCCCTTGACAGCGGCAATTTTCCCGGTTACGCTAAGTACAACCAGTATTGAGGAGGGCGAAATATGCGGATTGGAAAACGGTGGGCCAGTTGTCTGGCGATGGGCCTGTTCCTGCTGTGCGCGGCGGGGCTTGTGTGGCTGCTGGCGGCGGAGACGGTTCCCAATCAACAACCTGTGCGCCTGACGCCGGAGGCCGTGAGCGGAGCGCCGGGGCTGGAGGGGCTGTACCTCTACGCGGGGCCGCTGGAGCTGGAATACACTCTCCCGGCACAGGCGGGAAAACTGCGCCCGGTCCTGGAGATCCGGCAGTTGTTTGCGGCGGCGGAGCTGCGGCTGGACGGTGCTCCCTTTCAACAGCTCCCGGCGGGCACGGGCAATTTGTATGTGACCCTGCCTGGGGAATGGGCTGGTAAAACCCTCACCCTCATTATGGAAAAGGGGGAGGAGGACCCGGAGCCGTCCCTGTATTTCCTGGACAGCGTTCTGCTCAACGAACAGGCCCGCGCGGATACCAGCCTCCGCGCCTTTCCCGCCGCCGTGTTCGGGGTGGTCTTTCTGCTGACGCTGGGCCTGTTCCTGTATGGCTGGCTGGAGGGGACCCGGCCTTGGCCGGTCCTGCTGCTCTGCGCCGCTGCCCTGGGCCAGACGGCGTACTTCTACCTACAAAACTTCTCCCTGTTCAGCCTGCCGCCCGCGCTCTACGGGCTGGCGCTGTACCAGTCCCGTGCGCTCCTGTTCACCGCGCCAGCTTTGTATTTGATGCTGGGTATGAAAAAACGGCAAAAAGCCTTTGCGCCTTTCGCCGTCCTGCCCGCGCTGGTCTATTGGGTCGTGGCGGGATTTCAGACGGTGATCCCGCTCTTTTCCAATTTTGCCGTCCACGCCGGGATCGTGTTCTGTTTTTCCATCGCCGCTCTGCTGGTCTGCGCCGCGCTGGAGTACCGGGACGGCAATCCGGTGTTCCGTCGTTTCCTGCCCTGGCTGGGAGGGTGTGTTGTGGTCATTGTACTGTTGAGTCTGCTCCCGGCGGGGCGGGCAGGTCCCCATGCCTCTATCCTGTGGGCGTTCCTGGATGACCCGATTCTCTGGATCGACACAGAGCTGTTTTACTGGAACAGCCTGCTGCTGGCCCTGTGCTTTTTGGAGAGCGCGGCGGCCTACATCCGGCGCAGGAGCGAACGGGAAACGGAATTGCAGGTGCTGTCCGCCCGTGAAAGCCTGACGCGGGAGCAGCTTGCCACCGTGCTGGAGAGCGCCGCCGCCCTGGGGGAGCTGCGCCATGAGGTAAAAAATCATTATTTGGTCCTGCAAAACCTGTCCCGCACGGGAGAGACGGAGCGGCTGGACGCCTATCTGAGCGAGTTGGTTTCCGATGTGTCCTCTATCCCCGCTCTGACTTACGCGCCCCATCCGGCGATCAATGCGGTGTTGACGGTCATGCTGGCGCGGGCACAGAAACAGGGCGTCGAGGTGGAGCGCCGGATCGACGTGCCGGAAACTCTGCCGTTCCCGGACACAGAGCTTTGTATGGTGCTGATGAATTTACTGCAAAACGCGCTGGAGGCTAACGCCCTGGCCCCGGATGGAGCGCGGAAATGGCTGCGGGTCGATCTCCATATTCGGGGCGTCCATCTGTATATCGGGGTGGAAAATTCCCGCTTTGCTCCGGTGGACTATGACGCGGAACG
Source organism: uncultured Oscillospiraceae bacterium (assembly GCA_910588625.1). Classification (GTDB taxonomy): domain Bacteria; phylum Bacillota; class Clostridia; order Oscillospirales; family Oscillospiraceae; genus Enterenecus. The sequence continues at coordinate 1,974 of CAJUQN010000172.1, forward strand.
TGACCTGTGCCGCACAACGAAAGAGGACAAATCCGCCCACGGCTACGGCCTAAAGGCAGTTCAGGCCGTGGCGCGGAAGTATCAAAGCGAGCTGCTGCTGAAATTCCCGGATCATACCTTTTCCGCCGCTACCGCTCTGCAAATGCCAGATTAAAAAGCCGCCCTTTCTGTGACGATCCACAGAAAGGGCGGTTCCTATTGGATAAAAGCAACAAATTGTTTGGTAGCCTCCTGCTGATAGGCGCGGCTGATGGGAAGTTCTGTCCCGGTATCCAGAAGCAATCCCCGTGCGGTTCGCTTATGGACGTGTTTCAAATTGACAACAAAACTGTTGTGGCAGCGGCAGAACGTGTCCCCCCGCAGGCGGGAGAGCAAATCCCGAAAACTCAGATTGACGGCTATGACTTCTTCCGGCAGATACACGGCGGCTTTGTGGTTGACCGCCTCCGCATAGAGAATATCCTGGACCATTACCTTGCGTAAGCCACCGTTGACGGGCAGTGTGATCTGCTCCGGGCGGTAGTTTTTCCGCAGATCCCAGTCGATGGCCTTTGCCAGCTTTTTCTCGTCCACCGGCTTCAAAAAATATCCCAGCGTATAGGTAGAAAAGGCGTCCTCCATATATTCCGTATAGGCGGTGATGTAGATAATGGAACAGCCAATATCGGATTCCCGCAGATAGCTGGCCAGCTCCACGCCGTTTTCCTGCGCCAGCCTAATATCCAACAAAAGCAGATGAAAAGACGTAGGCTGGTTCCGCAGAGCGGTCAGCAGCGGCCCCGCTGTGGAAAAGCTGGAAACGGTAAAGTCAATATCCCGCCGGAAATGGCGGGCCTCCAGAATACGGCAAATCATTGTCTCGTTTTCCTGTGCCATCAGCGGTTCATCCTCGCATATCGCGATACGGTACATGGGCAGTCACCTCCCTGCGGAATTGTTTGTATCATTATAGCAGTTTTCGGTATTGCCGTCAAAGGGCATCGCCGCCTATTATCCGAGGGATTGGAAATGCGTTTCACGGTGAGACGCATTTTTTAATGGAGTAAAGGCCGTCTCTCCAAGCAATATTGATAATTTCGACTCCATGCCGCTTTGCATAATTGACGGTATATGCCGTCCCTCCGCTTTCCTTTGTCAGATAGCAGACGCATACCCCGCTGTGATCTACCAAATGCCGGTTGCGCCTGTGCATACAGCCCGGTGTGTACTGCTGGGCTGTATAGACAATCTTATCCGCCTGAGACTTGATCCGCTCATACTCCGCTATGTCCTCCAGCCTCCACCCCCTTGTCTGCGTCAGGCAGGGTAGGACAAGGATCAACTTCATGCCGGGGCAGTTCTCCCGCAGACGGATCACCGTCCGGGCGGCGAGGGCATCAAATCCCAGGG
>CAJUQN010000173.1 GCA_910588625.1 uncultured Oscillospiraceae bacterium
AAACGACAAAATTTGTTCGGCGTTTTCTTACAATTTTAGATTGGCGTTGACAGTGTTCAAGCTGGTGCAGGACCTGTTGGAGCCCTCCGACACCAAGGGCAAAAGCCGCTTCCAGGTGCTCATGAACCGCCTGCCCTCAGACCACAAGGCCCGGTGGTTCGCCGGAGCGGCACTGAACACCTCGGAACAGGCCATGGCCTCGGTGCTGTCCACCGTGCTGTCCCGGTTGAACGCCTTCCTAGACACCGAATTGGAGCAGACCATCTGCTTCGACTCCCCCATCGACGCCGAGAGCTTCGCCAGCAAAAAGTCCGCCATCTTCCTGGTGCTCCCCGAGGAGGATCAGACCAAGAACTTCATGGTGGGGCTCATGATCCAGAACCTGAGTCGGGAACTGTTCTCCGTGGCGGACGAGAACGGGGACAAGCTCAAAAACCGGGTGGTGCTGTCCTGCGACGAGTTCGGCGCCATGCCGCCCTTCGACGTTCAGAATGGCTCCCTTCATTGTGCTGTCCCCGTTCAGCGCCGGGCGGTCCCGGAAGCTGACCATGCTCCCCATCATCCAGTCCCTGGCCCAGTTAGAGAAGAATTACGGCAAAGAGGGCTCGGAGATTATCCAAGATAACTGCCAGGTAACAATTTTTGGTGGCTTTGCCCCCAACAGCCAGACCGCAGATGTGCTCTCCAAGGCGCTGGGCAGCTACACAGTACAGTCCGGCTACATCAGCCGGAGCAAAGGGGAGGATACCCGGACGATTCAAATGGGGGAACGGGCGCTCATGACGCCGGACGAACTGAAGTCCATCCCAAAAGGGTAATTTTGTGGTGATGAAAACCGGCTCTCATCCCATGAAAACCAGGCTGCGGCTGTTCCTGGACTGGGGCATCACCTTTGGGGACCCATACCAGATGCCGGAGCATGGCCAGCGGAAGGTGTACTACGCCGGACGGCAGGAACTGGAGCAGGCGATCCAAAACAGATTTTGGACCGGGTCGGAAAGGAAAGAAAAAGGCCACCTCTCTCGGGAGGGACGGCCTGGAACCCAAACCGGCGGCCCCTCCAGCCAAAAGAAGCAGGAGGTTCAGGAGGATCATCCGCTGGTAACCTCTTTCGAGTTTACCAAAAGGCCGGACGATTCGCCGCCTCCAGGCGGGGCTGGGGGGCGACGCCTGGACCTATTATGATCTCATCTACGAAAACCGGGAGCTGAACAGCCGGGAAAAGGCGGTGTACCGTTTCCTCAAAGACCATGCCAACAAAGATGGCGCCTGCTGGCCGGGGATTAAGACCATTGCGGCGGGGGTGAGCGTGTCCCGCTCTACGGTGAAGCGGGCGCTGGATGGGTTGGTACAGCTGGGGCTGGTGGAAAAAACACACCGCTGGCGGGAGAACGGGAGTCTCTCGTCCAACCGCTATCGGGTCAAATAGCGTTATCAGCATATTTCAGTGCAGAAAAAGGAGTGGCAATCAGAGGCGAATCGTGATATCGTATATGCTTGCCGCAAACGGGAACGATAACGCTATTACAATGAAGGGAGCCATTCTGAACATGGAACACCGAGCAATTCAAGACGCTCAAATCACTGCCTTTGAGCAGTTTCTGCGCTCAGAAGAGCGCGTATCCGGTACTATTGATAAATATCTGCGGGATGTCCGAAGCTTTACCGCGTGGCTGGGGGAGCGTCCGCTGGAGAAAGAAACCTGCGCGGTCTGGAAGGAGCATCTTCAAACGGAAAAGCTCTGCCCGGAAACCGTCAACTCCAAGCTGTCGGCACTGAACAAATTCCTCAAATTTATTCACAGAGAAGATTGCTGTGTGAAATATCTGCGCATCCAGCACAGGCTGTTCCGCAGAACAGACCGGGACCTGACCAAAGCCGATTATACCCGACTGCTGGAGACTGCTAACGGCATGGGCAAGACCCGTCTGGCCCTGCTGATGGAAACCATCTGCGCCACTGGCATCCGGGTGTCCGAGGTCAAATATATCACGGCGGAGGCTGTAGAGGAGGGCCGGGCCGAGATCAGCCTGAAGGGCAAGATCCGCACCATCCTGATTCCCGGAAAGCTGTGCCGGAAGCTGCAAAAATACGCCAGAAAACAAAAAATCGTCTCCGGCGAGATATTCCTCACCAGAAACGGAAAAGGGCTGTCACGCAGGCAGATTTGGGCAGAGATGAAAAGCCTCTGTGAGAAAGCGGGAGTAGCGGAAACCAAAGTGTTTCCCCATAACCTGCGGCACCTGTTCGCCCAAGCGTTCTACCGGGTGTGCCACGACGTGGTGAAGCTGGCGGATGTGCTGGGGCACAGCTCCATCGAAACAACCCGGATCTACTTGATCTCCACTGGCGCGGAACACGTCCGGCAGCTGGACCGTCTGGGGCTGATCTCCTAGCGCGGCGATATCACAAAATCCGCAAATCGCCGTGTAGAAGCCGGAAAGAAAACAACGGTTCCTTCCAATTTTCCTTCGGCGAAATCATCATAGCACAGGCGGTGAGGAAGCGCAAGCCCCTTCAAAACAATTTTTTACATAACAAATCAGGCCGGGCAATGAGGAATTTTGTCCAGCTTATTTTTTTGCGCCCTTTCTTGTGCCGAACAAGGGCCGTTTCATGATTTTTCCGCATTTGCGCCGTCCTGTCCGGCATTTTTTGCCCGCCGTCAGGACGATATGCGGAATTTGTGATAGAAACTCTGGGCCGTTCTCGTTCCGCCAGCGTCCATATCCATGCGGCCCGGCACATCATCCGCAATATTTTTACAGGAGAAAAGAGGTCTTATTATGAGCGAAAATCCGCCAAAAAAGTCAAAAAAGAAACCGCTGATCATTGCCGCCGCATGTCTCCTGCTGCTGGTCATTGGAGGCGCGGCCTTCTGGCTGACCAGAGCGGATGACGGCAAAGATGACGATCCGCTGGCATTGGACGATAACGCCACCATGGGCATCCTGCCCGGCGTCGACATCGCGGAGCGTCAGGCCCAGCTCCAGGAGCAGCTGGACGAGGGCATGATCGCCTTCTCCATCAACAGCAGCCCGGTCTTTGCCAACGGCGGGGCCGAGGGAAACCTAATGCTGGAGAATCCGGCCAACAACGCCAAGCTGCTGGTGGTGGAGATCCTCTTGAACGACACCCAGGAGCTGATCTACCAGTCCAAGGCCATCCCCGCCGGGGCCTACATCGAGAACGCCAGGCTGGACAAAGTGCTGGAGCCTGGAGAATA
>CAJUQN010000174.1 GCA_910588625.1 uncultured Oscillospiraceae bacterium
TTCATCATCCGGGGCCGTGTGTTGATCTGCTCCGCACCCGGCCAGAATGAACAGCAGTATTACCAGCAGCAAAAGAGGAAACCGTTTCATGCTCCGCCCCCCTCATGGGTCACAGACCGGGTAAGCGGGTCAATCACGATAATCTCCCGCCCCAACTTCCGGGCATAGTTGACCGTTGCGCCGGTGCCGCTGCGCCGCACTCCGCTGAAAACCGCCAGCAGCAAGCCAGCTGATTCCACCAGCCGGTGGTTCCGGTCGATCATACAGCCGTCATAATATTGGCGGCTCACATAGTCCACCGAATCGGCCCGTTTCAGAATAGAATGATACCGCTCCCGCGCTGAATCACTCCACCTGTCCGCCTGCCCTCCATAGGGCAGGACACAGCGGAGTTTCAGCGCGGGATTTTTCTCACGGAGGTCAAGCACGATCTCCGCCGCCCAGCAGTCGGTTCCGTCCGCGCCTCCGGTAAAATACTCTGTCACCCCGGCCCCGGCCAGCGTTGCGATCTGCCTCGCCAGGGTTTCTTTCAACGCTATGCACCGTGGGTCCGCCTCATTGTCCTTCCAGGGAAATTTATGCGGACGGTGGCCAGTGAAGGCGCAGGTTGTACCTACCATCTAAAAACCTCCCCCTTTGATGGTTTCTCGAATATTCTATATTGCCTGTGGCAGACTGTCAATTATAAATGTCGCAATTAAGATAAAAATGATAAGTTAAAGTTGCTATCTGTCTTGTAGAATAAAGGCAAAGTCAGGGGGTGACGGTATGGCTATTTATGATTTTGGAATACGACTGAAAGAACTGCGAGAGGGCAAAAGGCTTTCACAGTCAGATGTTGCGGACCGGCTGGAAGTGACACGGGCTACAATCAGCGGCTATGAGTGCAATACCATCACTCCCAGCGTGGAGCAGCTTGTCAAACTGGCGGTGCTTTACAATACGTCCTTGGACTATATGCTGGGGATGGAAAATCGCTCTTATCTTTATCTGGACGATTTGAGCGAAAGCCAACAAAAGACCATTTTGGACGTGGTTGACCGTTTGAAGAAAGAATTTCTTAACCCGCTCTGATTTTATGAGCAGACGATTGACAGGTCCCCGCTATCGGCATATAATCTCAGCATATTGACCAGCAGGGATGAAACATTTTATGAAGGTAAACCACCACTCGCTTGCTTACAAAATGCAGGCCAAGCCAAACAAAACCTATAAGGATTTGCGGCAGAAGCAAAAGGCGAAAATTTCAGAATGGATGTTCCGGGCCGTCTGTGAGCATTACCAGGAACACGGGGAAATGCCTGGGGATGAAGCTGCTGAAAAGATCACCGCCAGAATCTACGATAAGATAAAATCTCTTGCGATATGGGTTCCCTATGACGAGGTACACCGGGCGTTCCTCTCCAAACTGCCCCGATATGAAACCCGCATCCAGGAGCATGGGATTCCAGAGGACCCGCCGCCCAAAAAGAAAACTCCGGCCACGCCCCGGAAGAAGGGCCGCAGCAACAAGATTTGTCCGAACTGCGGCAGGAAAATGAAGCAGCAGTTTATCGGCTTGCAGCATTGCAGGTGCGGCATGAGCTGGAAAAAGGGAGAGGGCTTTTTTGAACGCTCCCCGGATATGGTATTTGCTTTGCAGCGCAGGAAGGTCGGGAAGAAAGTCAAACAGTGCCCGGTGATCCGCTACCGGGAGAGTGAATAGAATCCAGCATGATTTCAGCTAATAAAAAATCTCCCGTGCCAGCGGCACGGGAGATTTTTATAGTCACCGCTCTGGCCTTTGATCTCTATTCTGCTCCTGTTCCTCCGGCATGATGCCGAGGATTTTGTCCACGTTCTGCTTTGCCGTCCGGTAGGCGATCATATCCTGCCGCAGAGCCTTGTATTCCGCGTACTGCTCCTGCTTCTCCGCCAGCAAAGCGGTGTACTCCTGGGAAAGCTGGGCAACCTTTGGAATGGGCTTGCCGTCCAATGCGTCAAAGGCTTTCTTCGCCGCCTCATGCTTGGCGATCTCATCCCCATGCTCCGCCAGAAATTCCTTCTTGTGGCGGGACTTTTTATAGGCGGCGTAGACCTCCCGCGTCTTGGAGTAATTGATGATATGGGTCTTTAGCTGGGCAACCTCGGCCATGCGGCCTTCCAACTGTTTGATATGGCGGGAAACCTCGTCAAAGCGATCACCGGCCTGCTCTGCCCGCGCCGCCAATTCGTCATAGTCGGTCAAATCGTTTTCAACCAGGAAGTTGAGGGTTTTCGCCGCCTCCTTCAGATTGAAAATCTTTGCCCAGCGTTCGTAGCCAGCACCTTTTCCTGCTGCCAGCTTCGCTTGAATGTCAATGAGCATATTGACCTTCCGGCCAGCGTGGGGAACGGCATTTTTTGCCTCCGCAGACCGCCCGCCCCGGTGGGCGCTGCGCTCCCGCAGGGCCTCCCTGGTGTAGTCGGCCCCCAGCTTATTGGAGCGGGTGAAACGGTCCCAGCCGGGGGCGCGGAAGGACAGCGTTTTGCCCTCCTTGATCTCATAGCCCTCGGCCCGCATCCTCGCAAGAAAATCATCGTAGTCCCGGCAGTCGGGGAGTACCCGGTCAATGGTCTGGCGCAAATGCTCCTTGTGGCTGCGCCCATGCCTGACCGCCTCCATCTCCTTCTGCTTCCGCTCTTTTTTACTCGGCTTCGGGTTCTCAATCACGGACAGGCCGTGCGCCCTGCACAAATCGTCATTGAGCCGCCGGAGAACCAGGTAAGAATCCTTGGGGTTTACAAATTTTCCGTCACAGTTGAGGTTGGTGCTGTTAAATTCTATGTGCGTGTGAATATGGGCCTTGTCCACATGGGTGGACACAACAAACTGGTGTTTCCCCTCCGTGAGTTTCATCGCCAGCTCATAGCCGATCCGGTTGGCTTCTTCCGGGCTGACCTCTCCTGGCTTGAAGGATTGAATGACCCGGTACATGATAACGTCCCGGTGGACGGGCTGGCTCCGTCCGGTGATCTGGAAGTAAAGCCGCTTGCTAAGTTCAAATTCTTCGGCGGCGGTTTCCGGGGAACACATGAACGAGGACACCAGCTCGCCGTCCTGGGTTTTCTCCGCTTTCTGGTCATAGTCGTGCCGGTCCGCCATAGACTGCTGCCGGGTCCGGTTCCGCATAATCTTCCGGGGGAGTATGTTGGAGATTGC
>CAJUQN010000175.1 GCA_910588625.1 uncultured Oscillospiraceae bacterium
CCTGGCCGGGCGCGCCCAGGATGAACAGGTTCTTTCGGGTGAGCAGGGCGATGGCGATGGCCTCCACCAGCTCCTCCCGCTCCGCCACCTGGCCGTTCACGTCGGCCATCACGGCCAGCATACGGTCACACAGGGACTGTGTATTTTGATTTGGCATGGTTTTACCCCTTTCAATCCTTTGATAATTCCAGAGATTTTTCATACTCCGTATAGCAAAGCGGACAGGACAGATTGCGTTGGGGCTGGTATCCTGCCGTTTGCAGGAGCGCCACATACAACAGGGCGTCCCGCTCATGCTGGAACACCTTCACCTCTATCGGGTCACCGCAAAAGACGCAATGCTCCAAAACCACTTCACAGGATGTCCCAACCGATTTCCGCCGGATTTCGTAGCTGCGGACAATTTCCCGCAACCCATCGTCCGGCATATGGAACAGCGCCGCAAACCGCTCCCCGAAATCCTTCGTCTGGCTTTTCAAGTCGGTGTTTTCCGCCCGCGCCTTGGTCAGCTGGAGGCGCAGGAACCGGGCGTCCTGACCGACATTTTCGCCCAACTCTTCCACATCCGCCCATTCGCTTTTCCGATCAATGAAATGCCGCGTCATGAAGCGAGACAGCCGGCGGCAAAACCCTTGCAATGCCGCGCGCAGACGGTACATCATCACAGCCATTCTCCGCCTACGCTGCGCTCAGTTGCTGATACAGCCTGCCGCCCTCCCGAATGGCGTCGAGAGAAATGATGTTTCCTCCACGGAACTCCTTCGGAGCGCCAGTGATGCCGGTCAGGCGGCGGACCTCCTTGCAGTTGAGCAGCTCATATTTCAGCTGCGCGTAGATACGTTTTTTCAGAGAACCCTTGGCCGGGTCGTAGGTGTCCACGCAACGGATCAGCCGGATGGCCAACTGTTGGTACACATCGTCCCGTTCAAGGTGCGCGGCCTGGATCAGCGTCCAGTTCTGCCGGATCACGGTGTCGATGCAGTGGAGGTGCTCCTCCACCACGCGGTTGCGAAGCTCATAGGAAATATTGTTTTTCATTTCAAAAACTCCTTGTATTTTGGGGGCCTGTGCGCGGGGCGCAGGCCCAATTTGTTTGCCGGCCATTCGTGTGCCCTGTGTCAAGCCGCGATGACCCGGTACTTCAGGGACAGCTCTCCCCGAACATTCTTGTCAAAGACGAGCTCCCGCCCGGTGCAGGGGGCGATCTTCCTGCGTCGGTCACGGAGCAGGTGCTCATAGCCCCTGCTTCCCCTGTGGCGGCGGGCGTTCTGCCGTCCGGCGCCACTGGGAAAGCTCCGAAAAAAGCCCACCATGCTCCAATATCCGGCGTTCGGGGATTGGGCCGCCTTGCGGGCCCAGCCGTCCATGGCCTCCTGTTCGTCCTCCGTGGCCGGGCGGAACCCGCCGTTGTAGACGGAGAGGATATCGCCATCCAGCTCAAATCGAGCAGACCGCTCCACCCGCAGCTGGGACGTTTTCTGATTGGGATCGTTCAGTCCTTCCGTGGTGTTGAGCACCAGGTCAAAGCCATAGCTGCGCACAGCGGCGATGCGGCGGGGACCCCGCAGCCAGGGCGCAAAGCCAGACGTTTCCCCGTTGCGCCAGAGCAGCTCCAGGAAAATGGGCCGTTCCTGTGCCATTCGCTTAAATTCGTTCAGCGTCATGTTCAGCGTCCTTTCTTTAAACTCTACGGTGCTTTTTCAACGATCTTCCAGCAGAAATTCAAAATTACTCCCGCAGGCAGGGCCTTAAACTTCTCCTGCCGCTCCGGGGAAAGGGCGCTATACACCTGACAGACCACGTTAGCCGTCACAGTGTCCAGCCAGGTCCAGCCCTTCTCGTTTTCAAAAGGCTCGCACAGGTCGTACTGCCCGGACGCTTCGCCGCTGGGGCGGATCATGTGCAGGCCCCCGGATCGCACGATCTCGCAGCACTCCAAAAACGTCAGGCCATTCCTCGTTCCAGGCTCACACATGGCTTCCGGCCTCCCCGGCGTCCTTTTGCCGGTATTCTGCCTCCAATTCTTGAGCCGGCGTATAACGGCGCAGGTTCTGATTGACATATTCGCTGGCGTGATGCATCAGTGCGCCGCACAGCTCGCCCATGATTTTGGCGGCCTCCAGGTCACGTCTCAGCGTTTTCAGCGTGCCCACATGGAGGGAGCACCGCCTGGATTCATCAAACTTTCCCTTCAGATAGCAGTCGATGTAGATGCCCTCACAGCCATAGTTGACGATGGGCACAAAGTCAAATTCGTAGGCGGTGAGCTTTACCCCTTCGTGCCTGCCCCCCTCGTGCTCACAGGGCAGGTAGTAGTCCAGGATGGCCCCGGCCCTGTCGAAATCGCCGTTTGCCTTTGCCCTTCGGATCACGCTGCTGAACAGGCTGCCGCCGGTGTCCCGGAACACCTCGGTGGGCTTCTCCGGCGGGAAATTCTGTTCCAGCCAGAGCTGTGCCCGCTCCCGATCCCAGTCGTTGAACAAATCTAGGAATTGCTTGCTGTGCCGGAACTGGCGCTGCTCATCCCGGCTCGCATAGAACCTGCTGCGTTCCTCACAGCGGCCGTAGTACCCCAGCCTGTCATAGTTCAAGTAATAAAAATAGTAGGGTTTCAGGCCGTCGTCTATCTCAATGACCTCTCCATACTCCAGCTCCATCCCAGCATCGGAAAAAGTCTGCTCCACAGATTCCCTCTGCATGGCGTCATAAAACTGCTTGGCAGTCAGGCCAAGGGTTCCCTCACAGCGCAGCCTGTAGCGGGATTCTGAGGGGGAGATGTGCGCACCCGGCTTGTAGTCCTTTCGGTTGAGGCGCCATTCCAGGAACTCGCTCTTCTCATCCACAAAGCCGTAGACGCGGCACACCGGCGGGGAGGTCAGCCGGGGGCACCACTTGGGGGGCTTGTATTTCGGGTCGGACTTGCGGAACCGCTTAGATTTCCGTTTTTTCGGGACAGGCGGGTTTGCGGTAAGGTTTGCCGTCCCGACCCATCAGGCCGGGCACCAGGCGGTAAAGCAGGTGAAACAGGCCCGAGCTGTACCCGTTGATGAGGGTGGCGGTCATGCCCACAAACAGCCTGGACACGCCGAACAGCTCGCCCATGGCGTCCCCCT
>CAJUQN010000176.1 GCA_910588625.1 uncultured Oscillospiraceae bacterium
GATTGCCGCTTTTCGCACTTTGTTAAAAAGGCTTTAGCCTATTGGTACAGCTTCTAAGTTTGTTTATCTGATATATTCAGAAAAGCCGCAACACATAAATTCAAAACACAGTAGCAGAATAATTTTATAAAGGCGGTATTCCCATTTTATACTCGAACCCCACTTTTTCATGTGATCATGCCAAGTATATAATGCCGGTATTATCTGTGAGACTTATAAAAAGCTAGAATCGCAGATAATATCGGCATTTCATTTTAGGCTAACCCATAGAGTTGCTTGATAATATCATCGTTATCTCCATATTTGAATTTCTCGTCATCCTTAAACACAGAATTCTCCTTTGTGGAGATTTTCCTAACAGCAGCCTGTTTCATTTCTGTGGTGGCATTGGCATATATCAGAGAAGTTTCCATTTGAGAGTGGCCAAGCCACTGGGCAACCATTTCCAGCGGCATTCCCGCCATATATAGGTGCATCGCCCGTGTGTGCCCTTATGGCATAATAAGGACAAATCGGAAAACCCTTGCGGCGCAACGGGTTGGCGGTTTGTCCTTATTCTTTTTCCACTAAAAAACGGCCCAAAAACGGGGTCTGCGGGAGGGGTGAAAAAACAGGGCTGCACTTAAAGGACAAATTTTCTTTGGCTGAGAAGGAGGTAGAAATGGCCGATTTACAAGAGGCGTTTGCGGAAGCCGTCAAGCTGAACCGCCAAATCACGCAATTCCTCAAATTCTCCACCTACACGGACTATGATGATCTGAGCGGTCTTGATGGCATTGACCGCACCGACGGGGAGCAACTCCTTCTCTGGGAGGAGTTGCGGATCATCACCGATAAGCTGGCAGACGCGCAAGAGCGCATTGCCTATCTAACCCGGCCTATCGTGGAAACCTGTCGTCTGCGCAAGGGCTCCTCTGTGAAGTATCAGACGGCGCAGGGCATTTTCTACAACTGCGGCAGCAGCATTGAAGCCCTGGTGACGGACGAATATCATGATGTCCCCTACTGGACCCGGACTGTCGTGGAGCACAACGGTGAGGATTATTACCTCGTTGGGTACAAGGACCTTTCCATGAACGGGCTGACCGTCCGTATAAGGGCCCAATAAGCTCAAACCCGATCAAAGCCCCCCTGCAACTGACTAAAATCAGTTACAGGGGGGCTTTTTTGCATTTCTGGACAAATCTACAATGCGGTGGGAGCATCAGCGCCCCGGTGACTACACACAGTCGCCGGGGCGCTTTTTTGCTTCCCCGCCAAAAACAAGGAGGCAATCATCATGCCGTCAAATCTGAATCTGGATTACTACTACGGCACTGAGGCGGAGCAGTACAGCTTCTACCGCGTTCCCAAAACCCTGCTCACCGACCCCCGCTTTAAGAGCGTTTCCATTGAGGCCAAGGTACTCTACGGCCTTCTGTTAGACCGCATGGGCCTGTCCGTCAAGAACGGCTGGATGGACAAGGACCGCCGCGTCTACATCTACTTCACCCAGGAGGACGCCATGGCGCTGATGAGCTGTGGCAAGGACAAGGCCACCCGGCTGTTTCGGGAGCTGGACCAGAACGGGATCGGCCTGATTGAGCGCAAGAAGCAGGGCCAGGGCCGTCCCGCCCGCATCTACGTCAAGAACTTCACCCTGCCTACAGAACCCGGCCAGACAACTCCCTGTACGGTTACGGCCCCGACCCAGGAGACGCACGGTGCGCCCCAGACTGCGGAAAGCCAGCCGTCCAGACCGCTGGACAGTACCGTCCCCAAGACCGCGCATTTTGAGCAGTCTGCACCGCTGGAAATGAGCGGTCAAGACAGCGGTTTTTGCGCCCCTAATAAGACTGATATGAACAAAACTGATCTCAACGATACTGAATCATCCATCTCTCCCCCTGCCCCCTCGCAGCCCTCACCGCCTGCTGGTATTCATCGCCGGATGAGGATGGATGAGATGGATGGTTACAGGGAGCAGATCAAAGAAAATATCGGCTATGACCTTCTTCTCCAGGAGCACCCCTATGACACAGAGGAAATCGACGGCTATATAGAGCTGATGGCGGAGACCTGCGCCAGCAGACGGGGGTATATCCGGGTCAACGGGGAGGAGATGCCCGCCGAGCTGGTGAAAAAACGCCTTTTGAGGCTGGACGGGGAGCACATCCGCTACGTCATGGACAGCCTGCGGCAGAATACCACCCAGGTGGTCAACATCCGGGCGTATACCTTGGCGGCGCTGTATAACGCCCCCACCACAATCAGCCAGTATTACACCGCGCAGGTCAGCCATGACATGGCCCAGGGCTTTCGGGGCGCGTAGCTGTCCCATGGTCATAAAATCACAGGAAACGGAGGAATATCAGCATGGACCAGAAAATCAACATCCTGATCGTGGAACCGGGGAAGGAACCCCGACCCGCCGCCGTGGAGGACACGCTGGAGGCGTTTCAGCAGATCGTGGGCGGTCCCATTGAGGCCGGGTGCTATCTGCCCCAGCGGGTCATGCTCATCTGCAACGGCGAGGGCAAGAACATGAACCTTCCGCCCAACCGCCCCAACCCCACGGACAGCGGGGACACCATTTGCGGAACCTTCTTACTGTGCAGTTTTGAGGGGGAACGCTTCGCTTCCCTCTCTCCTGCCCAGCAGACGCAGTTCCAGGCGTATTTCGCCCTGCCCGGTTCGGAAGGAGGCAGCGGCCAGTGACAGCGCCCCACCTGATCCACCGTCTGGCGGTTCCGCCTTAGAGCCGGACAGCCAGCTCATCCCATTACACCAGCCCCGGAAGGACTTCATTCCTTCCGGGGCTCATTTTTTGCTTTAGGAGGGAATTACCTATAAAAACAAGCGAAAAGAGCAACAATTTCTGCTCCATCTCGGTGTCCGGCGGGAAAGATAATGAAAAGAGATATAAAATGAAAAGTCACCTCCAAAAAGATTGAAAAATAGCGGGTTGATGAGCGAAAAACTTTCCATAATCTTTTACAATGATGTAGAACCGCAAAAGCGGAAATACATCAAGGAGGAAGATTATGGAACAAAGGCAA
>CAJUQN010000177.1 GCA_910588625.1 uncultured Oscillospiraceae bacterium
CCTATTATCTCCCACTCCGCCATTTTTGTCAAAAGATTTTAAACAGGCTCTAAGGTCATCGTATCGGACGAAGCTAGAAAAATGCTGAAGGACCATGTTTACTTTCTCGCAAAGGTAAACGTGGCGGCGGCAAAAGAGCTTCGCGATAAAATCATGTCGGAGATCCGCGGCCTGGAAAAGATGCCGGAGCGTTTCCCATATTTGGATGAGGATAACCGCCGAAGCTGTTATCGCAAAATGGCAGTTCCAAACTGGTATCTGGTCATCTATCTGGTCATTGACGATACGGTATATGTAGAGTACATTTTAGATGCCCGGAAAGACTATCCATGGCTTTTTAGACAGTAGATCAGGAGGGACAGCGCGATTCAACGCTGTCCCTCCTGGTGTTCCCCTCCCACGTCCTGGGGCTCTGTCTCGATCAGATCAAACCCGCCGTAGGGCGCGTCCTGGCCGGAATCCGCTTCCTGCTCCACACCGCCAAAGCCGTCTACCGGGTCCAACAGGCCATAGTCGTATTGGGGGCCCCATATACCGGAAGCCTTGGGCGGCGCAGCATCCGGGGGCGGGGATGCGGAATCCGCCTCCTGTGTCGGCGGCGGAGGTGAGGACGGCGGGGGCGGGGGTACACTTTCCTGTTCAACCGGCGCCGCCGGCTGTTCGCCGGGGCACTCTGGGGGCTGTGTCGGCTTTGCTTTAGGCTTTTCCTCTTCCTGCCGCCCATGGGGAACATCGTCGGACACCCGCACATCCCGCAGTTGTCCAAAGCTGGGGTGTTCGTCCGGGATGATCTTATAGAGCCGCAGGGGCTTCTGGCCCCGCAGCAGCACCAGGCACTCCCGGTTGTCCATGCGCATGATCTCATCCGGGTCCATGAGGGGCCGCTGGGTGTTGCTCTTGGTCTGGCTGTAGGGCCGGGTGGAGGTGTACACCGGGGAGAACAGGGGCATGAGGGGCATCTGGTTGTTTTCCACCTTGATGGTCACCATGCCGCACTTCTTGGAGATGCAGGTGGCGGTGTCCACGTCGTTGCAGCCCAGGCAGATCTGAATGTCGGTACAGCCGATCAGCTTCTCCCACTCGGTCTTGGGGTAGCGGTCCTGGAGCTGGGGAATGGACTGGACGATGATCTGGCAGAAGATGGCCGAGCCCCGGCACACGTTGAGCACCCGTTTGAAATCCATCAGCTTGCCGATGTTGCAGAACTCTTCCAGGCAGACGTTCACCGTCACCGGCAACCGCCCATGGTCCCCGTGCCTGCGGCCATAGTCCATCAGGCTGGTGAACAGCTGGGCGAAAACAGGGAGCTCAAAAACTCCAGGGATGAATCCTGGGCGGAGATGCAGCAGAAATAGGCGCAGGGCTTTTTCCCCGGCAGCGTCAAATCAATCTCGTTGTAGGAGGTAATTTTGTCCACCAGGGGATTTTGAAACACGGACAGGCGATTGCCTAGGCCGATGGCAATATTGCCTCAAATCTGGCGGTTGGCCAGCTTGAAAATGCCGTAGGGCGGCAGGGCCGGGTGGTCCTTTGGCAGTTCCTGGAACCGCTTTTCCAGGTCGGCAAAGGATTCGTTGGACAGCATCCGGTAGATGGCTCCCAAAGACCTCTGCTGGATAGGGAGCAGGTCTTTCGTGCCGGGGGCGGTCTGGGAGGCCACATAGTGCATCAGCGCCATGAGCAGGTTCAGCTCCGCCTTTTCCCAGAAGTCCTGACGCTCGTTGGCGTTGGAGGTGTTCTTGATGACCACCTCCGCGATGAACTGCGCCAGGTCCTTGTCCTTCTTGATCTCGCTGAGGCAGTTCCAGGCATCGCCGTTGGCCATGTCCAGCAGATTGAACATCCGCACCTCATTGTGGACTTCAACCGGAAGCACAATTACCTGTGGCAGGCAGGTTGGAACGGCCGCAGCGGCGGCTATCTGGTACTCTATCAGGGCGGAACCAAGCCCAGCGGATATCGCTCCTACTGCACCAAATGCGGCCAAAAAAATTACACCTCGGTAGCAGAAACCGGAAACCGGTGCGGAGTATGTAATGAAGAGGCCCGCATTGACTTCAGCAAACCGCTTATACAGATCTTTTCTTATCCGGGACGGGAGGTTGATATGGGGGAAGATTTTGAGGACTGGTCCCTCTATGAGCTCAAGCAGCGGACAGAACCGGTACAGGAGTTTGACCAGCTGGCGGATGACATCGTGGAGGAAGCCTTGCACATCGACAGCGAGCATACGGTGGAGCAACGGGCCATCTATAAGCCTATCACAGAGCTGGTGCTGGCTTAGGAGGGCGCAGAATAAAATATAAGTTTTTTAGACTGATCTACCCCAAGAGCGTTGAAGATGCCCAGAACGGCAGCTACACAGTGGCACTTTATGTGCCTTGTGAGACTGTACTGGATGGGCAGGGAAACAAACTCAGCAGCATCACGGTGGTGGGCCACTACCTGCCCACCATGGAGCGGATGAAGGTGGACATGACCGGCCGGAAGAAGGCCGCCAAATATGGGCTTCAGTTCATGGTGGAGTCCTATGAGGATATCACCGACCCCGGCAAGAAATGCTCCAGCGGAGCAGCCTGCCCTATATTGGCGACTTGGGCGATGAGATTGACCAGCAGCAGGAGGAACTGGGCTTCACATTGGCGGAGGAGTAGCGGCAGGCGGTTAAGACCGCCCTCACATCCCCAATCTGTATTATTTCCGGCGGCCCTGGTACTGGCAAGACATCCATTCAGCGTGTTTTCTGAACATCTACCGGAAGGCGTTCCCGGATGCGGACATTATCTGCTGCGCACCCACAAGCCGTGCGGCCCGGCGACTGGAGCAAAGCAGCGGCCTTCCCGCCTGCACGGTCCATAAAGCGCAAAACCTGACTGCCGGTGATGCAAACACCCTGACCATGCCGGAGCAGGTAGACGCCGATCTGGTATTGGTGGGAGATGCTGACCAGCTTTCTTCTGTAGGGCCGGGCGCGGTACTCAGTGAGCTGCTGCGCTGCGGCAGAATCCC
>CAJUQN010000178.1 GCA_910588625.1 uncultured Oscillospiraceae bacterium
GGTGACAACTCGGGTATGAACCGAGTGCTCTAGCCAACTGAGCTACGCCGCCATTCTTACGATGCCGCCCTGACGGGGCAAGTGATAATATACCTTATTTTGATCCAAATGTCAACCTTTTTTTCTCAGGAAAACAAAAAATTTTAGGGACCGCCGAAAGGCGGTCCCTAATGGAGCAACTGTGCTGGTCACTCACTGAAATGATGGGTCCGGTAATAAGCCAGGTACTCGAAGTTTTGGACCAATTCGGCCTGCGCATCAGATAATTCCCGCACCAGCTGACCATCAGCAGTGAGGCACGCCCCATAGTTGTGGATCACCGGTAGTACATCCCGGCACTGGTCCATGGCCTGCATATAGGCGTCCCCGGTCCAGCCCAACTGCTCAAAGAGAACATTCATTAGAAAGCAGGGGGAAATATCCGGCCCTTCACCAACCAAGTCTGTGCCCAGAACTTCCTTGGCCGCATCATTGGCCCAGATGAGGTAACGGGTGGACCAGTAATTATAAAAGCTCTCCGGAGTGTTTTGGCTCAAATCAATTCCCAGGTCCTCATAGACACTGTTGGCGTTGCCCAGCCAGGGCTTGTGGTCGCCGAACACCACCAGTACGACGGGTTCTTCCAACTGCCGAAAGGCGTCCACCATCTCGGTCAAATATGTCTGGGTGGACAGCACTGAGCCCAGGTAATTGGACAAGATATACCGGGAAGCGGGCTCCAAGCCGGTGTTGGAAAAGAAGTCCTCCGGCTCACCCCACCAGCACTCGCTGTCCCCATAGGGGCCGTGGCCCTGGTAAGACACAGAAAAGGAGAACAAAGGCGCGTCTGCCTCCATCTGCTCCAGCACGGAGCGGGTCAGCTCAGGGAGGAAGAGATGGTCGTTAAGGGTGGGGTCGGCGCCGAATACTGGTCCATAGTAGTTTTCGCAGAAACGGTACTGGTCAAATCCCAAATAGGCGTTGACGTTCAGCCGGTTATAGAACCAGTCATTGCAGGGGTGGTCGCCGGAGGTCTGATAGCCCTGCCCTTTCAGATACCAAACATAGGAGGAGGTGTTGGAGCGGTAGTCATGGTCTCCGGCGCCGATGCCAGTGAGAAAGGCGCGCTCTGTGTTAATGGTGCCCCCAGCGAAGATGTTGGTGAGCAAATTGCCAGTGTAGCTCTCCGCCTCCAGGGCGTGGTATTGGGCGTATACATCCTGGGAAAACTGGATCTGATCGAAAACAGAGAAATCGGAGAAGGCCTCCAGCATCAGGCCCACGATATTCACCTTCTTACCTTCGGGAATGGCGGCATCCTCATACTCCGCCAGCCAGGCGGCCGCCTCCTGTGCGTCATAGCCCTCGGGAGGGCTGGGAAGGGCAGTCTTTATGCTGTGGAGGAATGGGTAGAGCAATCCCCGGGAGATATACTGCTGGGTGGAGGACCACTGGTTGATATGCTCCTTGTTTTCGTTGGCCTGATAGACGCTGTCGCTGCCATATGCCAGCGCCAAAGCGATGGCGCAGATCAGTGCCGCCCCCGCCGTGATGAGCCGGGGCTTTCCCACAGGCTGCCCGTGAGCCAGCAGTGCCAGCAGAGCCATGGTCAACGCCACACAAGCCAGCACCGCGATCAGCTTGTCAAACAGAAACAGCTGATACTTTCCGGCCATATTCCCTGCCTCGCTCAGCAGAAGCATATCGGCGGCGATGACCGGGTCGTCCCGGAAGGACAGCTTGTAATAGTTGCCTATGCTGAGCCCCATCACCGGCAAGGCGGTGAGCGCATAGGCCATCCAGGCTCGCCCAGTGAGGCCGTACATTAAGACAATGAGCACCACCGGCGGAGCCAGGTTCAGCGCCACCAGTCCCGGATGGGCCAAATAATCATAGAACAGCTGCCAGCCATACTGGGCAGGGGCCAGCACCAGGGAGAGCATCCCCAACACCAGAGCGGCGCCCAGGAGGAGCAGTGCGTTCCAGAGCCAGAACATCACCCGCATGGGGGTGGACAGTCCCTCCTCAGGGTATTTTTGGAACAGGAAAAAGGAAAACAGTCGCTTCATTTTGTCCTCCTAATGTAAAAGGAATCAGCGGCAGACGGCCTGTTGAGGCGTCCGCCGCTGATATTCTATCACAATTTATCGATCTGTGCGCGTTTTTGGGGATGTTTAACGAAAAGTTAATAAGCCAGCTTCTCGTCCAGCCAGTTCTTGAGCTGGACGATGGGCACCCGGACCTGATCCATGGTGTCCCGGTCCCGGATGGTGACGGCGTGGTCGGCCTCGGTCTTGTCGTCGCCCACGGTGGCGAAGTCTACGGTGATGCAGAACGGCGTGCCGATCTCGTCCTGGCGGCGGTAGCGTTTGCCGATGGACCCGGCGTCGTCGAAGTCCACCATGAAATATTTGGACAGCTCGACCTGGATCTCCCGGGCCTTGTCGCCCAGCTTCTTGCTGAGGGGCAGCACCGCGCACTTATAAGGGGCCAGGGCGGGGTGGAGGCGCAGGACGGTGCGCACATCGTTCTTCTCGGCGTCCACCACTTCCTCGTCGTAGGCATTGCACAGGAAAGCCAGCAGCATCCGCTCCACACCCAGAGACGGCTCAATAACGTAGGGGATATAATGCTCGTTTTTCTCCTGGTCGTAATAGGTCAGGTCCTTGCCGGAGGTGTTTTGGTGTGCGGTCAAGTCAAAGTTGGTCCGGCTGGCCACGCCCCACAGCTCGCCCCAGTCGGTGAAGGGGAAGGCAAACTCAAAGTCGGTGGTGGCGTTGGAGTAGTGGCTCAGCTCCTCCGGGTCGTGGTCGCGCAGGCGCAGGTTTTCCTCCTTGATGCCCAGGTTCAGCAGCCACTGATGACAGAAGTTCTTCCAGTAGGCGAACCACTCCAGCTCGGCGCCGGGCTGGCAGAAGAACTCCAGCTCCATCTGCTCAAACTCCCGGGTGCGGAAGATGAAGTTGCCCGGGGTGATCTCGTTGCGGAAGCTCTTGCCGATCTGGCACACGCCGAA
>CAJUQN010000179.1 GCA_910588625.1 uncultured Oscillospiraceae bacterium
TGCCCAACAATGCGTTCAAGGCCAATGCCGGGACAGAGGTGGTATCCGACATCATTTTCCTGCAAAAACGTGACCGCCCGATTGACATTGCCCCGGACTGGACGCAGACCGGACAGACCGAAGATGATTTTACCATCAACCGCTATTTCCTGGACCACCCGGAAATGGTGCTGGGCCGCACTGTTTCAGAAAGCACCCAATACGGAAAACAGGATTACACAGTGGCCCCCATTGAGGGATTGGAACTTTCCGACCAGCTGCACGACGCCATAAAATACATTCGCGGGACCTATCAGGAGGCCGAACTGCCGGAGCTGGGCGAGGGGGAAGAAATTGATACTTCTATCCCCGCTGACCCTGATGTAAAAAACTATTCCTATACCGTTGTGGACGGTGCGGTGTACTATCGGGAAAACAGCCGCATGGTGCGCCCCGACTTAAACGCCACCGCCGAGGCCCGCGTAAAGGGGCTGGTGGAACTGCGGGACTGTGTGCAGAAGCTCATCGCACAGCAGATGGACAGCTTTGTTTCGGATGCGGCAATCCGTGAAACCCAGGCCGAATTGAACCGGCTCTATGACGCATTTTCCGCAAAGTACGGGCTTATCAATGACCGGGGGAACCGGCTGGCCTTTGCCGATGATTCCAGCTATTATCTGCTCTGCGCGCTGGAAGTCATTGACGATGACGGACATCTGAAGCAAAAGGCGGATATGTTCACCAAGCGCACCATCAAGCCCCATCAGGCTGTTACTGCGGTGGACACCGCCAGTGAAGCCCTGGCTGTTTCCATCGCGGAAAAGGCCGAGGTGGATATGGCGTACATGGCCGAACTGAGCGGCAAAACCCAGGAGGAATTGGCGCAGGAGCTGCGGGGCGTGATCTTCCGTCTGCCCGGACCACTGGCGGAGGGGGAATCGCCCCGTTATGTGACAGCGGATGAATACCTCTCCGGCAACGTGCGCCGGAAACTGCGGCAGGCACAGCGGGCGGCGGACAAAGACCCCGCCTTTTCTGTCAATGTGGAGGCGCTGACCGCCGCCCAGCCAAAGGATTTGGACGCATCGGAAATCGAGGTGCGCCTGGGGGCTACCTGGATTGACAAAGACTATATCCAGCAATTCATGTACGAAACCTTCCACACCCCGTACTATCTGCAAGGAAAGATTGAGGTCAAGTATGTCCCCTACACCGCCGAGTGGCAGATCACCAGCAAAAACGCCGTTGGGTACGGCGATGTAGCCGCCAACACCACCTACGGAACCGACCGGGCCAACGCCTACAAGATTCTGGAGGACAGCTTAAACCTGCGGGATGTCCGCATCTATGACACCGTTGAGGACGCCGAGGGGCGGGAGCGCCGGGTACTCAACGCCAAAGAAACCACCCTTGCCGCCCAGAAGCAGATGGCGATCCGGGAAGCCTTCCGGGACTGGATTTGGAAGGACCCACAGCGGCGGCAGACGCTGGTGCGCCAGTACAACGAGGAAATGAACAGCATCCGCCCCCGCGAGTATGACGGGCAGCATATCCGGTTTGCGGGCATGAACCCGGAAATCACCCTGCGGGAACACCAGAAAAACGCCATCGCCCATGTGCTGTACGGCGGGAATACCCTGCTGGCCCATGAGGTGGGCGCGGGCAAGACCTTTGAAATGGTAGCCGCCGCGATGGAATCCAAGCGGCTGGGCCTGTGCCAGAAATCCCTCTTTGTGGTGCCGAACCACCTGACCGAGCAGTGGGCCTCCGAGTTTTTACGGCTCTACCCTTCCGCGAATATCCTTGTCACCACCAAAAAGGATTTTGAAAGCCACAACCGCAAGAAATTCTGCGCCAGAATCGCCACCGGGGACTATGACGCGGTGATTATCGGACACTCCCAGTTTGAGCGTATTCCCATCAGCCGGGAACGGCAGGAGCGCCTGCTGCGGGAGCAGATCAACGAGATCACCGACGGGATTGCCGAGGTGGAGGCCAGCGGCGGGGAACGCTTTACCGTCAAGCAGCTGGAACGCACCAAAAAATCGTTGGAGGCAAGGCTGGAAAAATTGCAGGCCGAGGGCCGCAAGGACGATGTGATTACCTTTGAGCAGCTGGGCGTGGACCGGCTGTTTGTGGACGAGAGCCACAATTATAAAAACCTCTTTTTATACACCAAAATGCGGAATGTGGCGGGGCTTTCCACCACAGACGCGCAGAAATCCTCCGATATGTTTGCCAAATGCCGCTACATGGACGAGATCACCGGCAGCCGGGGCGTTGTGTTCGCCACCGGAACGCCGGTCAGCAACAGTATGACCGAACTTTATACCATCCAACGCTACCTCCAGTATGAGCGGCTCCAGGAATTGAACATGACCCATTTCGACTGCTGGGCCAGCCGGTTCGGGGAAACGGTGACAGCCCTGGAACTGGCCCCGGAGGGGACGGGCTACCGGGCGCGGACAAGATTTTCCAAGTTCTTTAACCTGCCGGAGCTGATGAACCTGTTCAAAGAGGTGGCGGACATCAAGACCGCCGACCAGCTGGACCTGCCCACCCCGGAGGTGGAATACCACAACATCGTGGCAAAGCCCACCGAACACCAGCAGGATATGGTGAAGGCCCTCTCCGAGCGCGCCGCCAAGGTCCATTCGGGGACCGTTGACCCATCAACCGACAATATGCTGAAAATCACCTCGGATGGCCGCAAGCTGGGGCTGGACCAGCGCATCATCAACCCCATGCTGCCGGACGAACCCGGCACAAAAGTCAACCAGTGCGTGGACAATATCCTGCAAATCTGGCGGGACGGACAGCCGGAAAAGCTGACCCAGCTGGTGTTTTGCGACATTTCCACACCCCAGGCGGCTGGCTCCAAAAAGGTGGCCAAGACGCTGGATAACCCGATGCTTCACGCGCTGGAACAAGCAATTCCAGAGCCGGAGAAACCGCTGGCCTTTACGGTCTATGAGGACATCCGGCAGAAACTCA
>CAJUQN010000180.1 GCA_910588625.1 uncultured Oscillospiraceae bacterium
GGTGCTTTCACCGCTTCCCTTTTTCGTTTGCCAATGAAAATTTTACACTAACCGGCGTCTTCTTTTTTCTAGTAACAAGAAAGAAGCCGCTTTAGACATTGATACCTGTTACTGACACAAAACCAATTCGCCTGCGGCTGCCTGCCGGAACCCACCCGCTGATTGCCATGGTAACGGGCAATATGTGACGACTAGGCACGACACAGCCATACCTAAATAAATAGCAGCCTCCGGAAGGCAGGTATTTTCAACAATCAACGGTCCTCGGATACGGAAATCCGAGGACCGCCAATGTTCAAAATCTGCGCTATTCCCCAGGGCCAGGGCAGATGACCTTTCTAAGGTTCCAGTTCTCGGCCGCTTTCCGGGCGGCGTTCTGACGCTCTTCCTCATTTTTGTAAGAAAGCTCCGCCGTGTGGGCGCCACAGTACCCGCACTGGACGTACACACACCAGCCCCCCTCCTCCTCAATACTCCCTACATTACCACAGCAGGGGCAGTCCTCCAAATCAATTTCCTCAAAGTGATCCATCGTTTGTCCTCCTATCATTTGTTTGCCCGTTTGATATAGTGTACCACCGAAAACGAAAAAGCACAACAAAGTTTTTGACGCGCTCCGGCATTTGCGCAAAACGACCTAGCGCGCCTCCGGCAATCGGGACAAACTTTGCTCCGCCCGGTATCAAAGCGAGCGGGGCTTTCTTCGTACGGTAATGCTATGCGTGTGCTATTTTGTCGCAAAAAGGCACACGCAGATTGCGTGCGCCTTTTTCGTCCGTATCCCATCAAAGGAGGTTTTTTCATGGAGGAGAACAGCTATTTAGGCAAGGAAAAGGTAAGCAAGCTGCTGCTGCAATTCACCATCATTTTGAACATCGCCTGTGGCATCGCCGCCGGCGCCCTGCTATTACAAGGAGATGACCGCCCAGGCCGCCCAGGAGAGCGGCCTGGCCAAGGAGTTCATCTCCGGTATCAACTCCGATGAAAACGCCGTCATGCGGGACCTGTATCTGACCACCAGTGTGGTCCAGCGGGCCATCCCCGCCGCATTGAACATGGGCAGGGTGTTCTTGCAGCCATCCTCGGCAAAGCCCTCACACCCCATACCGATCTCGCTGACCAACGGGCCGGTCCTGCCTAACTCACGGTAACGCATATGGCCCTCCTCATAAATTGATTTCCCATCACATCCCGATCATAGTGGAAAATTCCGACATCATCTCGGAAATCTTGATTTGCTGAGGACAGACCTGTTCGCAGCTCCGGCACCCGACGCAGCTGGCGGGGCGCTTCTCCTCCGGCATACTGCCCACTGCCATAGGCGCGATAAATCCACCGCCAGTGGCCTTGTGCTCATTGTACAGCGCAATCAGCTCTGGGATGGGCAGCTCTTTGGGGCAGTGGCTGGTGCAGTAGTGGCAGGCGGTGCAGGGCAATCCCGCTGATTTGACCTCCTCGTCGGTGTACTTTACCAGCGCGTCGAACTCCTCCCGGCTCAGAGGGGCGTCCGTTTTCCAAGTCTCGATATTGGACTTGAGCTGTTCCATGTTGGACATACCGGACAACACCATGGTCACACCAGGCAAGCCTTGCAGGAAGCGGAATGCCCAGCCGGGGACAGTCTCCTCTGGGCGCATAGATTTCATAGCGGCGGTCAGCCCCTCGGAGGCCTTCGCCAGCTTGCCGCCCCGCAGGGGCTCCATGACCCACACCGGGATGCCCGCCTTGTTCAGCAGCTCCACCTTCTCCTGGGCGTTCTGGAAGTGCCAGTCCATGTAGTTCAGCTGAAGCTGGCAGAACTCCATGTGCGCCCCGTAGGCGTCCAAAAAGCGCTGGATGACCTCCACACTGCCGTGGGCGGAGAAGCCCAGGTGACGGATGCGTCCGTTCTCCTTCTGCTTGAGGAGATAGTCCAGGATTCCGTATTTCGGTTCCAGGTAGGCGTCAATATTGCCCTCATAGACGTTGTGAAACAGGTAAAAATCAAAATAGGGGGTCTGGCACTTTTCCAGCTGGCGCTCAAAGATCTCCCTCACCTTGTCCATGTTGGCTAAGTCATAGCCGGGGAATTTGCTGGCCAGGAAGTAGCTCTCCCGGGGGTAGCGGCCGAGAAGCTTCCCGGCCACCAGCTCCGAATTGCCGTTGTGATAGCCCCACGCCGTATCGAAATAGTTGATGCCGCTCTGGTAGGCGCAGTCGATCATCTCCGCGGCGGCGGTCTCGTCCACGCGGCTGTCGTCGCCGTCCACCACGGGCAGGCGCATCATGCCCAGCCCCAGGCCGGACAGCTCCAGATTCTGAAATTTCTTGTGTACCATAACTTAAATCCTCCAGTCATCAAAATCAGCGCGCTTTCCCGCACTGTATGTCCGCTTTGGCCTCAAAGGTCCCTGTCTCCGGATCAAAGGAAAAGCTCCGGTCCCAGACCAGCTTGCCCGTCTCCACGGCGGCCTCATACCGCTCAATCTTGTACTCCAGCCGCTCCAGCTCCCGTTTGCACTTCTCAATCTCCGTCAACAGTCTGCCCCGGACCTCCTTGAGCAGGTCCCGGCGGGCAGAAAAGGTCTCGTCCCCCTGCTGGCACAGCTTAACGTATTCGGCCACCATCTCCACCGGGACGCCGGCGTTGCGCATACAGATGGCGTTTTCCACCCAGCTGATATCCTGTTCCTCATAATCTCGGATACCGTTCTTGGCCCGATGGACCGCCGGGATGGCTCCCACCCGCTCGTAAAACCGGAGGGTATCCGGGGCAATGTGATATCGTGCGCACACTTCCTTGATCGTCATATCTATAATCCGCCTTTCTGCGAAAGGCGCCGACGGGGTCATGAAACAAGGGCGCTTTCGCCAGTAATGATGATTTGCTATACTAACCACGGGAGCGTTCGGTACACTACAGAAACCGTGGAGGTGAGTGGCGGGGCTGTATAGCGGCAACCCCGCAT
>CAJUQN010000181.1 GCA_910588625.1 uncultured Oscillospiraceae bacterium
GAAATGCGTCTCACGGTGAGACGCATTTCCGGGCACAGAAAAAGGCCCTCCAGCCGGGGGGCCTTTTCCGTCTGTACTTTTAGGGTTCGTAGGGATTGTGGGTGTTCGGCCTGCCGACAATCATAAAGCAGTAGGTCACGCCGCCGCTCTCGGTCACGCCCACGCCGATACTGTCACAGTCCGGCTTTATCATCGTCTCAAAGTGGCCGGGAGAATTAAGCCAGTTGTCGTGGGCGTGCTGGGCGGCGTCCTCCGTGGCGACGCCGGTGAATACCGTAAGGTTTATGCCGAAACCGTAGGGGTAGCCGCTGGCGATCACGGCCTCACATTCCTCTTTTGTGTGATGCCAGGTGTACCGCTGATCCGAGAGGGCTTGGGCGGCGGTCATCAGGGCCTCGCTGACCGGAAGCTCCGCCACGCCGTTGGCCTTGCGGGTCTGATTGATAAGCCGTACCAGCTCCTGCCGTACATCCGGTTCCTCCGTGGGGCTGGGGCCGTCCACGACGGCGGGGGCCGCTGGAGCGCCGGAGCCAACGGTGAGCGTCAGGGTTCCGCTCTCTCCGGCACGGTTGGCGGCGGTGATGTTTGCGGTTCCCTCCGATTTGGCGACAGCTACCCAAAAGCCTGTGATCTGCTCCACCGCTACTGTGTCCGGGTCGCTGGAGGTAACGGTGTACTCCGTCCCGCTGGGGCCGATCATGAGGCCGCTCCGTTCTCCGACTGCCAGGGTATTGCCCTTGTAGCTGTTTACCCGGACAGCACTTGCCGGGGGATCTGCGGCTATGGCCGGAATAGTGAGCAGGGAGAGTGTCAGCATGGCGGCGGTGAGCCGGACGGTCAATCTTGCTTTTTTCATGGTCGTTTTCCTCCTGTAATGTAGTTTTAGTTGGGTTTCTCTACCATTATTATACTACATTTGGGGGAAATTGTCCAAAAATGGCGTGTCAAGCCTCGACTGCCCGGACGCACCAGCGGTAGCTGGGCTGGTTCATCACACAGGTAAAAAGGGTGATGCAGTTGTCGCTGGTGGCCTCCAGCATGGTGTTGTCCATCACGTCAACCTTCGCCACACTGGTAACGGTGTAGGTGCGGGTCCCCAGGGCCGTGGTGAGGGTGATGGTATTGCCCGTGTCAAGTGTATGGATTTTGCCAAAATGATTATTTACCCCCCGGTTGTGCCCAGCCAACGCAACATTTCCATTCCAGATGCTGGTGTTGGTGAAGTGGCCCGCCCCCTTTTTCAGAGCGGCGCTGTCCGTCCCCTGATAGATATTGACACTCAGGCCGATGGACGGGATTTCCAGTGTGCCCAAACTGCCGTTGCTGTAATAGAGGTCGGCGGTCACATCGGTAAAGGCGGTGACGGGGCCGCTGGTGGTGGGATAGGCCGGGTTGGTGGGCGCGGAGCTGTCAACCGCGCCGGGGAGGGCCGGTGCGCCGCCGCCCGTGCCGCCAGTCACGGTGAGGGTGTACTTCCCGCTCAGGGGGCCGTCCGCCGCAAGGTTCGGGGTCAGGTACTCCCCGGAGTTGGGCAAGTAGCTGGTGGGCGTCCCAAAACCGGGAGGAATGAGGGCGCTGCTCTTGCTCCTGTCCTTGTTGGCGGGTTCGGCCCCGGTCTGGATGATGCCCTCCGTGCTGGTGGGAGTGCCAAAATCCCCGGTGGGCGGGCTGTCAAAGGTGTATTCCAGCGCGTGGGCCGGGGCCGCAGTCAGGGACAGCAGCAGGGCAGCGGACAGCAGGGCGATTTTCCATTTTCTCATGTGGTGTACTCCTTCCATTCTTTTTTAGCCTTGTATTTTTTCAGCAGGAACTTCCCCAGGAAGGCCAGCCCTGCCGCCCCCGCCCCGATGGGCAGGATCAGCAGCCATTTCAGGCCGCTCCCGCTGGAGCTGCCGGGTTCTGCCGGCTCCGGCGGCTGGGTCTCCGTACTGTTATCCTCTGCTCCCGGTTCGGTCTGGACGGGGGCATTGATGGGGGTGCCGCTGAACACCGCCGTATAGATCATCTCGCCGCTGATGGTCTTGACAACCTCCCCCGCATATTCGGCGGTAATAATATAGCCGGTGGCATATTTGCTGGTAGCGGTGCCAGTGTAGCTGGCGGTGGCGTTGTAAAACTCCCCGGCCTCCAGCCACTGAACGTCCGCCAGGGTCAGTGTCCGCCCGCCGTCCGTAATAGTCTTGGGGATCAGGGAGGAGTCGGCGTCGGACAGGCTGGGATAGGACCGGGTAGCGGTAACGGTGCGGGATGAGGAGCCATAGCCCGCAGCCTCCACGGTAATACTGGTGGTGTCCAGTGTCAGGACGCCGGTGAAACCATCCTCGGTAGTGACTTCCCGTGTGGCGGCGAGCTGGGGCATGATCTTGTCCATATCCTTGGTGCCGCTGTCCAGGGTGACGGTCTCGGTGTGTTCCTTGGTCTCGCTCTCGGTGTAGTCCTGCCGGGTCACGTCCAGCAGGGTATAGCGGTATCCCTCCCGTTCAAAATCCTCAGTAGAGATGTTCGCCGGGTTGTCGGCGGCGGTGAGCAGATAGACTTTCTCCAGACGGCGGCCGCCGCCAGTTTCGGTCTCCACCACCTCCGTGGGGTACAGGGCGGCGGGCCGGACGGGGGCGGTCCCCTCCGGCGCCTCCGCGGCCAGGGCCGGGCAGGTCATGGCGCAGGCCAGGATCACCGCCAGTAGCAGGGGTGTAATGCGTTTCATGCAGATAACCTCCAATTTTCATGTAATGTCGAAATGCGTCTCAAATTGAGCCGCATTTCAGGGCTTGCCGCCCCGCCGACAGCTTGCGGCGGGGCGCTGGAAGGGCTGCTGGCACTCCCGTCAGGTCCGCCAGCTCCCCAGGATAGTAAAAGCCGCTGACAAGCGGCTTTTGGGGTGTTTTCCCCTTGGTGACTAAAAAATCCGGCGAACGGCC
>CAJUQN010000182.1 GCA_910588625.1 uncultured Oscillospiraceae bacterium
TGGGACGGTCTGCAAGCTGTCGGCATGGTAACTGCAGCGATCAGCAAAAATGATGGAACCACAACAGATACCCGGTATTTTCTCTCTTCTGTTACCGATGTGGAGCGCTTTGCCGCTGCCTTGAATCCTCAGCGTCTCCTTGATATCCTTTTCGCCTAATTTCAATTGCTGTTGCCCTGCCCCCTCGGAAATAAATTCCGCCGCTTTCTCCATTCAATCATGCAAAACCGCCAAAAAAGCCCCGCTCCCATTGACAATAAAATTTCCTTCCACTATAATGGGGCATTACCGCAACCAGAGACAAACAAAGCGGGCAGGGCAAGGCCCTGCAAAGGAAAAGGAGGAACTTTCTGTGGAACGGCCCCAGGGTGAAAACAAAATGGGCGTCATGCCGGTGAACCGGCTGCTTCTCAACATGGCCATCCCCATCATGATCTCCATGATGGTCCAGGCCTTTTACAATGTGGTGGACAGCTATTTTGTCTCCCAGCTCAGCCAGGACGCGCTGAACGCGGTGTCCCTGGCTTTCCCGGTGCAGAACCTGATGATTGCCGTCAGCGTGGGTACCGCTGTGGGTGTCAACGCCCTGCTGGCCCGGAGCCTGGGCCAGGGCGACCAGGAGAAGGTCAACCGCACGGCGGTAAACGGCGTCTTTCTGACGGCGCTGAGCTGTCTGGTGTTCGTGGTCCTGGGACTGACTTGCTCCCGGCTGTTCTACACCGTCCAAACCGACATCGAGGGCATCATCAGCTACGGCGCCGACTACCTGTGCATCGTGTGTGGCGCCAGCATCGGCCTGTTCTTCGCGGTTCTCATGGAGCGGCTGCTCCAGGCCACCGGCCGGACCTTCTACACCATGATCGCCCAGGCGGTGGGGGCCATCACCAACATCATTTTGGACCCCATCCTTATTTTCGGCCTGGGGCCCTTCCCCCGGATGGAGGTGGCGGGGGCCGCCCTGGCCACCGTTATCGGCCAGATCCTCGGCTGCTGCGTGTCCATCCTCTTCAACGCCACCCGGAATCCGGAAATCACCATGTCCTTCAAGGGCTTCCGCCCCCACGGACAGACCATCCGGGAGATCTACAGCGTGGGCTTGCCCTCCATCGTCATGCAGTCCATCGGCTCGGTGATGGTGTTCGGCATGAACCAGATCCTCATCGCATTCACCGACACGGCTACGGCGGTGTTCGGGGTGTACTTTAAGCTCCAGTCCTTCTTCTTCATGCCGGTGTTCGGCCTGAACAACGGCATGGTGCCTATCGTGGCCTACAATTTCGGCGCCCGCAAGCCGGACCGCATCGTAAAAACCATCAAGCTGGCCGTGATGTATGCCACCATTTTGATGGTCATAGGCTTCACCGTGTTCCAGGTGTTCCCCGGCCCGTTGCTGGAGATTTTCCAGTCAGAGGCGGACGCCGCCACGGGAGACCTGTTGGCCATCGGCATCCCTGCCCTGCGCATCATCTCCTTCAGCTGGCTGCTGGCGGGCTTCGACATTGTGGCTACTTCGGTGTTTCAGGCTTTGGATCACGGCATACTCAGTCTGATTGGCTCTCTGGTGCGTCAGCTGGTGGTGCTGCTGCCGGTGGCGTTCCTCCTCTCCCGGGCCTTTGGGCTAGAAGCGGTGTGGCTCGCCTTCCCCATCGCGGAGCTGTTTTCCGCCGCGCTGTGTACTGTATTCATCCACCGGCTGTACCGACGGGACATCCTACCCCTCCGCGCCCCGGCGGCGGAGTAAGCCAAAACTTTAGTTTTTTCTCAACTGCCCATTGACAGCGGCATACAACGTGCTATAATAGAGGCTGTAAACAACTGAATAACCCTTATCAAGAGTGGTGGAGGGACCGGCCCAATGAAACCACGGCAACCTGCGACGCAAGGTGCCAAGTCCGGCGGAAACGCGAGATGAGGAAAGGCCTGATTCCACCAGCCCTCGCCGAGTTTCGGCGGGGGCTTTTTTCAGTCTCTTTCCGCCCCAATAATAGAAAGGAGAATTTTTATGGCAAAAAGACTGTTTACCTCTGAATCGGTGACCGAGGGTCATCCCGACAAGATCTGCGACCAGATTTCCGACGCCATTCTAGATGCTATCATCGAAAAGGACCCCATGGCCCGTGTGGCTTGCGAAACCGCCGTCTCCACCGGCTTGGTACACATCATGGGCGAAATCACCACCTCCTGCTATGTGGACATCCCCAAAATTGCCCGCACGGTGGTCAAGGAGATCGGCTATGACCGGGCCAAGTACGGCTTTGACGGCGACACCTGCGCCGTCATCAGCAACCTGGACGAGCAGTCCCCCGACATCGCCCTGGGCGTGGACAAGGCCCTGGAAGCCAAGGAGGGCACTCTCACCGACGGGCTGGACAACGGCGCCGGCGACCAGGGCATGATGTTCGGCTACGCCTGTAACGAGACCCCCGAGCTGATGCCCCTGGCCATCTCCCTGTCCCACAAGCTGGCCCAGAGGCTGACCGCCATCCGCAAGGAGGGTAAAGCGGACTACCTGCGGCCCGATGGCAAGAGCCAGGTCACCGTGGAATATGACGAGAACGGCAAGCCCATCCGTGTGGACACCGTGCTCATCTCCACTCAGCACGATCCTGAGGCCACTTTGGAGCAAATTCGCGCTGATATGATCGAGCTGGTCATCAAGCCCACCATCCCCGCGGAGCTATTCGACGAGAATACCCGTATCCTGGTCAACCCCACTGGACGCTTCGTGGTGGGCGGTCCTCAGGGTGACTCCGGCCTCACCGGGCGGAAGATCATCGTGGACACTTACGGCGGCGCCGCCCCCCACGGCGGCGGCGCCTTCTCCGGCAAGGACCCCACCAAGGTGGACCGCTCCGCCGC
>CAJUQN010000183.1 GCA_910588625.1 uncultured Oscillospiraceae bacterium
ATATTTCATGCCCCTATTTTACCATAGTACCTTATTTTCGCAAGAGGTCTATTATATCGCAACTCAACTTATGTGAACAGTCCCTAGCGCAGAACCGAAGCAATCAACCAAAAAACGCCGCTCAGCAGAAACCTGTTTGAGCGGCGTTTTGGAATAACTGTGAGCATGAAAACGACGGGATCACTCTGGCATGATCCCGCCGTTCCTGATTATCACTTCAGTTCGGAAAAGTAGTTCTTGATGGATTGTAAAACGGTGTCAGCATCCAGGCCGTGAACCGCACAGGCTTCCTCTAAGGATTCGTGGATGGATGAGGGACAGCCCACGCAGTGCATTCCAGACTGCATCAGGATGTAGGCAATGCTGCGGTCATACTCCAGCATTTCTCCCATCGTTGTCTCTTTGGTAATTTCCATTTGCTTTTCCTCACTTTGCCGGGCGAAGCTGAGAGTATCCGTTCCAGGCAAACAGAGCCTCCTCTGTCTCGTTGCCATAGACCTTTTCCGCCTCGCAGATATATAGGTAATGGTCTCCCACCTCATGGAACTCCTTCATCCGGCACTGGATAGCCACACGGCTGTGGGCTGGAATCTTAATGGAGCAGCCAGGGAGTTCAGCCAGTTTAATTCCAAACTTTTCTACCTTGTCCGTCTCCCGTCCGGTGGTGCTGCCGCAGCCCATGACCGCCTCGGCAATTTCGGCACCGGGGACAGTGAGAACAACTTTTCCGTTGCCACGCGCCATCTCCCCGCTGTAGGAGGTTTTCGCCATGGTATAGGCAATCATTTCCGGGTTGAAGGAGAGATAGGTCCACCAGGACACTGTGGCCAGGTTAGTGGTTCCGTCCGGCTTTTCCGTACATACTACTGTGACGGGATTGGGGGCGGTCAGCACAGCAGCCTGGGGTAATTTGATCTGTTCCATGATATGATTTCCTCCTGCATTCAAATTGATTTGCCCAGTTCCCGGGCATCGTCCAGCTCTTTGCGGCCCTGTGCGTCGCCCACGTCCATGACGCCGCCGCACAGCACTTTGCCAAGATTTTTCCACCGAAGATGCTCCATCAAATGGTCGAAGTAGAGCATCGCGTCCTCAAAACCATGGCCCTCCGCCGCCATCAGCAGCACGGACCCCCTGCCGTTTCCACGCAACAGGTTGCCGTCCCCTTCTTCCAAGGCAAACAGGCGGTCCAGGGCCGTCCGGATCTGGCCGCTCATGGTCCAGTAGTAAAGGGGACTGGACAGCACCACCACGTCGCTGTCCTTTACCGCCGGATAGATCTTGTTCATGTCGTCCTGTTGAACACAGGGGCACTCCCTGCTGCTGTGTCCGCCAAAACAGCCCTTGCAGCCGTGGATATCCATACCGCCCAAAAAGAACTCAGTCACAGTATGGCCGGCGCTTTCTGCTCCCTGGGTAAAGGCTTTGACCAGCGCAGAGGTGTTGCCGTTTTTTCGGGGGCTGCCGTTGAGAATGACAATGTTTTTTGCCATGGATGCGTCCTCCACTTCCTCAGAATTTGCCCGCCAGAGCAGACGCCTGCTTGCAGCCGTCCGTCTTTTCGATGTCGCCCACGTTGAGCACACCGGGGATCAACACCTCGCCCACCATCGTCCACTTCAGCAGTGCAGCGGAGCGCTCTACAGGATTTCGCACGCCGTCCAGGACAGACATATCGTTTTCCTCACAACAGGCAATAATCGCACACTCTTTACCGGCCACGTCCTTACCGGCTACGCAGAAAGAGAATAGCTTGTCAATAACGCCCTTGATTTGGGCTGGAATGGAGTACCAGTAGACCGGCATGGTGAACACCACGGCATCCGCCTCCAGAATGGCGGGGGCAATGGTGTTGAAGTCATCATCGAAGGAGCAAGCTTTCCCAGTTTTGAAGCAGATTTCGCAGGCGTGGCAACCGCCCACGTTCTTCACAGCCGCGTCAAAACGGGTGATAGTGTGGCCTTTCTCCTCCGCAGCTTTCATAAACGCCTCTGTCATGACAAAGCTATTACCGTTTTTGCGAGGGCTTCCAGTAATCACTACGATTTTTTTACCCATGATATATACTCTCCCCGTTAAATTTTCAGCCGTTCTAATCTCACTCTCGGCTTGGCTGATTTTACCACAGACTCAATTTTTGACTTGATTTGCTCCCTGGTCAGCTCCGGCGAGACTTCGCCGGGATGGCGGAATACATGTACGGAGGAGGGGGGCCGGGAGATTCGGATAGTTGCGTCCCAGGCCCATGGTGATCTGAGCGAAAATTTTCGTACCATAAGCGCCTGCCCGCTCATTCAGCTCGGTGGCTGTGAGCTTGAATGCGTCCGGGTTTTGCAAAATTGTCGGTCCAACCCCAGTATAAGGGTCCACCGTCCCGTCTGCTGCGATGGTTCCGGTAAAGATCAGGCCAAAGCCACCCTTGGCCCGCTCAACAAGATATTGAATGGTCTCGTTTTTAAGACCACCGCCCGGAAGATGGTGCTGGCCGCCGCCAATGGGCGCCATGCAAAACCGATTCTTCACGGTGAGTCTGCCGATTTGGAGCGGTGCTCCTAAATAAGTATAGCCTTGCCGCATAATTGTGCCTCCTAAATTCCTGGGATTGACTTTCTTGGCTTGATGATAGTATAATCATATTCAGAATTGGGTCGGAATACAAGTACGCACATGAAAGTGCGATACTAACCACCTGGTTTGATACTTACCCAAAAGAAAGTGTGTTTTACAATGAGTAAACGCTGTATTTCCAATGAGTGTCTAAGAGCCTGTTTAAAATCTTCTAATGAGGATGGCAATGAGGGCAAACGTGA
>CAJUQN010000184.1 GCA_910588625.1 uncultured Oscillospiraceae bacterium
CCCTGGTATAATCGCTTCCCAGTTTATCGGAACGGGTAAAACGGTCCCAGCCGGGGGCGCGGAAGGACAACCCTTTGCCCTCCTTGATCTCATAGCCCTCGTCCCGCATTTTTGTCAAGAAATCCTCATAGTCCCGGCTGTCGGGGAGCACCCGGTCAATGGCCCGCCGTAGCTGCTCCTTATGGCTGGAGCCGTACTGTGCCGCCGCCATCTCTCTCTGCTTTTTGGCACTGGGCTTCGGGTTCTCAATGACAGAATAGCCATGAACACGGCACAGATCGTCATTTAGTTGCCGCAGGATAAAAGCGGAATCCTTGACGTTCTGAAATTTGCCGTCACAGTTGAGGTTGGTACTGTTAAATTCGATGTGGGTATGGATGTGGGCCTTGTCCACATGGGTGGACACCACAAACTGATGCTGGCCTTTGGTGAATTTCATCGCCAGCTCATAGCCCAGGCGGTTGGCCTCCTCCGGGGTGATTTCCCCCGGCTTGAAGGATTGAATGATACGGTACATGAGGATATCATGGGCCGGGTCCTGTCTGCGCCCGGTGGTCAGGAAGTACAGCTTTTTGCTGGCTTCAAATTCCTCGGCGGCGGACTCCGGCAGACACATATAGGAGGACACCAGATCGCCGCCGATTGCGCATGGTTTTGCGGGGATACAGGCTGGAAATTGCCAATGGGCCCTCCTTTCAATTGACAAAACTACAAAAGTATAGTTTAATAAGACTATGTAATTATAATATACTAAAATCGTCCCTGTCAAGCTACACTATAACTATAGAAAGGGTGGCAGTATGGCAGAGGAGATCAGAATTAAAAAGAAGTCCGCCCGCAGGGGGGACGATGGGCACAAGGTCGTGTCCGTCCGCATGAGGGATGAGCTGATTGAGCGGTTGGACATTATTGCCGAGAACTCCAACCGTTCCCGCAATGAGATCATCAACCTTCTGCTGGAAGCGGCAGTGGATATCGTGAGAATTGAGGAGTAGCCCCTGTTTTCACTGGCATTGATATAAAAGATGAGGGCAGGCTGCGCCTGCCCTCATCTTCTTTGTCATTCCTCTGTTTGAGCCAACCCCAACCGCTCGGCGATCTCCTCCGGCTTCAGCCCGGATTTGCTGGCGGACTGGATAAGCTCCTGTATTTTCTGCTTCTTTGTTTTACGGGGCCTGCGCGGGGGCTTGGGAGCAAGAATTTCCTTCTTCTGCTGCTCCAGCGCCGCGATGCGCTCCTTCACAGACGCCACCTTTGCGTCAAACTCCTGCATCGCGGCGGCACGTTTGGCTTCGACCCCCTCCAGGTCCTCGTTCAGCTTCTGAATCTTGGCGTCGATGTCAGCGGCCCTTTGCTCGGCGGTGCGGCGAGGGCGTCTCACCTTTTGCTCTTCCATGGCTGTAAAGCTCCTCTCAAAGGGAATTTTAAGTAGAACATTCAAAGCGGTTATACCCAATGTTGACCGCTTTTATAATGACTACCAGAATTATATCACAAGGCACTACGGTTTTCCACTATTTTTTTATGTTTTGCATCCCGTTCCTGCTTTAGTTGTGTGCAGAGAAATTCATTGTAATCTTTCCCATGCTCCGCAGGCGGCGGGTTGTGGTAGATCAGCTTCATCCGCTGGGCCAGTTCCGGGAGCTGCCGTATCGCTGTTTCCAACTGCTCCATGCCCTCCATCCCGGCCTTATCGTTGTCCAGGCACAGGCTCAGTTGGGTGATATGGGGATGGTCATGAAGAAACTGGAGCATGGCGCGGGGAGCGGTCCCGCCCAAAGACAGGTAATGGCTGTCCCGCCACTCGCCCCCGGACCGCTTCACCAGCGTGGCAAGAGAGAGGGCGTCGATGGGGCTTTCCGCCACCGCCAGCCGGGGACAAGATGGGTCAGCGGCCAGCAGAGAAAAATTATACCGCTTGTCGCTGCCCGCTACGTCGATCTTGAAACTGTCCCGCGTCCCCCGCAGGCAGGCGAACCGGGCGCGGCCCGCCGGGTCCCTGCCCACAAATACACAGTTCTGATATTTCCGGCTCTCATAGAGTGTACCAGCTTGAATACACGCTTGCAGCAGCTCCGGGTGGATGCCCCGGCCCTGCAAATAGGACAGCATGGCGGTGGGGAACCGGCTGGCCTCCGGGAGCGCAAAGGGCTTCGGCGGTTTTGGCTTGAGCAGTTCCTGGGGCGGCGGGGCGCGGGAGCCGCACAGGGTCTCCACCGCCTCCGTAAAGTCCAGGCCCCGGACTTTGATCAGATAGTCCAGCGCCGTTCGCCCTCCGATCCCCCGGCTGTTCCAGCACCACAACCCACAAGAGATTTTCAAGCTGTCATGGGTCCGGGTGCAGTATTCGTTGGGACCGCTCCGCTTCAGCTCATGGGGGGCAAAGGTTTGAAGGTAGGAAAGAAGGTCCCACTTCTTCGCCTTTTCGATCTGCTCTTTGGTCACACTTGATATGTTAGCTCACTTCTTTCATGATGCCCGAGGGCATTTATTTTTTGCCATTATCATCGAACACATGGACAATTACTTTGGCGGCGTGTATAATAGAAATAACCTGTGGGACGATGGTAGGGGGGGTGCCGGATATGAAAGAGCGCATTTATTTTGCCATTGATCTTCGCAGCTTTTACGCTTCCGTGGAGTGCATTGAGCGCAGCCTGGACCCGCTGACCACC
The DNA here is from genome assembly GCA_910588625.1 of uncultured Oscillospiraceae bacterium. Classification (GTDB taxonomy): domain Bacteria; phylum Bacillota; class Clostridia; order Oscillospirales; family Oscillospiraceae; genus Enterenecus. The sequence continues at coordinate 2,676 of CAJUQN010000184.1, forward strand.
AATCTGGTGGTGGCGGACAAGAGCCGGACCGACAAAACCATCTGTCTGGCGGTCACGCCCTCCCT
>CAJUQN010000185.1 GCA_910588625.1 uncultured Oscillospiraceae bacterium
ATCAAGGCCATGTATCAGGCGGTGGAGAATATGAATTTCCAGCCGGGGACCGTGCTGGAACCGTCCATGGGCATCGGCAACTTTTTCGGCCTCCTGCCGGATTCTCTGGCGTCGGCGAAGCTGTACGGCGTAGAGCTGGACGATCTGACCGGGCGCATTGCCCGACAGCTTTATCAGAACGCCGATATTACCCTTGCCGGTTTTGAACAGACAGACCGGAAGGACTTCTATGATCTGGCGGTGGGCAACGTGCCTTTCGGCCAGTACCCCGTCAATGACCCCGCCTATAACAAGCTGGGCTTCAACATTCACAACTATTTCTTTGCCAAGGCGCTGGACCAGGTACGTCCGGGCGGCATCGTGGCCTTTGTCACCAGCCGCTACACCATGGACGCAAAGGATTCCACCGTGCGGAAGTATCTGGCGGAGCGGGCTGACCTGCTGGGCGCGATCCGTCTGCCCAACAACGCTTTCAAGGCCAACGCCGGGACCGAAGTGGTGTCCGATATTATTTTCCTGCAAAAGCGGGACCGCCCCGCCATTGAGCAGCCGGGATGGGTGCAGGTGGGAGAAAATGAAGATGGCTTCAAGATCAACAGCTATTTTCTGGAACACCCGGATATGGTGCTGGGACAGCCCACGTCTGAGAATACGCAGTACGGCAGGCAGGATTACACCGTTGCGCCCATTGCCGGGGCGGACCTCTCCCGGCAGCTTGCCGGGGCCATTCAGAACCTTGCCCCGCCTGACCGGGAACTGCTGGAGATCGAGCCGGAGCAGGAGGGGGAGCTGGAATCCATTCCCGCCGATCCCTCTGTGCGGAATTTCAGCTACGCCCTCTCGGATGGAAAGCTGTATTTCCGCGAAAATTCCCGCATGAAGCCCGTGGACTTGGGCAAGACCCCCACGGAACGGGCCATGGGCATGATCGCCATTCGGGACTGTGCCCGGAAGCTCATTGATTTGCAGTTAGGAAACGCCGGGGACGATGAAATCAAGGCGGAGCAGGCCAAGCTCAACCGCCTTTATGACGCTTTCACGAAAAAACACGGCCTGTTGAGCAGCCTGGGCAACAGGAGGGCCTTTGAACAGGATTCCTCCTACCCGCTTCTGTGTTCCCTGGAAGTGCTGGACGATGAAGGAAATTTGGAGCGCAAGGCGGATATGTTCACCAAGCGCACCATCCAGAACCGGCAGGCCGTCACCAGCGTGGACACGGCGGTGGAGGCCCTGGCGGTATCCATTGGCGAGAAGGCCCGCGTGGACCTGGAGTATATGGCGGGGCTGATGGGCGGACCTGAGAAAATTCCGCAGATCGTGGAGGATTTGAAGGGAATTATCTTCAAGGACCCCGCCACCGGCCCCTTTGATTTTGCCGGGGGCGGCGAAAACTGGTCGAAGGGCTGGCAGGCGGCGGACGAATACCTCTCCGGCAACGTCCGGGTGAAGCTGGCCCAGGCCCGCGCCGCCGCAGAAGATAACCCGCAGTTTGCTATCAATGTGGAGAAGCTGGAACAGGTACAGCCCAAAGACCTGACCGCCACGGAGATCAGCGTCCGGGTGGGCGCGTCCTGGATTGACCCGGAGATTTACCAGCAGTTCATGTTTGAGCTGCTGGGAACATCGGAACGTCTGCGTGAGAAGAAGATTCAGCTCCGTTATTCCGATTCCTCCGGCGAGTGGCGGGTCCAAGGAAAGAACGAGGACAGCCGGGATAATGTCCGTGTCCACACTACCTACGGCACCAAGCGCGTCAACGCCTATGAGCTTTTTGAGGCCGCGCTGAACCAGCGGGACGTGCGGGTATTCGATAAAAAATGGATAGGCGGCGAGGAAACCCGCGTTCTCAACGAGGAAGAAACCACGTTTGCCCAGCAGAAGCAGGAGGCGATCTGCGAGGCGTTCAAGGAGTGGATTTTCAAGGACCCGGAGCGCCGGGAGGCGCTGTGCCGGAAGTACAATTCGATCTTCAACGCGACCCGGCCCCGTGAGTACGACGGCTCCCATATCCGCTTTGCGGGCATGAACCCGGAAATCTCCCTGCGGCCCCACCAGCAAAACGCCGTGGCCCATATCCTCTATGGCAAGAATACGCTGCTGGCTCACTGTGTCGGCGCGGGCAAGACCTTTGAAATGGTTGCCGCCGCCATGGAGAGCAAACGCCTGGGCCTGTGCCAGAAATCCCTATTCGTCGTCCCTAACCACCTGACGGAACAGTGGGGCGGCGATTTTTTGCGCCTGTATCCCGGCGCGAAGGTGCTGGTGGCCACCAAGAAGGACTTTGAACCCCACCGCCGCAAGAAGTTCTGCGCCCGGATCGCCACCGGAGACTATGACGCTGTTATCATCGGCCACAGCCAGTTTGAGAAGATTCCTCTCTCTCCCGAACGGCAGAGCGCCGTCATCCGGGACCAGATTGACGAAATTATAACCGCGATTGAGAGCGCGAAAGAGGAAGATGGCGACCACTTTACCGTCAAGCAGATGGAAAAAACCAAGAAAAATCTGGAGGCTAAACTGGAAAAGCTGGCGGCGAAGGAGAAAAAGGACAATGTGGTGACGTTTGAGGAACTGGGCGTAGACCGTCTGTTTGTGGATGAAGCACATTCGTTCAAAAATTTGTTCCTCCACACAAAAATGAGCCGTGTGGCGGGCATTGCTCAAACGGACGCGCAGAAGTCCAGCGATATGTACGGCAAATGCCGCTACATGGACGAAATCACCGGCGGGCG
>CAJUQN010000186.1 GCA_910588625.1 uncultured Oscillospiraceae bacterium
CCGCCAGCCGGATGGGACCCCGCTGAAGAAGAAGCGCATCCGCTACGTCTGCTATAACAAGACCCGCCACCGCGTCGACTGCGACGGGCAGACGGGCTACACCATGCACATCCTGGATGACATCGTGGTGAATATTCTCCATCAAGTCTTTGACAAGATGAAAAGCGCCACCAGTGACATGATCGTGGGGAACGCCTGTCAGAAGCAGATGGCACTGCTCCAGGCCGACCTGAAGCGGGCCCGGACGGAAAACACCAAGGCGAATACGGACTACGAGTCCCTCAAAGCCGAGGTGCTCAAGGCGGTGCAGGGCAAGAGCGCGTTACCCATGGAGGTGCTCAACGAGCTCCTGGAGGAAACCCGCCAGCGGGTGCTGGATACCAGCCGCAGGGTCACTGAGCTGACGATGGAGCTGGAGGATGAGAACAGCAAGCTGGAGGAGTTCCGCTCGGAGTTTGAACGGATCGCTACCTGGTCTGAGATCTTCGACAGCAGCGACACCGCCACGAAGAAAATGATCTGCGGGTACATCATCAAGCGCGTCACCGTCTGCCGCGACTAAAAGCTGGCAGTGGATTTCACCATCAATTGAGGACAAAAGCGTTTGTCTGCAATTGCTCCATCTGGAAGAGAAAGAATAGGGCATGGGAATCGGTCAAGAGGTGCTGCTTCTCGAAGTAATACATCGGCTGGAGGAAGGGCTCAGGCTTTGGGCCGAGAGAGGAACCTATAGATCCGATACCACTGATGTGTATGCTGGAGCTGATGCACACCGCGTCACTCATCCATGACGATGTGGTAGACTCCGCTGACAAACGGCGGAATGTACCAACAATCAATGCCACAAGCGGCCGCCAAGCTGCTGTGCAATGCGGGGATTATCTTTTGGCAAAAGCAATGGAGAGGCTAAGCTTGTATCGAGGAAGTGGGATCAACGAAACGCTAGCCCAGGTTTCTTCGGAAATGTGCTTTGGGGAATTTTATCAACAGCGGACACTCTTCAGCCTTCATGCGCAGACGTTGGAAACCTATTACGATCAGATTCGACGCAAAACTGCATGTTTGCTTCCAGCAAGCTGCTACACAGGCGCATTGTCCGGCCGTGTGAGTCAGGAGAAGGCAGGGTATCTTGCAAAGTACGGTGAATACCTTGGGCTGGCCTTTCAAATCAAAGATGACATTTTGGACTTTTGTGCTGATCCTGGATTTGGGAAAAAAGCCGGGCAGGATCTCCGAAATGGAATATTCACACTGCCCATTCTTCTGGTAAAAGAAGAGCTGCGTGTCAGATTGTTCTGCGGGATGAATGGGGGTTCCAGGGTTTTGTAGAAACCGACTATTTCGGTGGTTATGGTTATCAGAACGCCGATGAGTGCGTTCGAAAGGCGCAGGAGGCCCAGCCGGACCAGCCGCTGGCAACGATCCCTAACTTTGTGAAAAAGCAGGATGGGCCGCCGCCAAACGTAGCCGGGGGGTGACGCCTTGACCTACTATCTCCGTCTGGACCAATGAGCAGGCCGCTCGGGAAATCTACCTCCAGGCCTTTGAGTACCCTGTGGTGGAGTCCGGCGCTTACTCCGTCATGACCTCTTTCAACCGCATGGGCTGTACCTGGGCCGGCGGCGACAAGGGCCTGCTCACCGGCATCCTCCGGGGTGAGTGGGGTATGCCCGGCTTCGCCCTCACCGACTTCGCCAACAGCAACGGCTACATGGACGTGGTCAACGGAGTTCTGGCTGGCGGCGATGCCTGGGACTGCAATGATTCCACCAAATGGACTGGCAAGCTCATGGACTACAAGGACGATCCCACTGTTGTCGCTGCTATGAAGGAGGCTACCAAGCACATCCTGTACACCGTGGCCAACTCCAACGCCATGAACGGCGTCAGCGCCAATATGCAGGTCATTGAGATCCGCCCCTGGTGGAAGAACGCCCTGATTGCCGCCGATGTGGTCTTCGGTGTGCTGGCCGTCGGCTCCATCTTCATGCTGGTCAAGACGGTGAAGAGAGGCAAAAAAGACACTCCGACAACTGAATCCTGATCCTATGCGCTGAATGGCGGCGGCAGGACTGCCAGGTCCTATCGCCGCCATTTTAATAAAATCTGTGAGGAATAACCATGAGAAAAGCAATATCCATAAACAAAGTAGTGTCGAATACAGGTGAACGAAAGGCAGTAAGACAACGTCTTTCGGGCAAAATCTTGATAACAGAAGCCATGGGGATCGTTCGGCCCCTCAAGCAACGCCGGATGGTCCCCATTTTTGTGTTATCAAGCACCCGCATATTTTTCTTTCTGCAATCCTTGCCGGCTTTCTCCGTCGCTATTTGGCGGTTATCGTGATAGACTTCGGCCCAAAGAACTAGTATCGTTGCGGCAAGCTCAGAGTTGAGCAAAACAAAGAAAAGGTAGGGGATGATTTAATGCCATATCGGATGACCTCTATATCGTTGATTCTGTCCCGGATCGCGTTGCCCAACAGTTTGAGATATGCCGACTATGCGACAAGGACCGGCACAACGCAGTTGGCATCCGATTCGTGTCGGAGCTGATCGACCAGCTGCTCCAGCAGGGCCGCATGGTCACAGCGGAAACAGACTATGGACCAG
>CAJUQN010000187.1 GCA_910588625.1 uncultured Oscillospiraceae bacterium
CCGGGGCCTACATCGAGAACGCCAGGCTGGACAAAGTGCTGGAGCCTGGAGAATACCAGGCCACGGCCTACTTCAAAGCCTACCGGGAGGAGGACCACTCCTTCATCGGGCAGGCGGGCGCCGCGATCAAGATCACGGTGCTCAGCTGATCTCAGCCATACTTCGCGGATATAGGGGCGGAAAAGGAGCTGTATTCGAATGAAACGCAAGATATCCGCTGTTTTAGCGGCCCTTCTGGCCGTCGGCCTGTTGGCCACCGCCGCCTACGCCTCCAGCAATTATCAGTCCGGCGACGTGCCCATCGGTTCCTCCAACGAGGTGCTGATGGTGGGCACCGTGGTGCCCAGCGTCATGTCGGTCACCATGCCCACTTACGTCCCCTTCCACGTCAGCCGCACCATCGAGGGGGACAACAAGGTGATCTCCCCCCGCATCACCGTCACCAACAACTCCAGCGTCCCCGTGAGCCTGGACGTGGCCTACACCTCGGTGGACCTGAGCAAGCTCCAGGGCGCGGCCTGGGGCATCGGCCCCAACGTGGCCCCCAATGAGATCGCCATCGGCTTCCAGCCCGAGGCGCTGGCCAACCAGATGCCCACCACCCTGAACCAGACCACCTGGCTCCAGGCCAATGTCCAGCAGAACATCAGCGTCATGTCGCTGAACGCCTACGGAAACAGCACCATGTACGTGGTGGGGACCCTGGGCGACGCGGTCCCGGAGAACAATTCCTTCTCCGTCATCCCCACCTTTGTGGTCCGTCAGGCGTAACCCCACTCCCAGCGAGAGCATAAACAAATAGAAACGCCCCTGTATCCGCGAATGCAGGCAGGCGGCCGGAAGCTGCGGCTTCCGGCCGCCTTTTTGCCGTCAGGGGGTGAGGACCCGTTCCCAGATCCCGTGGTAGGGATATACGCCGTGGAAGCCCTGGCTGACAGCGAACAGGAAATAGGCCAGGGCGCCCAGGATGAGAATACCTATCCGCGTTTTTTGGGATATCTGCTTGCAGGGGGAGAAAACCGCGGCGGGGAGGGCCAGCAGGGAGAACATGGCAACGTAAATGGACAGCCGTTCCAGAATGAAGTGCCGGGTGATGAACAGCTGGATCAGCAGGGCGTAAAACACGCTGTTGACCAGCACTGGAGACGATTTGTCCCGTATCGTCTGCCGGAGCAGCGGGAGGGTGAACAAGAAGCAGCCCAGCGGCATCAAAACGTAGAGAAAGCTGTTGCCCTGCCAGTATTTTTCCGTGAGGTAATGCTGGTATTTCGGCACGATGGAGATGGCGATGTTGATCAGCGGGTCCATCAGGAAATAGGCGGCTCCGGCGGTAAACGAGGCCAGTCCGTAGTGGGGCCTGGACGGCGGCAGGGCGAGCAGGAAGCAGAGCGGGAGCATGACGAGGGCGGTCCGGTGGAAGCAGGCGGCAAGAAGCACCAGCCCACAAGCGGGGAGGAAACGGCGTTTTTTCAGAAAGGGGTAGGCCCAGATCACGATGGCGGCGGCCAGAGCCTGCCGCAGGAAGTTCATACTCAGAGCAAAATATTGCAGGGTAAGGAACAGAAAAACGCTCAGCCAGGGGGAGGGAGAATAACGCCCGATCCAGACAAAGACCAGCGCAGTCAGCAGAAAATGAAACACAAACAGGAAGATACGGTAATCCCCGCCGAGCTGGGCGGCCACCCAATTCAGGAGGAGGTAACCCGGTTCCGACCAGCTTGCCCCGGCCAGGCCGGTGGCGGCGACAGTTTGAAAAGCGGACTCATAAAAACGGTAGTCAAAGCCGGTGACATACCGCAGGGACGCCGTGAGCCAGCAGGCCAGGCCCATGGCCAGCAGATAGCCCCACCGAAACTTTGGCCGATGGAGGGGCAGCGGCGCGCCCGCAAGGCTGGCGCCGATCAGCAGATAATATGGAAACATGGTCTGTCACCCCGCGCAGGCGGGGTGTTTTGAAAAACAGGATCCCCGCATCTTTTTCTTCATTATGGCACAGAAGAAAGGGGCGTGCAAGCTGAATATTTTATCGTTGGACCGCCCAAGCTGTGTAAAATAGGTTCACACAAATTGGGGAGGTATCTTTATGAAAAAGCACATCAGCGAGGAAAAACTCATAGCCTTCGAGCGTCATCTGCGTCTGGAGGAGCGGGAGCCCGCCACCATCGAAAAATATCTGCGGGATATCCGCTCCTTCGCCATGTGGTTAGAGGAGCGGGCGCTGTGCAAGGAGGCCGTCGTGGCCTGGAAAGAGAATCTGCTGGCGAAGCATTACGCGCCGTCCACCGTCAACTCCATGCTCATTGCGGTGAACCGCTTTTTCCGATTTCAGCATTGGGATGAACTGCGGGTCAAGACCGTGCGGGTGCAGCGTCAGATTTTCCGCCGCCGGGACAAGGAATTGACAAAGGAGGAGTACGCACGTCTGCTGGACACCGCCCAGGATTTGGGCCGGGAGCGGCTGGCCCTGCTGATGGAGACCATCTGCGCCACCGGCATCCGGGTGTC
>CAJUQN010000188.1 GCA_910588625.1 uncultured Oscillospiraceae bacterium
GAACGATAACAGGCCGAGGCCAGGGAGGTGAAAATATGCTTGTTCCAATCAGTGAAATCAAAGTCAACGCTGGACGGCGGGAGGCGGACCCGGAGGGAGTGCAGGAGTTGGTGGACAGTATTTCCAAGGTGGGCTTGCTCAACCCCATCACCATTGACCGGGAGCATACGCTGATCGCCGGATTGCACCGGCTGGAAGCGGCAAAACTGCTGGGATGGACGGAGATTGAGTGTAATGTCAGCAGTTTGGAGGGCCTACTGGCAGAGCTGGCGGAGGTTGATGAGAACGTGGTCAGGAAGGGCTTATCTGCCGTGGAGTACAGTGATTTACTTCTGCGCCGGAAGGAGATTTATGAAGCCCTTCACCCGGAGACGAAAAATGGCGGAGATCAAAAAAGCGAAAAAATCAGAACGTCAAAATGTCGTTCTGATTCTATGAAATCCTTTGTTCAAGATACTGCCGAGAAGTTAGGCGTCGGTAGAAGGACAGTTGAACGTCAAATTCAGACCGCTAAAAATCTGACTACCGAAGCAAAGGATATTATCCGGGACACCGGCACCAAAATCACGAAAAAGGACGCTTTGAAGCTGTCCCGTCTGGAACCGGAGCAGCAGAGGGACGCGGCCAGCCAGTTAGCAGCGGGGGAAATCAAATCCATGGGTGAGTACCATCCTGCCCCGGCAGAGGAACCGCAGCCCCCGGAGCCTCCAATGCCGCCCTCCGTTCCCTACACCCTGGGCGATAAACACTATGCCAGTATAGAGGAATCCGTAGCCGATCTCAAGAATCCCAATAAAGATTGCAGTTATAACCCGGACACGCTGCTTGCGGATATTGACGGCTTTGTAGATACCTTCCACAAGAATTTCGCATGGTATAACGACCCCTTCTGCACAGTCGTTTTCCCCGACATATCCCTGGTGCAATTTGATTTTGTACGTCAGCGTTTTACCACCATTACCTCTGCAATAGAGGATTTATTAAATCTAATGGAAAGGAATATGAACAAATGAGCTATCGAAAAAAGCGTCATACCTCCAAACCGGAGCCTTTGGAGCGTCAGACCACCATCCCCGAAGTGAAGTACCACAACCCTGGCGTGAGCCGTGACCTCTCCACCGCCAAGCTGACCTCCGGCCTGCCCTATCAGCGGCCTGTGGAGACGGAGGATGTGGACAAGCTGATCGCCAAGTGGAACCCTTGCCTGCTGACCCCCATTGTGGTCAGCTTCCGGGACGGCAATTTCAATGTGGTGGACGGACAGCACCGGATCGCCGCTATGCGGAAGATGGCGGGCGGCGGGGATGTGACCGTCCCCTGCATCATCTACACCGGCCTGACCTACGAGCAGGAGGCCGAGCTGTACTATATGCTGGACCAGACCAGAGGAAAGCTGCGGCTGGGCCACGCGACCAAGGCCCTTGTGGAATCCGGCGCGGACGCGGAGATCATTGACGTGAAGCAGCGGGTGGAGGACGCTGGCTTTGTGTGGGCGCTGGACCGGCCCACCGGGGAACCCTTTGAAATTTCCACCACCCGCGCCGTTATCAACGCCTACCGGCTCCTGGGCGGCGCGGCCTTCTCCCGTATGCTGGGCCTGATTGCCGGGGCGTGGCACGGGACCCCCAACTCCCTTAAAGCGTCTATCTTCTCCGGTATGGCGCTGTTCGTCAAGACCTATGAGACGGAGCTGGTGGACCAGATTTTCATTAAGCGGCTGTCCGCCGTGGACCCGGACGAGATCATTCGCCGGGGTAAGGTGGACTTCTCCACCAACAAAGCCGCCCTGCGATTTGCCCGCGTCATTCTCAGCAAGTACAACAGCCAGCAGCGCGGGGGCCGCAAGCTCCCTTACCGCTTCAAGGGCTGATACATCACAAATCGCCGCAGGCCAGAAGGTCTGCGGCGGTATTGATTCATCGCAAAGGAGGTACAAACATGGAACCGTGTGCTTATTCCATGGAACAGATCGAGGCTATGCAGAATGTGGATATTCGGACTGTGGACCCGACCGGCCTGCGGGATATTCGGGAAGTGAAGGTCAACACCGATTTGCCCAAGCGGGAGAGGATTCTGGACTTCATCCGGCAGATCGGCAATCCCTACTGCTACCGCCACGGGAAATATGTTGTGAAGGTCAGTTTTACCGACACGGATGTAACCCTGGAGGACCGGATGCTCTCCTACATACGCTCCAAATGCTGACACAAACTTTTTTGCAAAACACTCTGGACATTGCCGGGAAGTTATGTTAACATGACGGCAACAGGACAAACCGGCGCTCCCCTGGTTGTTAAAGTGTTTTGCTGATTAACTTTAACAATTAGGAGAGAAGAATATGAATATTTCCGCTGAACAGGTATGGAATACCTGCGGTTATGTGCGCTTGTCCCGCGAGGACGGCGACAAGGAGGAAAGCAACAGCGTCACGGGCCAGAAGGATTTGATCCGTGACTACATGACGCGCCACCCGGAACTGCGGGAGTGCGGCATGAAAG
>CAJUQN010000189.1 GCA_910588625.1 uncultured Oscillospiraceae bacterium
AAAACAAGCATTTTCGGCGGGTACACCGTCAACCAACCATCAACCGGTTGACGGTGTGGTTGACGGTCAGGTTGATGGTTTGATTGCCGTTTTACAAGCCACCATCGACACGCTGCAAGGCCAACTTGAAGTGAAGGATAGGCAGATCGAGCAGCAGACGCAGACCATCACCCGGCTGTCTGATGCCCTGGTTGCCGCCCAGCAGACGGCGGCAGCGGCCCAGGCGCTCCATGCTGGGACGATGCACCAGCAGCTTCTTTCCGGCGAGGCTGGGGCCGATCAGCAGAGCCAGGAGCCGGAGGCGGGTCGAAAATGGAGTTGGATTAGTAGGTTGTTTAGAAATTGATTTTGGATTTGGGGGTATCAAAATGGATAAAAAAATAAAAAGAATGTTGGTTGTGGCTGTTGTATTTCTTGTAATTTTTTACTTGTCTCCGTTTCTTATTAAATTAGATTTTTATGATATTCGTGTTGAAGTAGCCCGATTGTTTATCTCTGTGCATGGGGCAGGGATGTATTGGATAGGTAGCAAGGATGATGATAAGGCATAAAAAACGGGCTACAATAATCGTAGCCCGTTTTTTATGCCTTATTGGTGTCAATTCCAGTAAATATGGTAGCCCATATCGTTGCTGCCGACAATCAAGCCGAGGAAGTTGTAAATGGGGCAGTGCATATTTACAGTTGTGTACTGCCTCCTTAGTGTTTTTGGAAATACCGCCTTTGGTATAACCTCATAATTTTATGAAATTTTGATTAAAATGTAAATTATTTGTAAAATCCAGAAGGGGAGCCGCCCGGAGGCGGCAGGGGCAACGCCCCTCTGGTGGTGGCTGGCTGCTGCGGATGCAGCGGACAGTCCACCACCAGTAACCCCCGCGGGAGCGCGCAAAAGCACTTTCATACTGACGCCCCAACGGGGCGGCGGTGTGAAAGTGCTTTTGCGTTACTTTCTCACCGAGAAAGTAACAAAGAGGTTGCATCGACCGGCCCGGTATGGTAAGATGGGACATGGCAGCGTTGCCGTCAAAATGTCGCTCACGTTGGGTTGAAGGGGGTGATCTCCGTGGGTGTCACGATCTCCGGCATGACGGGCCGGGGCAGTATCAGGCACAACAACAGGACGTTTTCAGCGGCCAACATCGACAGGAGCCGGACGGCCCAGAACGTCACCTTTTGCCGGGAGGACTTGAAACAGGTCTATCATCTGGTATTCGATGAAGCCCTGGCTGCGTACAACGCTAAGAAGAAAAAGACCAGGGACAAGATACCCGACTACTATGAGCATATCCGCCAGGGCAAGCAGGAGAAGCTGTTCCATGAGGTCATCTTCCAGATCGGCAACAAGGACGATTGCGGATGCGGCACGCTGGACGGTGATCGGGCCGCTGCGGTGCTGAAGGAGTTTGCGGAGTCCTTCCAGGAGCGCAACCCCCATCTGCGGGTGTTCAATGCGGTGCTGCACATGGACGAGGCCACGCCCCATATTCACATCGACTTCGTGCCGGTGGCCACGGAGCAGACCAGGGGCTTGCAAACCAGAGTTTCCATGAAACAGGCCCTAAAGCAACAAGGGTTTACATCGCTGGGCCGGAATATGACCGAGTGGCGGGCCTGGATGGACAGGGAGAAGCAGACCCTTGCCGAACTTGCCCAGGCTCATGAGTTTGAGATTATCAGCTTGGGCGGGGGCCGCAAGCACATGGATTTGCCGGAGTACCGGGAGGCGGCCCAGCGTCTTGAAGCGGCCCAGGAGCAGGTGACAGCAGCCGAGCAGGAGATCGCCGCTCTGAAGAAGCAGAAAAAGGGCTTACAGGGGACAGTGAGGGCGCTGGAGGCCGCAGAGAAGGTGCGGGTGAGGTTAGATACCATCCAGCCCGAAAGGACGCTTACAGGGGCCGTCAAGGGCATTACGGTGGAGCAGGTGGAACAGCTCAAGGCGGCGGCTCTCCGGGGCGTACAGGCCGAGCAGAGGGCCAAGGAAGCGGAAGCGGAGAACCGGCGGCTGCAAGGGATGATACCCTCGACGAAGGAGAAGTTGAGAGAAGCCCAGGCCCAGCAGAAGATCAGGGAGGAGAACCAGCGGCTTCAGATGGACATGGTATACCTTCAGGAGCAGTTGGAGGAAGAACGTAGCTTCTCGGCCCGGCTTCTGGCTGGCATCGATGCGGCCCTGGACTACCTGTGGGAGCATCTGCCCGAACCGTTCCGGCCAATCATAGAAAAGGCCCAGCAGCTTATCCCTGTGCCGGACGTTCAGAAGCCGGAACAGAAGCAGGAGAGGGGCCATTCCTGGGGTGATATGAGCCTGTGAAAATAGCCTGTCCGGGGGACTTGAAAAGGCGTGTCGGACAGGCTATAATTATAGCAAAAAATAGGGAAAAACTATATTGATAATAAACGCCCCCCTAAGCCTAAAAAACGTTACTCTTTTTCTCTCTCGGAAAGGGAGAAAGTCGGAGGGGAAAAGGGGGGTGAGCGGAGG
>CAJUQN010000190.1 GCA_910588625.1 uncultured Oscillospiraceae bacterium
CCGCTTTCTTTCAACATAGCCAGATTTCCTATGTTCTAATTCGGGAGTAATAGCAGACGTAGCGGATGCGCTTCTTCTTCAGCGGGGTCCCATCCGGCTGGCGGTAGACCTTTCCGTTGGCGGTCAGGACCAGTCTGCCGCCACAGTGCCCGCAGAACACGTTGCCCGACAGCAGGGACTGGCCGGTGGTATTCAGCGGCATCGTCCGGTACTCCTTGTTCTCGTTGGTGCGCTCCGTCATCAGGTTCTGGGCCATGTCGAACAGCTCGGACTTGATGATTTGGAGCTCCTCAAAGGGCTCGGAGTAGGTGTCGCCGCTGCGCAGGACGCCTTTGTAGAGCGGGTTGTGCAGGATAGCCCCGATGGTGGCGTCGTGCCAGTTCTCACCCTGGCGGTTTCGGATGCCGTGGTCGTTGAGGAATCGGGCCATGCGGAATTTGCCATACCCGGAGGACACGCACAGGTCGAACATCATGCGGATGACCTCCGCCTCCTCCTCGTCGATGGCCAGGTGGTTGACCTCATGCTTCCGCTTATTGAGGATGCCGCTCTTGTCCAGCTTGTACCCGCAGGGTGTTTTCCCGCCCCGGAACCGCCCCTCCAGCACCATCTGGCTCAAGGCTGTCTTGGTACGGATGGAGGTTTTCTGGCTCTCCCCATCGGCCTGCCAGAAGCGGATGTAGTTGGTGAGCCGGTCGGTGTGGGACTCGAAGCGCTGTTCGCTCTCGTTGTCACTCCACACATGGATGCCCTTTTTCACGAACCACTCCACCACGAAGGGAGTCTCATCAGACCTGCGGCCCAGGCGGTCGAACATGAACACCAGCAGGATATCGAACTTCTTCTGTTCCGCCCGTTCTTTGATGAGCTGCAGCTTGTCCCGGTCACCGGCGCTGACCTTGAAGCCGGACACCCCGGTTTCCTGCTCCTCGCCCACAATGATCCAGCCCATCTTCCTGGCGAACTCCCGGCAGGCTTTCCGCTGGACGGGGATGTCGGCCTGGTTCTGATCGTCGTGGTCCACCTGCTTGGTGGTGGACACCCGGTATAAACATTGGACTCTTTCAGCCATTTTCATCTTTCCTCTCTGTTCATTGATTCGCAATGTGAGAGGTCAGACGATTGATCCCTATTCAGTTGTCGAGGTGCGGTGGCTTCGCTATGGCCATTATCTCACATTACGGCCTGAATAGCTACTGAAATAACCAGGAAAACGAAAGAATTATTCCTTCGCCGCCAGATAGGTCCCCAGGAGCGCCTGCTTGATTTTGACCACGATTTGGGTGTTGGGCTCATCTGAAAAATGGAGGGCCACTTCCCGGCCCTCCACGATCATGGTCATGCTGGACTTGTTGTTTCCATTTGCTTCCTTTAACATATTCAACCCTCCCAAATAGAAAGAGAGCCAGGTGCGCTGTACACCCAACTCTCTTTGTTGATAATTAGATTTCTTGACGGAGACTCTGCACTTCTTCAAGGGTAAGGCCCGTATCCTCTGCAATTTCGTCAATAGGCTTATTTCTTCTGAGCATCTTTCGGGCAACCTCAATTCGCCCCCTGCGCTCACCCCTGTCCTCTGCGGTGGCCAGGTTCGATTGCATATCGGTCTGGTACATCCTGCGGCTGCGGAACACCGCCCGTTCCCGTTCATCCTGGCTGATGCTCATTAACAGGTTTCCGGCCATTTGCAGCACCTCCTTCGACGCTATGACCTCGTTTACTGTTTCCCGGTAGGTGGGTTCGCTGGCGTACTGAAAAAATACCGCCCACTTCTCCAGATCCGTCATATCATCCACGGACTTCTCCATGATCTCCTGGAGCTTGCTCAATTCCACATACACAACCTGGATGGCGTCTGACAGCAGCTCATTGTCCTCATCATGCCGCAGGGAGAAGGAATTGACGTAATCCGTCCGCTCCGGGAACACCGTATAGGAGCAGAATGTCACCTGATACGTCCGGGCCAGCCTGTCATATCTCCGTACCCCTTTGGATGGCTGGGAGGAGTGGAGATCGCACAGATAGTATATGCTCTTGCCCTTCAGGTTCTGATGCTTCCCATCAGATTCCTCCTGGATGCGGCTTGCCTGCATCTCCAGGTCTATCTGAGACCCATCGTCGATGCGGCAGTTCACATCAAGCCGCTCGGCCTTTTCCTGGGTATCGTTGGGCGGTATCTCGTTGTTGCGAACCTCAACATCGACCACAGGGCGTTTGATAATAGAGGAAATCAAGTCGATCAATACTGGCTTGGCTTCCTGATTAGTCAGGATCAGCTTGAATACCCGGTCATCGGACGGCGGCAGAATATCCGCGCCCATTGGCAGCAAACCCATCAGACAGCACCTCCAATCGAGCTTGTTCTTCTATGTTCAGTATATCATGTTTCCGCTAACATTTCCACACAAATTTTCTGGGGGTATGTGTAACAAAATCGTTGGCAAGGGGGGCTGGCACTCAATAAGACCAGTAG
>CAJUQN010000191.1 GCA_910588625.1 uncultured Oscillospiraceae bacterium
GTACTTCTGTTCCCTGTGCCGGGAGCCGGACGGCGGAAATGCGCCGGTTCTGGGCAGGGGCAAAGTAGTACACGCCGCTCTCGGCACACATGACACTGGTACACAGGGTCTGCTCGTACACGTCGTAATTTGGATCGGCTTTTGCCAGTCCCTCGGGGATGTCCACCGGGGCAAAGGCCCGGAACATCCGGGATACCCCGTCCAGCTCGTCCTTCCCGGGAACGGCAAGCTCCTTCATAAAAGCCAAGCGGACAAAGCGGGAAGGAGAGGAATAGTCCCCCGGCAGGCCGGAACCGCCGCCCAGGCGCTCCCCGAACTCCCGGATCTCATGCCCGGCGATAGTCTGGGGGGCCTTGGGTAGATTGGTAACCCCCACGAAGTTGCGGAGGTTGGTTCGCTGCCAGCGGTAGTCCGGGCTGTTGGTCAGCACGCCGATGGTCTCCCGGTGGATGGACAGGCCACCCTCCTCCGGCTCGATGATGACGGCCTCGCCGGTTTTATCGCTGAGGATATAGTGGGCGGGCAGGGGTTTTCCCTGGATGGGCTCGTCCACCAAAGCAGTTCCCTTCAAAGCCTCCACGGTCTCCTCCACGCTGGCGCACCGACTGAACAGCCAGGCCAGCAGACGGCCCGGATGGACGGCTGTTCTGCTCGGGCCGGCACTTTCCTCATAGACCGCATACTCCGGGAAATGGAGCAAGGCCCCCATCAAGCCAGCGGAGTTGACCCCGTCCACCAGAATAGGCTCCCCGAAGCCAAGCACCGCCATACCGGTGTAACTGTATTCGCCGGAGGCCGCCCCCTCCCCGTGAAGTCCAGGGACACAGGGCATCCCCTGTGGAACACTGATGACCCGGTTGGCCGTCAGGTCTCCGAATTGGTCGTAGGTCCGTCCCAAAAGGTGCCGTCCGTCCTCTGTCCTCCAGGTAAAGCTGCTGCATCCAAAATCCATATCAAAAACCTCCTGTTTTCTCATATTGTTGTCCAGTGGACTTGCAATTATTTCTGACAGGGGGTATCATAAACCGTGTGGCCGCCACGCAGTCAAGGGGTATTTTTAATTTTTGGAGGAAATTTTTATGGAGAGAAAAAAAGGATGGCTGACCTCCGGGGCTTTCGCCGCCCTGTGCGGTACAACCAAGGAAACTCTGCGCCACTACAAAGACGTGGGACTGCTCCTCCCAGCCCATCAGGGGGACAACGGCTATTTTTACTACGACGTGGAGCAGTTCTACGATTTTTACGCCATCTCCATCTTCCGCCAGACGGGCACACCCCTGGAGGAGATCCGCCGCTGTCTCCAGGGACAGAACACCGCCAAAACGCTGGAGCTGCTGCGGGAACAGCGGGTCCGCCTGGAAGCGGAGCGGCAGAAGCTGGAGCACATGGACTTTGTGCTGTTCGGCGCCCTGCACAGCCTGGAGTTTGAGTCGGGGCCGGACATGATCCCCCGGACCGCCTGGTTTGAGCGGGAGCACCTGCTGGCCCTCCCCGTTAGGGAATTGGAGGGGCTGATGACCCCGGAGGCCAGCGAGGATGAAGCATTGATCGTTGTGCTGGAGCGGTGTCGGGCGCTGTGCAGCCAATACGGGATACAGACCGACTTCCAGCTGGGGGCCATCCACCAGCCGGGGGAGCAGGGCGGGCCAGGGGCCATCAGCCACCTCTATACCCGAATCAAAGAAAAAGCGGACTTCCCTTATTATAAGGAGAAGCCCGCTGGGAATTATCTGTACCTCTGCTGCCGGGGCCGTTGGGACATCTCCGCAGGTTATGCCGCCCTCAACCGCTGTATCCTTGAACGGGGGCTGGAAACGATAGGAGATTTCTACGCCTGCGACTTGGCCGGTTTTATCCTCAACTCGGTGGAGAAAAATGCGGCATCCATGATTTCGGTGCGGCTTTTGGACAGCGTTTTAACAAGATAAAGCGTATTTATCTATCGCATTATACTTCCAGGGAAATTTATGCGGACGGTGTCCGGTGAACGCACAGCAGTTTTCTAACACGATCCACCGTCCCCGGCGTAGCGTTCCCGGTAGTCCTTGATATACTCGTCCAGGTATTCCAGGTACTCGGCCCCGCCGCCCTCAATCGTTTCCAAAATGGCAGTGATTTTGCGGCGGCACTCGGCTTCTTCGCTCTCCGTCATGGTGTGCGCCTCATTAAGATGGGTGGTGGAACGAGGGGCAACAACATCGTTGATGATGTCATTAAACAGGTTGTCCAGCATGGCCTCCGGCGTGTCAAGCTGCTCCGCGCCTGCCGCGCCGGGTTCATCAACCACAATCCAGACATAGCCGATTTTCTTGGAGTAGACTATATCAAAATAGTTCTGCCCATCAATGTAATTCTCAAATGCTTTGAGGATAGCGTCCAGTTCTTTCCGTACTTTTTCCGTATAAATCATATCGATACGACCTTTCACAAAATTGGTCCCTGGTAGCGTACC
>CAJUQN010000192.1 GCA_910588625.1 uncultured Oscillospiraceae bacterium
TTTATATGCAATCCATATCTTATTTTGATGTTGTTCATATCCTTGTCCACTATACCCGTCTCGAACGCCATCAATATGTTTTACAAGCAAATCATTTTGCAGCGAGGCATCCCCTTTGAAATGAAGCTGCCGCAGGTAAGGGTAGTGGATATGGACAAGCTGACCGCGCAGGAACTTGACCAGGAGTTGGATAAGGGATACCAGGATGTTCTGGCGGGCAGGACAAGACCGGCAAACAGGGTTTTTGACGAAATCCGAAAGGACCACAGTATATGACATATTCAGTCGAGATCGCAGCTCAAGCAGAACAGGACCTGCGCGGCATCTTTGCGTATATCGCATACGAGCTTCAATCGGTCCAAAACGCTGCGGCGCAGCTTCCTGAAAATAAAACAATTGTGGAACACTCTGATTAAAGAAGGTTAAAAGTTGCTCTCTTTTTCTTCCATATAAATTTTGCGGGCCAAGAAGATGATTCCAAGAGTAAGCAGTGCCGCGATCCCCTCAGTGGCAGCAACGGGGAGCCAGGCGGCGGTAAGAATCGTCACCATATCCACCAGAGTGTGGAGCAGTATGGCGGCGGGGAACCAGAACCAGTTGTCCCTCCGCTTTACGGAGACATACACCAGTACCGACAGCGCGATGTGCAGCCCCAATGCTACCAGACGCTCAAAGCCTGTCCAGAAGTAGATACCTGCCGGATTAGAACTCAATCCCTGGATGGCAGCCAGCCCCGTTTCCGATAAAGGACCCATCATAGCCTCTACCGCTTCCAGTCCGCCGCGATTCAAAGCCAAAGCGAGCGTAATATTGCTTAACATCGTCATCCCGGCCAGCAGAATCGCCTCTATGCCTCCATGTCCCGCGCCGTACATCAGCGCATCCCCCGGCCCCCGGCTCCATCGGAGGGAAAGCTTGAAAGCCAGCCAGCGGCCACATTCCTCAAAAACGCCCGCCATCAGACCGGCATAAAAAGCGTACAGCCAGATGTTTCCCTGCAGCACTGCTCCAGGAGCGCCATAGAGCAGGAAGCTGTGTGCAGTCCGTTCCAGGATCAGCACAAAGACGGGGAATATGATACAGCCAATGAAGAAAAACCGCCACCGCCCCTTTGACTTTCGCCAAAAGAAAATTCCAAGCCCCAGCGGTAGTACCAGTGTGAACAGACCAACCAACGCCATGATGATGATAGCTGTTGGGGTTACAGTCAAACTTTCTAACATTTTCAGCAACTCCTTTCTATCCCCACAATACACCATCCACCAAGTAGAAGGCCAAGCGAGGTTTCACCAGTATGCCCAGTGCGGCTAAAATGCCCTCAGCCTGTTCCTTTACTTCCGGCTCAATGCGGGCATAGAGATTCGCTGTTTTTGCCATGTGAAACGCTCCTTTCCTGTGAATGACGATCAGCTTCTCTAAAAATTATATCTCTATGTCCGCACAATAGCAATACATTTTTGAAATTTATATCATCATCAAATTGGGAACCAGATAGCTGTTTCAGCGCACGGTGGACATATGGGTGATGACGCCCCAGATCCGGTTGCTCTCATAGTTGATGCCCAGGATGCGTACCGAGACGCGGCAGCCGCGGGGCGGCCGCCCCCGCTTGGGATAGGTACACAAGCAGTCGATGCCACCGTCCAGGGATACGAACACACCGGTGGTGTCCACCATACTGACTGTACCCACATGCAGGCTACCCAGCCGCTCCACGCCCTGGATGGTGCCGGTCATGATCTTCTTGCCCTTCAGGGACTCCACCAGATCCAGCAGATCGCTGCGCAGCTTGTCCGTATCTGTCTCAACCGTGCGCTCAGCGTCAATGGAGACCACACGCTGGCCACGCCGGCCAGGCATTCTGAGCCGGCTTTTGGGCTGCCCGGAGTCAGTCTGGGCGGCGGTGGGTCCGGACTCGCCCGCAGCCTCATCACCCGACGCTTCAGAGCCAGTCTGGGAACCGGCCTTTTCGTCCGCCCGGCCTTCAGCGCCTTCCAATAATTCCAGGTCAGTCTGGGGAAATTCCGGAGCTCCGCTGGGCTCCAACGTTCCATCTCCGGCAGGTTCCAAGCCAGTATGGGGAACAGCGGGCGGCTCGCCCAGGCCAGGCGGTTCTGCGCCGGGTTCCAGGTCAGTCTGGGGCAGCTGCCCGCCTTCCGGTTCCTGGCCCGTCTCAGTCTGGGGAGCGTTGGGGTCCAGCGACGCGCCCTCCGCCAGCTCCAGGTCGGACGGGGTCGGAGCACCAGGCTCACCGCCCGGTGTCAGGCCGGTACCGTCGGCGCCAGCGCCAGCGGTCTGATCCGCAGTCTCATTGCCGAGCAGAGGATAGCTGCCCGTTCAGTCATTTCGACGATGAGAATAATTTATAGGTGTCTATCAACACAAAAGGTAAAGGGATTATAAATCTGGTTCCGTGCAAAACGGAAGGACATGAAAGCGAGGCGA
>CAJUQN010000193.1 GCA_910588625.1 uncultured Oscillospiraceae bacterium
AGATATGGTCTGCATACTTCCAGGAAAAAGACTGGGATTCTCTCGTATCAGAGGACTCTGATGCCTCGGACGTGGAAGACATTGTGGTAAACAGGCTGCTTAGTGAAAAACTCCGCTGTTGTCTGTCCCAGCTCACAACCGAGGAGCGTTCATTGATTTGCGCGCTTTTTTATGAGCAGAAAACCGAATGATTGAGAGACAAAGCAAGCATAACCACCAATACGAACAGTCGGGGGAACAAAAAAGCCGCCCACGGGCTTGCCAGGAAAACTGGCAGGCTGTGGACGGCCTTTTTCGCTTTTTTTGAATGCTTGGGAGTTCGAGTCATGTGCGCTTCTGAAAACTCCAAAATTCGGCGGATTTGCATCTCCGGTACGTTATTTTTATTTTACGCACCTCAAATTTTCTAACGCGCGATTATTATTCTCGATTGTTCTGATTTTCGTCTGCATCTCGTTTGTCAACGAGACTTGGCAGGGGCGAACACTTTGGATGCCTATACAAAGTAAAGTTCGCTGATCCTGGTGGTTCCCTTTCTATTTCAGTACGGAATTGGCAATGGCGTCTGCCAAAGCGTCGATCTCGGACTCATTGTCGGCCTTAAGGGAGGAGGTAACGGTCATCTCCTCATCCAGGACGGTCATATTCTTCAAAGACTCAATTTCCTCCTTCATCAGCGCGCCGGAACGGGGGGCCCAGGAACCGCTGCCCATGATGGCCACGGTGCGCTTTTGCAGGTTGAGGGCCTTCATATCCATGAGGAAGTTGTGCATGGGCGGGAAAATGCCCAGGTTGTAGGTGACGGAGGCCAGCACCAGGTGGCTGTATTTGAACAGGTCGGAGATGAGGTAGCTGACATGGGTGGAGGACACGTCGTACAGCCGGGTGTTTGTGATCCCCCGGGCGGTGAGCTTGGCGGCCAGTACCTCGGCGGCGGCCTCGGTGTTGCCATACATGGAGGCGTAGACGATCATGACGCCCTTCTCCTCCGGCTCATAGGTTGCCCAGTGGGTGTACTTGTCAATGATATAGCCCAAATCCTTGCGCCAGATGGGCCCGTGGAGGGGGCAGAGCATCTTGATGTTGTCCAAGCCCACGATATTGGCGGCCTTGTTCAGCAGGGCCACCACCTGGGGACCGTATTTGCCCACGATGTTGGTGTAGTACCGGCGGGCATCATCAATCCACTCGCCGTCAAAGTCCACCTCGTCGGCAAAGAGCTTGCCGTCCAGGGAGCGGAAGGAGCCGAAGGCATCGGCGGAGAAAAGGACGCCGTTGGTGGTGTCGAAGGTGACCATGGCCTCGGGCCAGTGAACCATGGGGGCGTAAACGAAGGCCACAGTGTGCTTGCCGAAGCACTTGGTATCACCCTCCTTGACCTCCTCAATGGCGCTGGGATCCAGGCCAAAGCCAAACTGGTTCAGCAGGGTCACCGCCTTGGGAGTGGTGATGATCTTTACCTCGGGCCAACGGAGGAGGATTTCCTCAATGGAGGCGGCGTGGTCGGGCTCCACATGGTTGATCACCAGGTAGTCCAGGGGACGGCCGTCCAGTACGGCCTTCACGTTGGCGATGAACTGCCGGCCCACCGCCCAGTCGGCGGTATCGAAGAGGACGGTCTTCTCGTCCAGCAGGACATAGGCGTTATAGGACACGCCGTGGTACAGGGGGTGGATGTTCTCAAACAGGGCCAGCCGGTGCTCGTCCGCGCCAACCCAGTACAGGTCATCGGTGACCATACGGTAATTATACATATAGGATTGCCTCCTTTATCATTTTAGTGGTAGTTACGCCTCGATCTCGAAGAACGCGTCCACGCCCTCGCCGCAGTGGGGGCAGGTCCAGCCCTCGGGCAGATCCTTGAAGGCGGTGCCGGGCTTGACCTCATTTTCGATATCGCCCTGCATGGGGTCGTATTCATGGCCGCAGCCGTTGCAGATGTACAGCTTCCGGGGCTGATAGACCTTCTTGGGGGCCATGCGCTTCATCTTGGTCATGGGCGGGGCGGGGAGCTTCTCTCCGGTGTCCAGGGCAGCGGTGAGCAGGGGCAGGATCTCCATCACGTCACCCACAATGCCGTAGTCGCAGTTCTTGAAGATCTTGGCGTTGGGATTTTTGTTGATGGCTACGATGCAGGAGGCGTCCTTGATGCCCTTCAGGTGCTGGACAGCCCCGGAGACGCCGCAGGCGATATACAGGTTGCCCTTGAACTTCTGGCCGGACATACCCACATAGCGGTTGAGGGGTACATATTTCAGCGTCTCGGCCACGGGGCGGCTGGAGCCGACAGCGGCGCCGGCGGCGCGGGCCAGATCCTCGATGAGCTTCATGTTCTCTTTCTCGCCGATGCCCTGTCCGGCGGACACCACCCGTTCAGCCTGGGTGATGGGGGTGTCCATGGGGATGCCCACGGTGAAGTCGTGGCCGTCCT
>CAJUQN010000194.1 GCA_910588625.1 uncultured Oscillospiraceae bacterium
GATTTTGCCATCCGAAGGCTGTGTAGGCGTTGAAAACACTGGCTTGACAGGCAAGATAGCGTTTTCACCCTATTAAGTTGGTTGCAGGGGCCGGATTTGAACCGACGACCTTCGGGTTATGAGGGGGGCTGCTGTCAGAGATGCTGACGGCGGTTTTTTGCGCTTTCGGGGCATATTTGCTCCAGAAAAGGTTGCTTTCCAGCACTGCTCCCCTCCATTGGTTCCACCCGCTATTTTCCCATTCTGGGTCTGAATCTGGGTCAGCTCTCCTACTCCGGCAGCACATTCCGTTTCAGACTGGTATAGGCCAGCAGAATATAGACCCCGTAAATGAGGAAGAACAGCGCCAGCGCGATGCCCACAATGGCGGCGGGACTGCTGGCCCCCACCATGACCCCCGGCTCCGGGGCGCGGGCCAGATGTACGATGAACGGCACGCCAATCAGCACCGGCGGCACAGCGGGCAGGGCGTAGTAGATGGCAAACTGCGTCCGCAGGGCCTTTGCCATCTCCCGTCGATCCATGCCCAGTTTTTGGAGCAACTGGAACTGCCGCTTGTAACGATCTGCCTCGCTGAGTTGTTGGATGGTAAGGATGGTGGCGGCGGTCATGGTCAGCGCCAGGGCCAAGTAGTACAGGGGGAACACGATTAGAGCGGTCTGGGCGGCTGCTTCCGCCTCCGCCTGGGCCCGGGTGGCCACCTGCCATTCCAGGGCAGCCTTGTCCGCCAAATCCGTCAGATTGTAAAAGTCCTCATAGGGCACGGGCTGGGCCGTTTGGGCGACATATGCCCAATGGTAGACGGCCAGCCCCTCCGCCGCCTCGTCCGGCACCACCAGGATGTACCAGGTTCCGTTGGACACACCAAAACCTTGCATCAAATGCTCCGTGCAGACACCGCCTGGGGCGAGCGTGCGGCCTCCCAAGGTAAGCGTCCCGCCGTAGTTCCTCAGCGCCCCTTCCAGATGCGCCTGGACGTGGATGAGGTACTGCCCCTGGCCCAGTTCCACCGGCGGATAGCCCGCAATGGAGCGCAGGGCGGCATAGTCGCTGTAGCGCAGCACTGGATCCTGGGTATAGTCATAGTGAAAGGCATCCTCTGTCAGTCCCAGATACTCCAGAAGCTGGGTGCCCTCGCTCCGATAGACGTTGTACAGCAGAGAATCCTCTACCGGGATGTGCTCCCGGACATAGTCCAGAGGGGCGTCGGAACTCATCTGCTCCTCATCGAGGGCGAGATATAGGTCAAAGCAGGCATCCTCCGCCGCCCGGCCTTCGAACAGTCCCCGGAACACCAGCCCCGTGCCCTCGGAGATCAGGGTGGCGGTGAAAATCAGAGAGATGGTGGCCATCAGCACCCCCATGGCGTCCAATTTGGCCGTCAGGGTGCGGAACACCAGCAGATTCTGCCCCTTGAACTTCCGGGCGGGCCGTTTGGCGAAGAAGGCGGGCACCCCGGAGGCAAAGCTGAGGAAGAATCCGAACAGGGAAACGATGACGCACCCCGCCCCGGCAACGGCCAGGGCCAGGTTGGGTATCATGAGCAGCGCCGTGCCCACCACGCCCAGGACGATGGACAGGACGAATGCCACCCGCCGTCCTCTGCCGGTCTTGACCACCGCGCCCTCGTTCCGGCGGTCAAAATAGATAAGGTCATAGATTTTCATTTTGCGGATGCGCTTCCGGCTTTTGTGCAGGGCCCGGAGGTAGATGAGTGCAAAATAAACAACCGTCAGAGCCAGGGCCGGGAGGGAGAAGCCAAAGGAAAAGTGATAGACCGTGCCGAACAGAGCCAGTACGATGGCCCGCAGAGCCTGGTACAGCAGCCCACCCAGCAGGATGCCAATGACCAGGGCGCAGCCCCCCACCGCCAGATTCTCCAGGAAAAACAGCCGGGCCACCTGTTTATTCTCCAAACCGATGAGGATATAGGTGCCCAGCTCCCGGCTGCGGCGCTGGAGCATGAAGCCGGTGGCGTAGGCAACCAGCCAGCCGAATACGCATACCACCACGATGCTGGCCAGCACGATCATCATGGGCAGCATAGCCATGCTTTGGGACAGGGTGCTGATCTCCTGGGAAAACACCAGGGCGTTGAAGGAGTAGAGCAGGGCGGCGGCCATGACCACGGTGACAAAATAGACCAGATAATCCTGGGCCTGCCGCTTGGCGTTGCGCAGGGACAGCTTAGATAACGTCACTGACGTCACCCCCCAGCGCGGCCAATACGTCCAGAATCTCGTGGTACAACACCGGGCGGTCCCGCTCCCCCCGGAGCAGCTCGTTGAAAATGCGCCCGTCTTTCAAAAACAGCACGCGCCCCGCGTAGCTGGCGCTGTAGGCGTCGTGGGTGACCATGAGGATGGTGGCCCCCATGTCCCGGTTCAT
>CAJUQN010000195.1 GCA_910588625.1 uncultured Oscillospiraceae bacterium
CGGGATGATACATAGAGAGGTGATCCCGGAGAAGCCGCCGAAAACGGTGTATTCCCTGACGGCCTTCGGGGAAAGCATCATTCCCGTTATAGACGCTATGTGCCAATGGGGGACGGACTACCTGGACGGGTTGGATGTGCAGCCCCCATGCTGCGGCGCATAATTCTTATCGCAGCAACGGCATACTGCCGGTCAACTTATTGACCTTTTTCTTCGGGCCACAGATCGCAACACCAAAATATTGCAGGGTACTTTCTGGAACGTGGCCCATCTTCTCAACAAATTCGTCATATGTCTTGCAGCCCTGGGCCAGATCGGAGAAGTCCACCACCGTTAAATCTTGAAAATCAGGCTGGTAGAGCTTTTCCCGTATCTGTTTGATGATCTCCGGCGAACCGCGCAGGATGGGCACAGGAAATTCGATGATGCCAAGATGTTCGTTGCCGCTTTGGTCGGTCACGTCGGCCCCTACTACCTCCGGCATTTTCTTTCCCAAGGTGATCCCCATGATCGCCGCCGTGTTCGCAATAATACCCAGGGGTAGGCTCTCGTCAATCACCATGACGCACTTCTCACTTTGCCAGTCCATTTTACTATGCCTCTTTTCTCAAAAATAGTTTGCTCTCGGACAGGAGCAGACCCGCCAGTGTCAAAGCTGTTCCGACAGCAGCCAGGGCGGTGATTTTTTCATGGAGGATTGCCACGGAAGTCACCACTGTAATAACAGGAACCATATAGATATAAACGCTCGTTTTGACCGCTCCCAGCGCCTTGACCGCGAAATTCCAGGTGACAAAGCACAGGGCTGATGCGCCCAAGCCCAAAAAGAGAATGTTGAACAGGTACACAGGATTTGCAAACCTTGCCAGTTCCAGCCTGAAATCGAACAGGAACAGAGTTGGGAGCATGAACAGGATGCCATAGCAGAACACCCGCCGGGTGGTGAGAATGGTGTGGTAGCCGTAACCGCTGATTTTCTTTGTCAGCACAGAATAACAGGCCCAAATCAGCGCGGCCAGCAGCGCCAGCAAGTCCCCGGTGGGGTTTAGTTCCAGCTTGGAGCCGTTGAAGCTGATTAAAGCGATCCCGGTCATAGCCACTACAAAGCCAATGAAAAAGCTGGTATGGGGCTTTTCCTCTTTCAGAAACAGGTGGGACAGGATGGCCGTGAAAAACGGAGCTACGGAGATAATCACCCCGACATTGGAGGCCATTGTGTAGGTAAGTGCGATATTTTCCAGCAGATAGTAAAGGCATATCCCGCATAGGCCCGCGGCGGCAAAGGTCAATTCCTGTTGCCGGTTCGTCCCTTTCAAAGGTTGGGGATAAACAACCAACAGGGCCAGCAGTCCCATGACGAAGCGGAAGAACAGTATCTCTACCGGCTGGAAGTCGGTCAGCAGAATTTTGGTGGAGATAAAAGTCGTTCCCCAAATGATGATCGTGAGCAGGGCGGAGAGATGGCCCGCTGTGCCATTACCCTTCATGCGGCATTTCCTCCGTATCCTTGAAGATGTCCCGATAGATACCGGGGGCCAGTCCAATAAATCGGTTGAAATAATTGGAGAAGTGGCTTTGATCGGAAAAGCCGGTTTGCAGTGCCGCCTCAACGGGGGGAACACCTTGCTCCAACAGCTTTTTAGCCTTGCCTATGCGAATGTTTTCCAGGTAGCTGTACGGTGTGACGCCTTTTGAGCGGGCAAAGGCCCGGAGCAGGGTGGATTTGCTCAATCCGGCGCAGCGGCAGATCTGATCCAGATAAATCCGCTGGGTATAATGCTGCTCCATAAAGGCACAGGCTCTTTCAATTTCCTCCCGACACTCCGGGACGCAGTTCTCAAAGGGCTGGCCGTATTGCTGGATTAGCAGAGAAATCAGGAGCAGCAGATTTTCCTCTTTGCCAAACTCATTGGAGCCTTTCATCACCAGTTCATGGAGCGGGCGCAGATAGCAGGTGACTTCTTCATCAAAGATTACGTTTTGGGAAAATCCGGGCAGCTCCCGTCTGCCGGTGACTTCCTCCGCCAAGTCCAGCATGACCTCCTTGGTGATGTTGAAGCCCCGGTAATCCAGCGTCCCGCCGTCACTCTGGGCACAGGCGTGGTTGTCCCCTGGGTTGAACAGAAGAACATCACCCTTTATGATGGCGTACTCCTGGTTTTTGCAGGACAGGACACGCTCCCCATCTTCCATGAAGCCGATCACATAGTATTCGTGAAAATGGTTCGGAAAAGGCTGCACAATGCCCTCAAAACGGTAAGCCTCTATGCGGAGTTCATCATCGTAGACCACCGTTCGCACTTCTTTTTTCATGCGGTGTACCTCCTTGTCCG
>CAJUQN010000196.1 GCA_910588625.1 uncultured Oscillospiraceae bacterium
CGCTGTAGGCGTCGTGGGTGACCATGAGGATGGTGGCCCCCATGTCCCGGTTCATCTTCGTCATGATTTCCAGCAGGTTTTTGGACGCCTTGGAGTCCAGGGCCCCGGTGGGCTCGTCGCACAACAGCAGGGACTGCCCCGCCACCATGGCCCGGGCGCAGGCCGCCCTCTGCTTCTGCCCCCCGGACACCTGATAGGGAAACTTGGGTAGGATGTCGCTGATGCCCAGCTTTTGGGCCACATCCGCCACCTGCCGCTGGACCGTGCTGGGGTCGGCGTGGTTCAGGGACAGGGCAAGCCCGATGTTCTCCTCAATGGTCAGGGTATCCAGCAGGTTAAAATCCTGGAACACAAAGCCCAGCCGCTCCCGGCGGAACCGGGCCAGCTCGCCTTCGCTGAGGGCTGCGATGCTCTCCCCGTCCAGCAGGATGTCCCCGGCGCTCACCGTGTCGATGGTGGAGATGCAGTTGAGCAGGGTGGTTTTGCCGCTGCCCGACGCGCCCATGATGGCGATGAATTCTCCGGCGTCCACGTCGAAGCTCACCCGGTCCAGGGCGCGGGTGACGTTGTTTTTGCTGCCGTAATATTTTTCGATGTTTTTGACCTGTAGCATAGAGCCGCCTCCTTTGCTGATGGCCCTATGATACGCCCAAAGCGCGGCCGTTTGTATCGAATTGGTATCGGTTTTCCTTACACTTTTGTAAGGTTCTCCCGGGAGGGAAAGGTGAGGGTGACAGAGGTACCTTTATTTACCTCGGAGGCGACGCGCAGGCCGATGTCCAGGCAATCCGCCAGTTTTTTGCACAGGTACAGCCCCATGCCGGTGGAGCCGCCCTGGGCCCGCCCGTTGCTGCCGGTAAACCCCCGGTCAAAGATCCGGGGCAGTTCGTGGGCGGGGATGCCGATCCCGCTGTCGCTGACGGTGAGCTGGACCTGTCTGCCCAGCTGCCGCCCAGATAGAGTGACCAGTGGTTGGTTTCCCCGGTAGCGGGCCGCGTTTTGCAGCAGCTGGCCCAGAATAAAGGCCGCCCATTTGCCATCGGTGAAAACCGTCTGCTCCAAGTCCTCCGTCTCCATCCGGACACCGCTCTGGATGAGCAGGGTCCGGTGCTGGCCCACGGCCTGGGATACGATATCTGATAAATTGGACTCTCGGAGGATGAAGTCCTTTTCCAGGCTCTCTGCACGGGCGTAAAACAGGGCACGCTCTACATGGGCCTCAATCTGGGCCAGCTCCTGCGCCAATCTGCGCCGGAACTCCGGCTCGGCGTTCCGGCAAATGAGGCCCGCTGCCGTGATAGGGGTCTTGACCTCGTGGACCCAGCTCTCCACATACTCCCGGTACTCCCGCTGGGCGGCCTGGGCCTCGGACACCTGGGTGGCCATGGCACGCCCTGCCCGGCGGCAGAAATCCAGCAGCCTGCGTTCATAGACGGTGCGGCCCCTGGGGGCCAGCTCGGCAAACAGATATTGCTTGTCCAGGCCGTCCATGATGCCTTCCAGCTCTTGCAGACGGGTCCGCTGGCGCAGATAGTCCACAACCTGAGACGACGTGAACACCAGCAGCCATACAATGAGCAATAATACGGCCACCCCGGGGGCGGTGCCGGTGGCCAGCAGGAACAATACCGCCGCCCCGGTAAAAACTGCCCGGAGCAGGAGCTGTCCCATATGGTCGGCGAGAAACTCAGACATCCTCATAGCTGATACCCCATTCCCCGGCGGGTCTTGATGGCGTCAGGCAAGCCAATCTCCGCCAGTTTTGTCCGAAGCCGGGTCATGTTGACGCTGAGGGTGTTGTCGTCGATATAAATCTGATTGTCCCAGAGCGTTTCAATCAAATCGGCGCGGGAAACGATCTGGCCTGCGTGGGCCATCAGACAGGCCAGGATTTGCAGCTCGTTCCGGGTGAGTTCCGCCGTCTGACCACTGACCGATACAGTTCCTTTGGTAAGGCTCACGCAAAGGCCCGCTGCCTCCAGTACGTCCGTCCCGTCGGTTGCCCCGCTCCGGCGCAAAACGGCCTTGATCCGGGCCAGCAGGACGGGGATGCTGTAGGGCTTGGTGATGTAGTCGTCCCCTCCCAGGCTCAGCGCCCGCACTTCATCCAGGCTGGAGCTGCGGCTGGTGACGAAGATCACCGGGGCCTTAACAGACTTTCGCAGGTTTGCGCACAGGGAAAAGCCGTCCCGTCCGGGCAGGCCCACGTCCAGCAGAACCAGGTCGGGGCACTCCCGGCCGGCCTGCTCCAGGATGGTGGAAAAATCCTCCCCAACGATGGGGGCGTACCCCTCGTTTTCCAGCAGCAGGGCCAGTTCCTCCCGGATG
>CAJUQN010000197.1 GCA_910588625.1 uncultured Oscillospiraceae bacterium
GCAAAGTGAACTAAGCAGACTCACTATAAATCGTCTGCAAATCTTATTATACGAGTGTAATTGAGACTGTCTGGGGCGTGGGATATCGGTTTATCCCGCCGGAATGAGAGGCGAACTATAAACAGGGCCGTGACGTTTTATGGTCATGGCCCTGCTATTTTTGCGTCCGACTTGCGGCGTATCCTGCTAAATCAATGAAATGGGGACAATCAGGTTATCCTGGTCAAAAGCCCCCAGCTTGTCGGCCATACACAGCACCGCGCCGGTTCCGCGCTGTAAGGGCGACTTGTCAATCAGTTCAAATACCTTTGTCAGCTTTTTCGGCGGCGCAGCCATCTTTTTGATCTCAATGGGGAACAGCTTGCCGTCCTGTTCCAGCAGCAGGTCGATCTCCCGGGCGTCCTTGTCCCGGTAGTAATACAAAAACGGCTCCTGTCCGGTATTCTGATAGGTTTTCATAATCTCGGCCACCGTATAGTTTTCCAACAGCGCACCGCTCATGGCGCCGTTCATGGCTGTCTCCGGGCTGCTCCAGCGGGTGAGGTAGCACACCAGCCCTGTGTCATAGAAATACAGTTTGGGGGTGGACACCGTCCGCTTCAGCACATTGTTGGAGTAAGGGCGGAGCAGGAACACGATGCCCAGCGATTCCAGGATGTGGAGCCAGTTTTTGGCTGTGGCCTGGTCGATTTCGGCGTCGTCCGCGATGCCCTTGTAGTTGACCTGCTGGCCGGTTCGGGCGGCGGCGGCCCGCAGAAAGCCCAAAAACTTCAAATCGTCAATGCCGGCGGAGAGCCGCCGAACATCCCGGTCCAGATAGGTGCTGATATAGCTGGAGTAGAAGATGTTTGGATTGGCATACTGCCCGCTGGCCAGAGCGGGCATCCCGCCGGTGAAAATGCGCTGGAATATGGCGGGGGTGTCCAGGGCCGGACGGGCGGCCTGCCGCTGGGTCAGGGCGGACAGATCCACCCGGAAGGGAGCTGTGCCGCTGTCCGCGATAAGTTCGCCGTAGGACAGCGGGGAGAGCTGCAGCAGCGCCACCCGGCCTGCCAGCGATTCCTGGACGCCCTCCATCATGGAAAAGAGCTGGGAGCCGGTCAGCCAAAAATCTCCGGGCTGGCGGCGCTCGTCCACCATCATTTTGATATAAGGGAACAGCTCTGGGGCATACTGCACCTCGTCGATGAGGAGAGGCGGGCGGTGGAGCTGGAAGAACATCTTCGGGTCGGTCTTTGCCAGTTCCCGCACGGTCAGATCGTCCAGCGTAATGGTCTCCCGGCCCCGGCCCTCCTTTTGGGCCAGGTGCTCCAGCATGGTGGTCTTGCCTACCTGCCGGGGGCCGGTCACCAGGAGGACGGGGTACTGCGTGTTGATTTGATTCGATACTTGTTCCATATGTCGGGCAATATACATTGATTATCACCTCGGCTAATATCTTATTATAGTCATATTATAGCCGAATTATGGGCGGTTTGCAAGGGTAATCTATAAAAGCGTAGGGGCGAAAAGAGATGAGGTCAGCCCATCTGCGTTCTAAAAGAAACCGACACAAAACCGACACGGGCATCAAAAGACGTACTGTTTTAAGCTACAGCAAAAAATGATAAGAAGCATGAGGATTGCCCTCAATCCATTGCGGCACAAGGGATTGAAGGCGATAAGGCAGAATAGACAACAACAAGCTATGACAGCTTTTTTGTAGTTGGTAAGGATGAGGTCTCCGTTTCCTTCACTTAAAGATATGGAAAAAGGAACCGCCCCCACACGAACACTTTCTAACACCAGCGCGAGTAACACAGCCAAAAGCGAGTGTCAACGCCAATCTAAAATTGTAAGAAAACGCCGAACAAATTTTGTCGTTTTTCGGCGGTGGGGGGGTAACAAAATCAGGTGCTTCCTTGCTCAAAAAGAGTGTTCACGATTTGCTGTTTCTGGCGCATAAATTCCTTGCGCTCCTTCAGGCGGTAAGACTCGCCCTTGATGTTGATGACGGTGCAGTGATGCAGGACACGGTCCAGGATGGCGGAGGCGATGGTGACGTCGGCAAAAACCTCGTTCCACTGGGAGAAGGTCTTGTTGGAGGTAAAGACGGTAGACGTCTTCTCATACCGCCTGGCAATGAGTTGGAAGAACAGGTTAGCGCCCTGGATGTCCATGGGGAGATAACCAATCTAATCTCCTTTTCCTTGACCCGCTTCAATCCATTGTGGCACAACAGTTTTACCGAA
>CAJUQN010000198.1 GCA_910588625.1 uncultured Oscillospiraceae bacterium
GACGATGAAAAGGAACTGGCCGACGTGCTGGAGCTTTATCTCACAAATGACGGCTACACGGTCCACAAGTGCTATACTGGCGCGGAGGCCCTGGACTGCATTGCACACACAGACCTGGATCTGGCGCTCCTGGACGTGATGCTGCCCGACGCGGACGGCTTTCAGCTCTGCAAGAAGATCCGGGAGAAGTCCTATTGCCCCATCATCATGCTCACAGCCAGGGGGGCGGATGGGGACAAAATCATGGGTCTGACCATCGGGGCCGACGACTACATCACAAAGCCCTTCAATCCCCTGGAGGTGGTTGCCAGGGTCAAGACTCAGCTGCGGCGGTACAGGCTCTATAACGGCTCCGCGCCAAAGCAGGAGGAACCGGCCCATGAATACAACATTCGGGGTCTGACGCTCAACCGGGACAGCCACAAGTGCTTTCTGTTTGGGAGGGAAGTGCAGCTGACTCCCCTGGAGTTCTCCATCCTCTGGTATCTCTGCGAGCGGCAGGGGGTTGTCGTCCCCTCCGAGGAGCTGTTTGAGGCGGTGTGGGGCGAGAAGTTCCTGAAAAACAACAACACCGTCATGGCCCACATCGGGCGGCTGCGGGAAAAGCTGGACGAGCCTGCCCGAAGCCCCAGGTTCATCAAAACGGTATGGGGGGTTGGGTACACCATTGAAAAGTAAGAATGATTTCGGCCAGTTCCGCAGGAAGATATTCCTCCGCACCATCGCCGTGCTGGCGGCCGCCGCCGCTGTAATCTATCTTACCTACGCCGTCCTGCTGCGGGGCCGCTTTGCCAACGGAATGGTGGTCCTGTTTCAAAACACACTGGGCATGGACTATGACGCCGCCCTCCGGTTCTATGAACGTACCTTCCGCAGCCACATGGACGCCATCATTCTGCTGTCCCTCCTGCTGGTGGCCGCCGGCCTGTTCTACTGTTATCTCCGCTGGTTGACCCGGTATTTTGAGAGTATCAGCAAGGGGATGGACGCTCTGTTCCAGAACGTGCCAGGAGAAATCTCTCTGCCCCCGGAGTTGCTTCCCATTGAGCGGAAAATGAATCTGGCAAAGCACACCATTGACCGGCAGAAGAGCGATATGCTCCTGGCCGAGCAGAAGAAAAATGACCTGGTGATGTACCTGGCCCACGACCTGAAAACACCCCTGGCCTCCTCCATCAGCTACCTGAACCTGCTGCGGGATGAAAAGCAGCTCTCCGAGGAACTGCGGGAAAAGTATCTCACCATTGCCCTCGCCAAGTCGGAGCGGCTGGAAGATTTAATCAACGAGTTTCTGGAGATCGCCCGGTACAGCCTGTCCACCATCACCCTGCAATACAGCGAGATCAACCTAACCCGCCTGCTGGAGCAGCTGGTGTATGAGTTTCAGCCGGTTTTGGATCAGAAGGGCCTGACCTGTCGCCTTGCGGCTGGGGAGGACATTCTGCTGAACTGCGACGCCGACAAGATGCAGAGAGTCTTTGACAATCTTTTACGGAATGCGGTGAATTACAGCTACGACGGAACCGAGATCACCATTGAGGCCGAGAGCGGCGAGGACCGCGTAAAGCTGAGGTTTTCCAACCACGGCGGGACTATTCCCCAGGAGAAGCTGGAGCGCATCTTTGAGCAGTTTTACCGGCTGGACACGGGGCGCGGCTCCAGCGGGGCCGGGCTGGGCCTCGCCATCGCCAAGCAGATCGTCACGCTCCACAAGGGTACGATCACGGCGGAGAGCGGGGGTGGCCTGACGGTCTTTACGGTGATGCTGCCTGTCGTATCGTGAACACAAAAATCTTATTCCTTTTACCTTTTGTGTTGATGGCACTGGTCGATTTCACAGATTGCGGTTTGAACCAAAAGATTGGTCGTGCTATGATCATCCTGATAAATCGAAATTTGGAGGTATAAACAATGAGAAAATGTGAAAAGTGTGGAGCAATCATGAAATCAGATTTAAAACTTAAAATTAATGGTGGTGGCTATGGGATTGTTGTTCATATAGATGAAAAGCAAAAGGCGACAACTATAGATGATGTTAGAGTTGCAGTCTGCCCAGAATGTGGTTATACAGAAATGTATTTAGAGGATTTAACTAAATTGAAGGATTAAGAGACAACCGTCCTACCCAATTAAATCTCTTTGATGAATTTTGAATCTACAAATCGAATGATACGGAGTCTAATGGTATGAAGTCAAGAGGAAAATAAGAGGAAATTTCGGGGAAAT
>CAJUQN010000199.1 GCA_910588625.1 uncultured Oscillospiraceae bacterium
GCCCATGCGCTGGAGTACACCATTGACGAGCCGGAGGACTACCTGTTCGGCAGGCCCACCAGCGAGGACGCCCCCTATACGGCGGAGAATCCCAACGTGGACAGGAGCAAGAACACCGCCCTCATCCCGCCCGGTTTCGGGACCCCCACCAGCTATCTGCCCAACTCCGGGGAATACCTGACCCCCAATCTGGTCCCCGGCGCTCTCAGCGGCGGGCTGGTGAATCAGGTGGGCAGCGTGGGCGGCGGCACTGTCACGAACAGCGGTTATCCTGCTGTGGACGTAAGCGGCGGCACAAGCCAGTTCAGCTACACCACCACGCAGACTACCGCCTACACGGAGGTCACGTCTGATCTCTACTACTCCGGGGGCCACCTGGGGACGCTGAAAATCCCGTCCCTGGGCGTGAATGTCAAAATTTATGAGGGGACAGACAGCACTCAGCTCGCCAAAGGTGCGGGACATTTCACCAACACCAGCATCTGGAATGGCAACGTCTGCCTTGCTGGGCATAATCGCGGGGTGACGAACCACTTCGGCAAAATTCACACGCTGAACGCCGGAGACACCATCAGCCTCACCACCCAACTCGGCGCCCGGACCTATTCCGTTACCAGCGTTACCAAAGTCAGTGAGACGGACACCAGCGGCACCGCCGCCACGTCCGGCAATCAGATCACGCTCTATACCTGTGTGATGAATGAGCGGGATTATCGCTGGTGCGTGGTGGCCCAGGAGGTCTAAGGCGGCGGTCCAGGCGGCATCCTCGACACTTTTCTTCTTCTGTGGTATCTTTTTCACAACGAAACCACAAAACCACCACAAAGGAGATAAAGAGCTATGAAGATGAAAGATTTTGCAAGCCGCCTGACCGCTGGAATCGCCTGCGCCGCGCTGGTATTTGGCCTGACCCTCCCTGCAAGGGCGGCAGCTCCCGCCGAGACAATCCGAGTGGGCAGCTACAAAGGCAATTCGTTAAATGTGGGTGAGCGCAGCGGCCTCATCATCGGCCCCAGCGGAACAGAGTACACCGTCACCTCCAGCGCCCCGGACACAGTAGCGGTAGAGCAAATAGCGGGCTTTTGGGTGGCCGTTGCCAAGTCCGAGGGAACTGCGGAAATCACCGCCGCCAACCGTGCCGGAGAGAGCGGGACCTTGACGCTCACAGTCGGCACCGCCGTTGACCCTGCTGCCCCCGCCAGCACGGACACCGAAGGCCAGCCGGAAAATCTGGACGTGCGGCAGGAATTGATTCAGCTTATCAACCAGACCCGCATGGCAAACGGCGCGGCGGAGCTGCCAGTCAGCGAGGCTCTGATGACCGCCGCGCAAGCCTGCTCCGACCAGCATTACACTTACCACCACAATCAGGAGGAATGTGAGGCCGTGATTGCTGCTGGATATTCCCACGGCTTCGGCTCCAATCTCACGGTGTTTACCGGCGTGGCAACTGCGGACACCGCCCAGCACGCTTTGGAGAACTGGATCAAATCCCCCGGCCACTTCCAGGCGATGATAGACCCCAAATGTGACAGCATCGGCGTGGGCGTGACGGAGAGCGGCGGAGTGACTTACTGCTATATGTTTGTCGGCAGGCCGGACACCATCAATCCCTACGGATAACAAAATACGGACAGAGAAAGGTCTTTCAGCCCAGGCTGGAGGACCTTTTCTCTTGCCCGAAAAAGCAAAGGAGAACTTTTTATGAGGAAGAAAACCTATTCCGCACTCACCCGCATGACGGCTCTGCTGTTGGTGCTGGTGTGTATGCTGGGACTGCTGCCCTCCACGGCGCTGGCGGCGAACCCCAGCACCATCAAGATGGACGATTGCGCATACAGCGGAACCAAGTACGATTCCCCGGCCCTGGGCGAGTGCTATATGCACCAGATGCACTTTAACTACGATGGAAAAAGCACTATGGGCTTCTGCGCGGAAAAGGGCAAGGGCATGGGCTGGTCGCTGAAGGGCCACACCTGGGGCAACCCCCAGCCCATTTCCGACCCCACTGTAAAAACAATGATGGCTTACTTCTACGCCCATTCCACTGGCGTCTTTACCGATCAGGCCAAAGCCCTGGGTGTAGATGATGTGTGGGACAGCAAGGGGACATCGTGATCGACGCTGGGAAATTGCTCCAACGCAGCGGGTATAGGAT
>CAJUQN010000200.1 GCA_910588625.1 uncultured Oscillospiraceae bacterium
CTCCCGCTTCTTTTGGGGACTATTATATCACACCTTTATTGACGACACCATCTAGAGTGTTAATGTAGGTTGAGAGGAAATCTCTTGATAAAGTGAACCCACATATTTGAGCATCGCACCAAATATGTGGGTTTATTTATGTGAGCAGTAGAGTTATAAAGAGAACCCCAAATTATTTATGTTCAAAGATGCAGCACCCGGGACGCGATCTCCTTAGTTTTTCCCTCGTTCCAGAAGTTTTCGCCCAGATAGCCGCAGGTACGGCGGGTAACGTTCATCTTGGCGTGGTCCTTGTTGTGGCAGACCGGGCACTCCCACTCGTTGTCCTCGTTGACGATAATCTCCCCGTCGTAGCCGCACACCTGGCAGAAATCGCTTTTGGTGTTGAACTCAGCGTATTGGATGTTGTCGTAGATAAAGCGCACCACGTCCTTGAGGGCCTCCAGATTGTGTCTCATATTGGGAATTTCCACGTAGGAGATACAGCCGCCGGAGGAGATTTTCTGGAACTGGCTCTCAAAGGTGAATTTGGAGAAGGCGTCAATGTCCTCCCGCACGTCCACATGATAACTATTCGTGTAATAACCCTTGTCGGTTACATCGGGTATAGTTCCAAAACGCTCCTTGTCGATGCGGGCGAAGCGGTAGCACAGGCTCTCCGCCGGAGTGCCGTACAGGGCAAAGCCGATGTTGGTCTCACGACGCCAGCGGTCGGTAGTCTCCCGCAGGTGGTTCATCAGGCGCAGGGCGAAATCCTCCCCCTCCGGCTCGGTCTGGGAGCAGCCCTTCACCAGCTTGGTCACCTCATACAGCCCGATATAGCCCAGGGAGATGGAGGAGTACCCGCCGTACAGCAGCTTGTCGATGGTCTCGCCCTTGTCCAGCCGGGCCACTGCGCCATACTGCCAGTGGATGGGGGACACGTCGGAGCGGATGCCCTTCAAGGCGTTGTGGCGGCACATCAGGGCCTCGAAGCACAGCTCCAGCCGCTCCTCCAGCAGGGGCCAGAACTTCTCCTCGCTCCGGCCGGAGAGGATGCCGATCTGGGGCAGGTTGATGGACACCACGCCCTGATTGAACCGGCCCTCAAATTTGTAATTGCCGTTTTCATCCTTCCAGGGGGACAGGAAGGACCGGCAGCCCATGGGGGAGAACACGTTGCCCTCGTAGTGCTCCCGCATCTTCTTAGCGGAGATGTAGTCGGGGTACATCCGCTTGGCGGAGCACTTGACGGCAAGCTCTGTCAAGTAGTCATACTTGCCGCCGGTGAGGTTGTTGCACTCGTCCAGTACGTACACCAGCTTGGGGAAGGCGGGGGTAATGTACACACCCTTTTCGTTCTTGATGCCCTCCAGCCGCTGGGACAAAATCTCCTTGATGATGGCGGCGTTCTCCTCCATGTAGGGGTCGCCCTCCCGGAGCACCAGGAACAGGGTGACGAAGGGAGACTGGCCGTTGGTGGTCATCAGGGTGTTGATCTGGTACTGGATGGTCTGCACGCCGCTCTTGAGCTCGTCCCTGGTGCGGGCATAGGCCAGCTTTTCCACGGTGGCGTCATCTAGCTCCGGGGCGGTCTCACGGGTCTTGCGCATATACTTCTCATAGGTCATGCGCAGGTACTTGCCCAGATGGCTGACTTCCACGGACTGCCCGCCGTATTGGTTGGAGGCCACGCAGGAGATGATCTGCGTAACCACGGTGCAGGCCACCTGGAAGCTCTTAGGGGACTCGATGAGCTTGCCGTTAATCATGGTGCCGTTGTCCAACATATCGCCGATGTTCACCAGGCAGCAGTTGAAGATGTGCTGGACGAAGTAGTCCGCGTCGTGGAA
>CAJUQN010000201.1 GCA_910588625.1 uncultured Oscillospiraceae bacterium
ATCCACTTGAAGAAAACCGCCGATTCGATGTCGTGGTGGTTGTTCTTGTCCATGAGAATCTGCACCAGCTCCAGCGTCATAACAAAGGCGAGGATGGCCCCCGCGATGGGGAGAATGACGGTGTTGGACAGGTTTTGGACCATACTGAAAATGCCGCCGTTCCAGCCCTGGGGGGTCGCGCCCACCTGGGCGGCGATGTCTCCCACCTTTTCATTCACGCTGTCAAACATCCCGGAGAGATTGCCGATGATGCCGCTGACCAGCAGTTCCTTGAGCCATTCCGTGATTGCGTCGAGTACGAAATCCATAGGGGCTTACCCTCCTTTCGAGGCCCCTCCCGCCGGGGGCGGGAGGGGCTGGGGATTGGGGCTGCGGCCTGCGATCAGCCGAACAGCCCGGACAGCAGGGGAATCAGCGTCAGGCCGATCAGGGCCACACCGCCCCCCGCCATGAGCTGCTTCATCCGTTTTGTTCACATTGGGTCGCTGCTCCAATGCGGTTCCACCCGTCCGGGGGAACTCCCCATGCTTTCACATGGGCGCAGACTATATCTTCACCCGCTCTGTGCGGGGCAGACCGCTTCGGGCCGCTTGGCCCTACTCCCGCAAGGGATAGTCGTTGGACGTTCCTCTGTTCGAGGCTTCGCTGCTGATTGCCCATTGTTCCGGCGTTTAGGCTCGCGCCATGCGCCATCCATGCGTTTTTTTCCGCTTTCGCCGCCGTCACACCTGGATTTATTTCAATCCTATGTTGTGGCACACATGGCTTTAGGGGGTCCCAGCAATTCAATCTGTTGCCGTATGGACTTTCACCATACGCTTCACGGCGATTGCTCGTCCGTGGAGGGCTTCCGTTACCCCTGGGACTTGGCTCCGGGGTTGTCATTGCCATAACCTTCCAGAAGGTTGATAACGCCCCACACACCGAGGCCAGCGCCGAGAGCGATCACGAGGGTCTGCAAAACATCAACAGCAGAGTTAAAGAAATCCATATAGTACCTCCGAAAAATATTGATAAATTTTTGAAGGTACGTTTCCCCGGTTTTCACAAACCGATTGGCCCCGCTTACTCGGAGCCTGGGTCCTCCTCCGATACATCTACCTCAAACACGTCACAGACCTCGTTGGGTCTGGGTTTGAGCCGGGTGGACAAAAAACGCGCTATGTCAAAGGCGTTTTTCTTGTCATGGTCGGCAAGGTATTTGTATAGGGGATGCTGGGTTATATCGAATTTATCCGAGAGGAACGGCCTCACGCCCCGCAGTTGCAGGATGCACTTGCCGCCGTCCATCACGGCCAATTCGTCCACGTCCATGAGCGCCTTGCCCAGCTTCTGATAATTCAGCGAGTGGGACAGCTCACGGCCCCGGCTTTCGCCGGTATTGTAGGTGTCGATGGTCTCCTTGCCCAGCTGGGCCGACAGCTCCTTCAAGGTGGTCGGTTCCTTGCCGCCCAGGAAGATGGAGCAGTCGCAGTTGCCAACAATGGTGTCGG
Source organism: uncultured Oscillospiraceae bacterium (assembly GCA_910588625.1). Classification (GTDB taxonomy): domain Bacteria; phylum Bacillota; class Clostridia; order Oscillospirales; family Oscillospiraceae; genus Enterenecus. Next base: position 1,494 of record CAJUQN010000201.1, read on the forward strand.
CGTTGTCCTTGTAAATGGCTTTCAGCTGGCTTTGGGCCTGCAAAATCAGGCAGGCGGAAATTTCCCGGCTTCGGATGGTCGCCATGAGCTTTTCCAGCTTCGGAATCTGCCCGATGTTGGCGCACTCGTCAATGAGGCAGCGCACATGGACCGGGAGCCGTCCGCCGTACACATCGTCGGCCTTTTCGCACAGCAGATTGAACAGCTGGGTGTAAACCATGCTGATTAGGAAGTTAAAGCTGTCGTCCGTGTCGCTCATAATGAGAAAGAGCGCCGTTTTCCGGTCCCCAATGGTGTCCAGCT
>CAJUQN010000202.1 GCA_910588625.1 uncultured Oscillospiraceae bacterium
GTTACTGTTCCCTATATCTCATCGGGGGTCGAGCTGAGAATACGATGAGTACCTACGAAAAAATGAACCATCAAGGGGAATTTTACGGATGAATTACGACAATAACAGGCAAAACGCCCATAACGAGATCGACCACATATTCAAAGACCTTCTCCCCACCCGGAACATGGCGGAGCGTCCCGCCCAAGTGGCCCTTTGCCACCAAATGCTCAACGCCATGCTGGAGGGTGGCATCGCCCTGTGCGACACCGGGACGGGGATCGGCAAGACCTACGCCTATCTGGCGGCGGGGACGGTGTACCACCGCTTCCGCGCCGCCAGTGGGCTCCCTGTCCGACCTATTTTGATCTCCACCTCCAGCATTGCCCTCCAAACCGCGGCACGGGACGAATATCTCCCCCTGCTGTCCAGCCTGCTGGCGGAGGACGGCATGATTACACAGCCCCTCCAGGCGGTGATCCGCAAGGGAAGTCCCACTATGTCTGCGATGACCGTCTGGAACGGCGGCTGGGCCAGTTGGATCTCCGAAAGAAAAACTGGAGGGCCGGGAATGCCCTGCTTGCGCTGCGGAATGAGCTGGACATGGACGAGATCGCCCATCTCAGCGGCTATGACCGGGAACGTGTCTGCGTCCCCCAGATCTGCAACTGTTCGCAGGAGACCTGCCGGTATCGTTTCTTTTTGGAGAAGTGCGATTCCGGGCGGTATCTTTTCCAGATCTGCAACCACAACCTGCTGCTGGCGGACGCCATCCACCGGGGCAGCGGGCGAAAGCCCATCCTGCCGGACGCCTGCGCCCTCATCGTGGACGAGGCCCACAAGCTGCCGGAGACAGCCCGCCAGATGTTCGGGGTGACCCTGGCTGCGGAGGACATCCGTGCGCTCACCCACAGTCTGCGAGGGGAACGCTTCCTGCTGGCTGCAGAAGTCCTGAACGACAGCGCCAAGGGCCTGCTGCGGAAGCTGGACCGCCCGCCGGAGGACAGGCCCTTCGTCCACTACAAAACATCGCTGGCCGCACCGGAGCGGAGCCTGACGGTGATCGACCGACAGCTCCACGGCCTGCTCACGCCTGCCACCCGCAGGCGGCTGAACAGCGTGTCCTCTACGGTGTCCCTATTCCACCAGGGCCACCCGGATATGGTTTTCTACACGGAGGAAGATGCTCACGGCGGCACCATGCTGTGTGCCACCATTTCCGATCTGACCGCCCAGCTCCGCCAGACCCTCTGGCGGCAGGAGCGGCCCGCCATCCTCACCTCCGCCACCCTGGCCGTAGGCGAGGACTTCCGGCGCTTCAAAGAAGAAACGGGCCTGCTGACCGACAGCCGTGTCACGGAGTCCGTGGCCCCTTCGCCCTTCGACTACCAGCAGAATTGTCTGCTGTACTTACCGCAGGTTCCACCCAGGCAAAAGTCCGCAGCCTATTATGACGAGCTGGCAAAGGAGATCGCCGCCCTGCTGGACGCGGCCCAGGGCCACGCCCTGGCGCTGTTCACGTCTTATGCCGCCATGTCGGCGGTGAAAGAACGTCTGCCGGGCCACGGTCTGCGCTATCCGCTGTTCACCATGGGCCGCAGCGCAATCCATACCACGGAGCAGTTCAAGGCCAGCCCAGGCAGTGTGCTGCTGGCGGAGGGGGCCGCCTGGGAGGGCTTCGACTTCCCTGGCGACTGCGTGTCCCTGCTGATCATCCCCCGTCTGCCCTTCGCTGTGCCGGACGCTCTGATGTCAGCGCCAGTGATAAAATGTAAAAAAACGCCGAGGAAAAAATGTAGTTTTGT
>CAJUQN010000203.1 GCA_910588625.1 uncultured Oscillospiraceae bacterium
GGGTAAACAGGAAATTAGCGCTGTATTCGTGCTGGAAAAGAAGGTAGATTTCATCAATATAGACCCAGGTGTTCCTGCCCAGCGCCCGGTTTCGGATCACCCGGTTAAACACGCTGTCCAGCACTACCAGCATACCTACCGGAAGGAGCTGCTTGCCCAGATCCCGGATGTCGTAGCACAGGATTCTGGCGTCCGTGTCCACATTAGTGGGCTTGGCAAAGGTGTTGAGGCTGCCCTCGGTGAACAGCTCTATCGCCAGGGCCACGTCCCGCGCCTCCGGCTCAGACTGGCGGAGCAGTTCGGCGTGGAAGTCCTGGAGGGTGGGGGCTTTCCCCTGGTAGCCGCCCTTGATGTAGCTGTGGTAGACATTGGCGGTGCAGCGGTCGATGATGGATTTCTCTTTGGCGGACAGCAGCCGGTCCCCCATGAGCTGCTCACACAGGGACAGCAGGAACTCGGATTTCAGCACCACAGGGTTCTCGCCGTCCCCGTAGCCCTGCTCCATGTCCATGGCGTTGATGTGGTTGGGGGAGGTGGCGGAGATATTCACCACTTCGCCGCCCAGCCCTTCGATGAGGGGCCGGTACTCCGACTCAGGATCTATGACGATGATGTCATCCTCTGTGGAGAGTGCCAGATTGACCATCTCCCGTTTGGCGGTGAAGGACTTGCCGGAGCCGGACACGCCCAGCACAAATCCGTTGCCGTTGAGCAGTTCCTTCCGGTTGGCAATGATGAGGTTTTTGCTGATCACGTTCTGCCCATAGTACACCCCGCCTTGGTCCCGCACCTCCTGGGCCTTGAAGGGTATGAGGACAGCCAGTGCCTCAGTGGTCAGGGTGCGTAGGGCATCGATCCGCCGCAGGCCCAGGGGCAGGGCGGTCACCAGCCCGTCCGCCTGCTGCCAGTTGAGGGTGGAGAGCTGGCACAGGTGCTTCCGGGCGGCGGACTGGAGGGCGTCCGTGTCGCTGTCCAGTTCCTCCTTGCTGTCCGCCAGATGCACCAGCGTGACCACCGCAAACATCATCCGCTGGTCACGGGTGGTGAGATCGTCCAGCATTTCCCTTGTCTCTTTTCTCTGCTGCTCCAGATCATACGGCACTACGGCGGAGAAATTGTTGTTGCTGTTCTGCCGGCGCTGCCAGTTGGTGACGTTCGTCTCCACACCGAGGAGCCGGTTCTGCATCTCCCGGACGGCCTCGTCCGTGGGGACGGGAATCACGTCAATGGACAGCATCATGGTGCGGTTCAGGGCGGTCAGTTCAGAGATCATGCTGTCCTTGATGTAGCTGGCGTACTCCTTCAGGAACAGCACCCGGCCAAACTTGTCCCCCATGACGAAGTAGTCTTTCTTGAACTCCAGGCTGTCCGGGCAGATGGTATCCTTGAAGCTGTGGCCCTTCCGCATGAGATCCCGGAGGTCCAGATGGTACTCAGTCTCCTCCCCGGTGCGGTAGAAGTCATGCAGCACCCGGAGGCGCTCAACCGCGTCCAGCTCCTCGCTGTGGGCATCCAGGTGGCTCAGGCGGGTGGTCACGTCCGCCGTCACCCGGTCGAAGAAGGTGCGGGCCTCCTCGATGCTCTTGCGATGGACGGAGAGGGTGATGTACCGCTCCTGCACCACGCTGTTGGAGCTGTCGGTGACCTTATCCATCAGCATGGCGTTGTACTCGGCGCGGTAGCCGTCCAGGTAATCGTCCTGCCTGGGCAGGAGAATCTTCTGCTCGAAGTCCTGGCGGTTGAGCCGCTTATTGTTGATGGTGAGCTTGG
>CAJUQN010000204.1 GCA_910588625.1 uncultured Oscillospiraceae bacterium
GGGATCGTGCCGCTGACATCGGGGGCCGCAAAATGCATGGTGACGGACTTCTCGGATTCGTTGCTGTCAACCTTGTCCAGCGTATAGCTGTGCTCGACCGGGCCCAGCGAAATGAAGCCGAACAGTTTCACCTTGACGCTGTTATCCGTGTGGATGTGCTTTTTGAACTCCGCCACATTGACTTCCTTGAACACCACGTCAATGGTAGGCTCACGGCTGATCACAAACGTTTTGAGGAAATTCAGCCTGCCCTTCGGGCCGAAAAGGCTCTCGACAGAGAACTCACTGCCCAGCAGCTTGTAGCCGTCCGCATTGTCGTTCCCGGTATTCTCCTGGATCTCACGCAGGATGTTCACCGCATACCAGCCCAGCTTATTGTCTGAGGACAGGGACAACGGCATCACACCCACAGTGGTCAGGCCAGGATAGGTGATGTCGATGGAAAAGCTCGTTTTCTCAGATGTGAACTCGCTGACATCCACCTGCGAGGAGTGAGACGCCGTAATGTTCAGCAGGCCCACAATGGGAATATGCACATCGCCTTTCCCTTCCACATGGACTTTGCAGCCCGAGGATGAGAAGGAATCGCCCGACAGATGGATCTTCAGCGCGTTGCTTCCTGTTCCCAAACTGCCGATCAACTGGTTGGCTGTGGGCAGCTTATCGAACGCCACATAGTAGGAAGCGTCCCCCGTCTGGAGGCCGCCGTTCTTTGCGGTGGGCGCGGTGGCGTTCTGGATGGCGGCATTCAGGACCGCCGTGGCCTGGGAGGCGCGGGAGTGGAGCTGGTACGCCTGATTGGACATTTCGATATAGGTTGCCAGCGCGTCTTTCAGCGCGGTCAAATAGACAGGCAGATTATCACAGGTCTCCGTGACCGGACCGTACTGCTCCGTAAGCTGGTTAAACACATCGGCGATCTTCCCTCCGGGAGGGACCGGGTCGGTAAAATGGAAGCCGGAGTCGGTGAAGGCGCTCAGCACAGAGGCGATCTGCGCCTCGGCAGCCTCGTCCCACTCGTTGAGCTTCTTCTGCGTCGCCTTGGAAAAGACAAAAGCGGTGCTTTTGAAAACCTGGCGCAGCAGATCAGACAGCTTCTGGGCGCTGACGCTAACGATCCCATCCTTATCCGTCTGGATGGTGGAATTCAGCGTGGAGAGGGTCTGCTCATTGTAATAAGCGTTCGCTCCGTAGGTGATGCCGTAATTGAACCCGGCGGGGCAGGCGGCGGCGACAAATTTGCCGTCCAGCTTTCCGGGCAGGGCGGATGCCGCCTTTTCCGAGAGCAGTTGGTTAAATTCTTTTTGAAGGGGAAGATTTGTACTCATAATTTCACCCATTTCTTTCTATCTTTTGACTTTGGCAAGGACCTGTCTGTCCCGCTTGTACCGGTGCGGACAGATTCAACCGTAGCGCACTAAATTCAGTCTGCTGCTCAGCAAGGTGCCGGAAGCCTTATAGGCCGCAGTCCGGCCAATGTTGGAGTAAAAAATATATTCCTCCGCCGCGATCTGACGGGAACCGGATACGATAAAGGCAATCAGACGGACATGGGTGCCGTCCTCAATGCCAAGCTCTTTCAGATCCACGGTCCGTTCCGCCGCAGTATAGATATCCGCGTACTCTGCGGGTTCCCAGGTTTTCCAGCTTTCCTCGCCCCCCGGCCTGTAATTGACATGGAGCCGACAGATAAAAGCGCCCTGGTTCATCAGCCTGAAATAGCG
>CAJUQN010000205.1 GCA_910588625.1 uncultured Oscillospiraceae bacterium
AAAGCCGCCAAAATCACAGCGGCGGCACTTTTTACCAAAGTACCGCCGCCATGTGGAACGTATATAAAGCCAATATGGAACCTGTGTGAAACGGGAATTTTTTTACTCCCTCGGTGTGACTACAATGCCGTCTGCATTGTCTGGGTCGCGGAAACTGTAGGTAAAGCCGTCAGGTAAAGTTACATCGTCGGAGTTGTCCTCAGTGTCCAACCCCGGTTCGGTGTCGATCTCAATGTCTGTATCATCAATTTCCACAGAGTTCCCCAAATTTGTGTCCTGATCGCTGCCGTCTTTCTGATTGGTACAGCCGGTGAACAGCAAGAAGCAGACCAGCATACACGCCAAAATAGCAGTAATTTTCTTCATCACATTTCCCTCTCTTTCAAATGTCCCCGTTTGATTTCCAGCACCACATCCGCCTGCTTTGCCACCTCGCCAGAGTGCGTCACGACCACCACGCACTTCCCGAACGCATGGGCGCTCTCTTTCAAAATCGCCGTGATTTCCTCGGCGGTGTCGGCGTCCAGGTTCCCGGTCGGCTCGTCCGCCAGAATGACCGGGGCATCGGAGGCCAGCGCCCGCGCAATCGCCACCCGCTGCTGCTGTCCGCCGGACAGTTTCAGCACATTCCGGGTGATCTCGTCCTGCTCCAGCCCCAGCCGTTCCAGAATGGGGGCGGCGTCCAGCTTGGCGGTAAGCCGCACATTTTCAACGGGCGTCATGTAGTCGATCAGATTATAGCTTTGGAAAATCAGCGAGATATGGTTCCTGCGGTGGTGTTCCAGGCCCTTTGTCGTAATGTCCTCACCGCCAAACAGGACGCTGCCCTGTGTCGGCACATCCAGCCCGCCCAGCAGGGACAGCAGCGTGGTCTTGCCCGACCCGGACGGGCCGAGGATGGCGTACATTTTCCCGGTTTCCAGTGACCCGCTGACGTTCTGCAAAACCGCCTTGCCCTTTTCGTAGGCGTAAGAAACATTTTTCAATTCCAGTATAGGCATGATAGTCCCTCCTTCAGCTCATTTTCGACAAGATTTCACGGGGTTTCAGCCGCATGACCGTGATAGACGATGCGCTGACCGCCACAATGATGATGGCAAATCCGATCAAGTAGAGCTGGGCAAGGTTATCCAGCCCAACCGATACCTGGATGCCGTTTTCAGTGGGTAAGGGCTTTTGCACGAGATTATCCGCGCCTATCTCAACGGAGGCGGCAACGGAAACAACATCGTTATCGTCCTCCGGCCCGGTCTGCATACTCTGCTCCAACAGGTGGTTGCCGATCTGCCCCGCTATGGCGTTGCTGGTGAAGTAGGACAGGCCAAAGGCGAGGACGGCAATCAGCAGCACCTCAATCAAATACTGCCCGATAATAGCCGATTTCCTGATACCCACGGACAGGAATACGCCGATCTCATGGATGCGGGTCTTTGTCCAAAGGGTCAATATCAGGGCCAGAATGATGGCGCTGACAACGATAATCACCACCAGCAGGGTCACGACCAATTCATTCAGCGTAGCCAGCGGAGCGGCGGCGTTCTCGTAAGTTTCATTGTCCATCTCCACGGTAAAGGCGTTCCAGTCGATTCCCGGCAGGGCCTTGACTTCGGCCACCACCCGCGCCATGTCCTGCGGGTCGTCTATGGT